>DAOLSP010000009.1 GCA_035419245.1 bacterium | reverse complement strand
TAATGCCTTGAAAAACCTTCCCCTTAATCCCTCCTATGGTCATTTGATACTATCGCATGATAATGAGTTTCTTGCTTTTCGAACACGCACCCGCTTGCAGCCGGTAGACATAAATGCCACTTGCCAAGGCGCCGGAATCCCATTTCGACCTATGAATCCCAGCCGCAAGCTGCTGCTCCACGAGCGTGGCGACAGGCTGGCCCTTCAGATTAAAGACCTTCAGGGTGACGAACATCTCTTTCGCAAGCCTGAATTCTATGGTCGTGGAGGAATTGAAAGGATTGGGATAATTGCCTGCCAGGCCGAATTCCCAACCCTTTAGGGCCTCGGCAAAGCCATCCTCAGCCTTGGTGAGATGGCTGGTACCAATGGCAAACTGTCCTGTGACCGAAATGCCTCTGAAAGTGACAGAATCGCTGGTTGCAGCAGCGGCCTGGGCCAACGGTGTCCAATTGCCATCATCCTGGGCGGGACGATGAAGCAGTACCAGAGATTGGCGCTGTTTCTCATCATGAGGACCTGGCAGTTTTTTATACAGTGCGAAGGTGAAATCGGCGTTGAATGTTCCGGGACCATATTTCTCGAAAATCCAGTACTGGGTTGAATCGTAATAAATCAGCCCAACCGGAGAAGGACCCATCGGCACGCAGGTGAGTTCGCTGACAACCAGGGTATCGGTTTTGTTCTTGTCGTTCACCTTCAGACAAAGATTCGCCTCCTTGAATTTTACCGGACCAGCCGCATCAACGATCATCGTTTGACTTTTTCCTGACGAAACAGGGACGGTGGAAACGCGCCATGCCGCACCATGAATGGTCCCGTGGTTTTGATGAATCGTCTGATCCTTCACCGTAGGGCCATCCCCTTCATCAAAGTGCCAATGCGCTTGCAGATGGGCGGTATCCGAAGGATACTTGCAGTGCATATTCTCGCGAATTTCCTGCAAGGATAGCGCACGATTCCAAAGGGCCACTTCATCGATCAATCCGGTAAAATTATAACTGTTTTGCAGGCGGCCGATAAATACCGGTTTGCTGGAGGTCCGTAGCAGCCCTGAGATCGCCCGGCTTTTGTCCTGGACTCCGTTCCTATAGGCGCACAGCCTGTTACCATCATAGACAACAGCGATATGCACCCATTGATTCAGCGGGACCGGAGTCCCCTGGATGCCGTCCAGATGTCTGGTTTGGGCTCCTTCTTGCAGGACAATGCCACCGCTGGCTGAATGCTCATAGGGTTTTAATTGCAGCCAGTAATCGTACTCTCTGTCATCAGATTTTGCCAGGATCCTTTCCCAATCGCCGGAATCGAATTTTCTGAAAATCCAGGCACACAGAGTGAACTCGGTTTTAAAGGCAAGACTGCTGTCGTTGCCGCAATCGACATAATCATCTTTGCCGTCATACTCCAGGGCATATCCGGCGCACTGGTTACCGATTTTCATTCCTTGTTGCTGGATCCTTACTTCCCTCCTGCTGACACCACTTCCCATCATGCCGCTAGCATAAAGCGCTGCTTTGCGTGTCAGGGTAGACGTGTTGGCTGTCACGGCTACCATCACAGAACGGCTGCCCGAACCACTTGTCGGTAATGCAGTAATCCATTCGCCGTCGCTATAAATACTCCAATTGGTGTTCGAGGCGATATCCAATGTCTGGCTGCCAGCTTCCGGTCCAAAAGCAAGACTCCCTGGCGATACGGTGAAAAAGAGATTGCGGAACTGTGTAACCGTTATTGACCGGCTTATCCCGCCGCCGGATACCGTTATCGTGCCACTGCGATCGTTTCCTGTTTCATTCGCCGATACAGTCACGGTTACCGTAGTCGGATTCATTCCCATATAGCTTACCGGCGAAACGGTGATCCAGGAAGCGTCATCCACGATATGCCAGTTCAAGTTGGAAATCAAAGAAAATGAACTACTTTGAGCGCTGCTGCCCATGTCGAGATGGTCTGATGATACCGTCAGAATGGGAGCTTCCTGCAGGACCACAGCGGACCTGGTTATGCCCCCTCCTGAGACCATGATGGTACCGGATCGAGTAAGTTCCTGAGTGTTTGCAGACACACTTACTGTCGCGGTAGCAATGCCGGAACCGCTGGCCGGCGAGATAGACAGCCATATGGCATCGTCCGTCACGCTCCAGGTTGTATTGGAGTTGATCGCAAGTATAGGGCTGTCTCCAGCATAAGGCCCGAAGAATATGCTGTCCGGAGATATATCCAGGATCGGGGCAGCTCCGGATTGTGTGATCGAAATGGTCCTGATAATACTCCAGGCCGACACGGCGAACGTTCCGCTTCGAGGACTTGTCGATGTATTTGCAGTTATATTAACAGTTAGCGTAGTGTTGCCCGATCCGCTTGCCGGTGTTATGGAAATCCACGGGGAGAATGAAGTTACGATCCAGTCAATATTGCATTCGACCAAAACCGGGATGGTTATCGAGCCAGCAGCCAAAAACACATTCATGGGTGATACCACTAACCCGATGCCATCCTGAGTTACCATGATACTCACAGTGATGCCCCCACCAGACACGGTCACCGTCCCGATACGCGAACTGTTTAAAGGATTGTCCGTCACGGTCACTGTTACGGTGGCCTCGCCGGCGCCACTCGCGGGTGAAACTGTCAACCATGCCGTGTCATCACTCACGGTCCAGGGATAGCTGGTGTGGATCGAAATGGTCGAGCTGCCAGCGCGGGTGCCAAAATTCAGGTATGTCGGCGATACCGTGAGGGTTACGCCGCCTTGCATCAATGAAACGGTTGTAGTGATGCCGCCTCCTGCCAGGGTGAGGGTTGCGCTTCGCAAGTTGACTGAGCCATTGGCAGCTACGGTTACGGTCAGGGTGGCATCTCCTGTGCCGCTGGTTGGAGCAACGGTAACCCAGTCGGCGTCATCGCTCACGCTCCAGCTGACATTGGCCTGGAGTGCAATGCTCTTGCTCTCAGAACCGGAGCCAAATGCCAGACTCGTTGGTGAAGCGGACAAGATCACTCCAGCTTGCCTAACGGTAACCTGCCCGGAATAACCACCAGCTGATATCGTGATGATTCCGGTGCGCGAGCTGGTTGACGTGTTGGCGGTCACGGTTACTGTAACCACAGCGTTACCTGAGCCGCTGGTCGGTGAAACCGTAAGCCATGATGCATTATCCGTGACGCTCCAGCTGACGGGTGAAGTGATAGAATACGTCTGACTTCCAGCTGCGGGGCCAAAGTAAAGGTCTGCCTGTGCCAATATCGCAGGTGTGAGAGCCAGGATGAAACAGCATGCTGAAAGTACTTTTAGGGAGTTCATGGAATCACCTCCATTCTTTCGAGCTGTTTTTCGTTCGGTCGGGATATCTTTCCAACCGTGATCTTTCTTCCAGTCTCCTGCTCGATACGATTGCACATTCCGGATATACAGAACCTCTGGATGTACAAAAAAGGCATCATGTATCTATCCCATGGATATTTACATCATGCCTTTCCGTTCCTGCGATGACCGGCCTTATTGCGCCATTCTGTGGTCTCTTAAGTATAAATTAAAAGTCAATGCGAAACAAGAAGTTTGTGTTGTTTTAATAAAAGGTTCTATCCACCACGGTGTGGGTTAATAGCCTGTGGCTCTTCCCCCTACACCATTATTTAAGAAATAGCATTCGGATAGATTTAATAGATGATTCACTTTTCAATTGGCAAAGGTAAATTCCTGCGGGTACCATTCTCCCTGATTCGTCCGATCCGTCCCATTGCACGGATTGGTCACCAGGTCCCACCTCACCTTCCACCAGAGTCCTTTTCAACTCTCCCTTCAAATTGAATATTTTTAATGACACATAACTTTTTGACGGAAGGGTATATTTAATACGGGTGGTCGGATTGAACGGATTGGGGAAATTTCGCAGCGTAAATGCCTCCGGACTGGAATTCTGATTCCGGCTATATTCCACACCGACATTCGGCCCATCTTCGAGGATAGTCACAATCTGGTTTGCGCCCGTGGCTCCGACCTTTTGCCGGATGCCGGAAGGCCAATAGAGAATGAGGCTGTCGACGTTGGTATAGTCCTTCAGACCGAAGTGCAGCCTAGGCGTGCTTTGCGTAATGCCACTCTCACTGCAGGTTTTTTCCTGCATTTGCAGGGAACCACCGGCAAACACGATCACTCTGGTGCCGATACCGGACCGGTTGCTTTGCGTGCCGGTCAATTCAACATCCAGCCAATGACTGGAAGGATTGATGACCTCCAGGACATTCTCGTAATAAAACAATCGATGGGGGTCAAATTGCGCGGCAACCAGATCCATGTCGCCGTTGTTATCCATATCCGCGCACACGGCGTTGCCGCCATTGCTTCCAGAAGTAAATCCGGCCTCATCGGTAATGTCAATGAACCTGGTACCGCTGCTGATTTTAAAAAGATATTCCTTGCCATAGTGTTCTTTACTGTACAGATCCGGGTAGCCGTCGTTGTCGATATCGAAATAGGTGGAGCCGCGGTTGTTCCGCGGAATAGTCCCAGGAAAAAAACTATGGTCGAGATCAAAAAGGCCGTTTTGGTTGATCAGGAGACGCATGGAGGCATCCCTCGCCCCGAGCGTCAAATCCAGAAATCCGTTATTATCGATATCGCGCCAGGCGCAAGCCAGACCATCGTTGAATCCATCCAAAGCTGAAGGCTGGTTGGCATGCCAGAAGAGACCGCCGCAGCTGTTGGTATATAATACAGATTCTTGGATGTCATGGACATAGATATCGGGCCAGGAATCATTATTATAGTCCCCCCAAATGGCCGCTCTCGTGTAAGCGGGTCCGCTGATGCCTGCGGCAAACGTCACATCGCTGAAGGTACCATCCCCATTGTTATGATAAAGGATGTTCGCGCGATCTTCCGCGGTATTCGCGATCAGCAGATCGACCCAGCCGTCCCGGTCGTAATCCCCCCAGGTCGCCTGGTGAGAGGGGATAAGTAGTGTCACGGTGCAGGTTTCCCCAGCTATATTTTGGTCATCGGCTTTGATGACCTGTTTGTAAATTACTCATTCGTACTGCCGGAATCAAGCATATTCCCAACAACCGGGACCATATTTCCCTGAGGGTCAGTGACTTGAAAGAGCTGAATCCGTCCTGCAGCAGCACGCGTCCATCAACAAAAGGATTCAAGGCACAATCTTATGGGCAATCGAATAAAAAAAGCCTCCAGCCAAAATATCGGTGAGGCTTTTATCTGTGGGCCTGGTAGGTTTCGAACCTACAACCTGCGGATTATGAGTCCGTTGCTCTGCCGTTGAGCTACAGGCCCGCGAACCTTTAAAGATAAGCATTCGCTTTGACTTTTTCAAGCGGATTTATAAAACCACTCCCCTGCTGCCGCAACGAGTTTACCTTGATACCCGCCAAAAGCCGAATCCCAGCCGGGGGTAACCTTTACAACGAGAAGACTTGGGGTGAGAAAATGCCCGTAAAAACAGTTGTTTCATCCTATTCTCCAAAATGAAAAGCGTCCATCCAGGGCTATCAAGAAGCGAGTGCACCACACCCTGATCAAAAGGCTGCAGACGGATTGATACGCGTCTGCAATATCTGCCCTTCTCCCGATAGCTCTGAATAGCGAGAGTTCTCAATCCGTTCCGCAGGTGGTCAATAGGTTTCGCCGGACCTCCCGGTCATTTGCAGATACCGGCATTTTTTGATCCGGTAATCGGCCTTGGTCTCGGTCAGCTGATCGAGCGCCTGCTGCTGCAGGGCCTGCGCCTCGAGCAGGTCGGAGAGCGTGGTCAGGCCGTTCTGATAGCTGGTCTCATTGACCTTGAGGTTTTCCCCGGTCTGCAGCCGGGATTCTTCAGCCAGCAGTACCTGCTGATACGCATCGGCCAGATCCTGCCAGGCCTTTTCCAACTGCAGCAGCAGTAACCCGGTCTGATTCTCCATGGTATTTTCGGCGATCTTTTCGCGCAGACGGCGCTCCTCCAGCTCGGCCATTCCGCCAATCCAGTCCGAGATCGGGATCGACAGGGAGCCGAAAAAAATGCCCAACGTCCGCCGGCCGCTCTGGTCCAGATGGATGGCCATCGTTCGTGCGCCGATCCCCACCTGCGGCAGCAGCGCGCCTCTCTTCATCCGCGTTTGCAGTTTTTCCGCCCGGAGCGATTTTTCGAGGAGACGGTATTCATTCCGCCCTCTGAGCGCCTGATGCGGATCGATGAAGAGGGGATCCGGGGCCTCTACGGCCGGCCATTGATCCTGGAACGAGAGCGTCGAATCATAGGCGATGCCGATGTACTGGCAAAGCGACATGGCGGCGAGCTTGCGGCCGTGCTCCAGCCGGGATTGGTTGAGCTGCACCTCGCTGCGTTTGAGCTTGACCTTGAGCAGGTCGTTGCGCATCACCAAGCCCGAGGCATAGGCGGTCTCGACCTGCAGCTGCAGGTTATCGAGCAGGGCTTCGTAGTGCTTCAGGGTCGCGCGCTTCTCGTCGAGCGAAAGCATGCGAAAATATTGTTCGCTGGTGGAGAGCACGACCTCATCCCGGGTCAGTTCGCTTTTGTCCTCGACGGCGGCCTTGCCCAGCGCCGCCAGACGGTTGCCGTTGACGATCCGCCCGCCGGTGTACAGGGGCAGCAGGATATCGAGATATCCGATCTCTCCCTTTTGCAGCATGCTGGTGGTGCTGCTGGGAAAGTAGGCATACTGGGTGGGATGCAGGAGGTTGACGGGATTGCCGTCGTAGACCGGGAGATTGCCGCCGGGGGTGCGGAGCTCGAACAGGGCCTTGCTGGCGTCAAAATAGAGCCATCCGGCGCTGATATCGGGAAAGTAGCGCGTCAGGGCGGCAGCGCGGGCCTGGTCGGCGGCTGCGATCTCCAACCGGCTGTTTCGGATGTCGCTGTTTTTTTCCAGGGCTAGGCGGACACTCTCGGCGAGGGTGAGAGTCTTCTGGCCGTGGGCCGCGCTCAAAACCATCAGCGTGACGGCGCAGGAAAGAACCATCGTTTTCTTCATGAGGCAGCACTTTCTGTAACAGGGTGCACATCGTTGCGATGAAAATAGTAATAAAGCACGGGCAACACCAGCAGCGAGAGCGCCAGCGCGAATACGAGCCCGGAGCAGATGGCCGCAGCAGCCGGGCCCCACAAGGTGGAGCCGCTGAGGATCATCGGGATAACGCCGACTGCCGCAGCGGCCGAGGTGAGAAAGATCGGCCGCATCCGGCGCTTGCCTGCTGCCATCGCCGCCTCGGCAGCAGCAAGACCCTGTTCATGGCGCAGCTCGTCCGCGTAGGTCACAAAGATGACACCATTGCGGACTACAATGCCCATCAGGCCGATCACCCCGACGAACGCCGTCACCCCGAAGGGATAGCCGGTCAGGAATACGCCCACAGCCGCTCCGAAGACGCTCAACGGCAGTGTCATCATGATCAGCAGGGCTGATTTGACTCGCTTGTATTGCACCATCAAAATCAAAAAAATCAGGACAATGCTGGTCGCCAGCGAGTAGTAAAAGGGGGTCATATTCTCCAGGGTATCCTGATAGTCGCCGCCATAGGCGAGCGAAACCCCCTCCGGTAGGGCCAGCCGGTCGACCCGCGGTTTCAATCGGGTAAACACCTCGGCGGGATAGAGGCGGCGCGCCACTTCACAGCGCACCGTCAGGGTGCGCACCCCGTTGCGCCGGACGATTTCGGCCTCGCTCCAGCCCGGCTTCAAATCGGCAATCTGGCGCACGGGCACAGTCGTGGCCAGGTAGGGAGAGGTCACATGTTGGTCGAGGATCTCCTGCGGCGAGGATTTAACCTTCTTGTCGACCTTGACCTTTACGGTGACGGGATAATCCCCTTCCCACACCGTGCTTGCAGGAAAACCGCCCGTCCCGGTCATCAAGGAATAGGCGAGCAGGGGATTGGAATAGCCCAGGCGGGCGGCTTCATCGCGTTTGAGGATCAGCTCAGCAGTCGGCAGGGGTAGGCCATAATCGGTGCGGATGAATTCGGTCCCCTCGAGGCTCCGCATGATCTCCATCACGTTTTCCGCCGTCTTTTTCAGCACCGGGATGTCGTCGCCGGAAAGACGCACTTCGATAGGGGATTTCTGGATATCAAAAGCCAGCTGCTTCCATTTGATATCGGCCAGAGGAAACCGGTTATAGAGCTTTTCACTGTATTCATCCAGAACCTGGATGGTCGCCTCGTTGGAGGTGGTCAACACGACCATCTGGCCATAGTGCCGGGCCGGAAAGTTGGGCGAATAAAGGCTGTGGAACCGCGGCGAGCTGGCGCCGACGAAAGAGGTGACCAGTTCGATGCGTGGATCGGCGGCAAGGGTTGTCTCGAGTTCCTTCAACACGGTGTCGGTTTGCTGTAGGGAGCTGCCGGGCGGCAGAAAGACCTCCACCGCAAACTGGTTGCGTTCGATCTTGGGAAAGGACTGCTGCGGAATAGTCGCGAGCAAGGCGAGGCCGGCCAGAAGCGAAACCAGGCCGGTCCCCACGACCCATTTTTTATGGCGGAAGGCCGTATCGACCACCTGGTCATAAAAAGACTGCATGCGGTCGAGAAAGGTGCGTCCGCCACGCCGCGTCTTGCGATCCTTGATGCCGCTCCGGATCAGATGATAGCTCACCAGCGGAATAAGGCTGACGGCCACCAGCAGTGAGGCCAGCAAGGCGAAGGTGATCGTCGCCGGCAGGGAGCGCAGAAAATCCTCGCCGGTGCCGGACATGAAAAAGGGCATGGGCACGAAGCAGGAGATGATGACCAGCGTCGCCGAGAGGACCGAGCTGAAGAGCTCTGTCACCGATTTTGAGCCCGCATCGAAACGCGACATTCCGTGATCCAGCTTTTCGATATAGTTATCGATGACCACCATGGCATCATCCACGGTGATGCCGAGCACAAGGATCAGGCCGGCCAGCGAGACCGTCTGCAAATCGAGTCCCCAGATCCACATGATCCCCAGCGCGGTGAAAATGGAGGCCGGGATCGAGAGCGCCGCGATGCGCGCCACTCGCGCCGGCAGCAGCAACAGGGTGACGGCGATGACCGAGAGCATCGAGATGCCGAACTCTTTGAGGAAATTGCCGATCGACCGGGCGACCACATCGGGAATGTTGGAGATGGTATAGATCCGGACGTCCGGCGGCAAGGAGGCTGCAAACCGGGAGGTGACCTTGTTCACCTCGCGGCCGAAGGTGACGATATTCCGTCCCGGCTGCATCTCGAGCGAGACGATCAGACATTTATTGCCATTGACCCGGATATAGGAATCGGGCTCCTCATATTCCCGCACCACCCGAGCGACATCCTTGACGCGCAAGATCGTGCCGGCCGGATCTGAATAGACGATCTGGTTGGCGACGTCGTTCTCGCTGCTCATGGAGGAGGCGATGTGGATCGGCCGCGTAAGTTCGCCATCGTTGACCTCGCCGGCATAGGCGACCGAGGTGGGCGGCCTGAGGGCAGCGAGAACCTGAAGGGGTTTGATCCCGTAGCTTGCCAGCTTGGCATCCTCGAGGTAGACGCTGATCTGCTCGCGCTGCAGGCCGAAATGCTTGATCCGCGAGATCGAGGGGATCCTGCGGACCTCCTCTTCGTAGTGTTTGACAAAAATCTCGAGCTCTTTATAGCTCTTGGTCTCCGATTGTACGGCAAGGAGGAGCGCCGAGGTGTTGCCGAAATCATTATCGGCGGTCAGGGAAAGAACCCCTGCGGGAAGTTCCGCCTTCAGGCTATTGAGGCCATGCTGGAGTTTGGACCAAAAGTCAGCCAGCTCTTCCTCCGATCCATCGACGAAAACGTAGACGACCATCACGTCTTCGCGGGAAATAGAATAGGTCTTGGCGCGGTTGACCGTCTTGTATTGAAAGAGATGCTGCTCCACCCGGGCGGTCAACTGCGTCTCGACCTCTTCTGAGGAGGCGCCGGGATAGACGCCGACGATGATCCCGAGGGGCATGCGGAACTGGGGATACTCGTCGCGTGGCATCAGCACAAGGGCCGCCACGCCCAGAAGCATGGCGAGGAGGGCCACCAGAAAAATCACCTCCTGATACCGCAAGAGAAAGCCGATCAGAGTTCGTTTCGCGTTCGTCATGAGGCCTCCCCAGAACTCAGCGGCGGCTGATGTCAAGAGGCATCTGATCGGCCAGTTTATGCTGACCAGCGACCACAACCCATTCATCGGGATGGATCCCGCTGATGATTTCGATGCCCTCCTGCAGCAGCGCACCGGGGATCACTTCCCGACGCCGGGCCAAATTGTCCGTACCAGCCACATAGACATAGTGCCGGCCCGACTCGTCAATCAGAACCGCCCGGCCGGGAAGCACCAGCACGCGGCTGCGGCTGCTGTCGGCAAGAAGGACGTTGCAGATCATTCCGGGTTTGACTTGCAGACCTGGATTGGCAAAGCCGATGCGGACGGCATAGCTGTGGGCGAGGGGATCCGCGACCACGCCGATCTCCTCCACCAGGCCGCTGAATTCAGCCTCGCTGAGAGCGCCTACGCGGATTCGGGCCGTCTGCCCCTTGCTGACGCCGGCGATCTCATTCTCGGGGACCGCAATTCTGGCAAAGACCTTTTCGATCCGGACCAGGGTGATCGATGCAAGGTTGGGCAGCGCGGCCATCCCCGGATCGATCGACCGCCTGCCAACCATCCCGGAGACCGGCGCGATCAGGCGGCAGTCGTCGAGGTTCTTCCTGGAGATGGCCGCCGCGGAACGGGCTTTCTGCAGATTGGTTTCCGCTTCGATCCATTTGAACTCGGGCAGACCGCCGCTTTCGTACATCGGCCGCAAACGGTCGTGGGCATCTTCGGCCTGCTTCAAGGTCGCGAGCGCCATCTCGTAGCCATTTCGGCTGCTCTCTTCATTGAGCACGGCGAGCAGCTGGCCCTTACGCACCGCATCGCCCTCGGCCACCAGCACGCGGGCGACCGTGCCCACAGTGGCGAAGCTGAGCGGAATCGACTCGGCCGCCTCGATGGTACCACTGTAGCTCATCGCCTGGCGGACGCTGCGGATTCCAGGCTGCGCCGCCTCGACCCGGACGGCCCGCACGTTCCGGACGCCGTTGCTGGATTGTCCGTCACATCCGGCAAGCGCCAACATGGCGAGCAGCAGGCCCGCCTGTACGCGTCTTCTTTTCATTCCCTTCCTCTTTACCAGTTGATCTCAAATTCCATCCGCGATCAGCCCGGCCGCGATGTCACTTTGTCCGCTCTATTCGGTTTCGAGAGGATCGCGCTCTTGACGTTCTCGAATAGAAGCGGTGGAATATAGTATTTCCTCCACCCTCCTGCAATCATTTTTTGGATTGCTTTTTTAAGCCATTATCGCTATTCTATAACCGATTGCGGGGAATCGGATCAGAAATCATCAGCCAGGAGAATGTATGAGCCCACATAAAACGGGAGCCGCTGTGCTCCTCGGCACCCTGTTCGCGGTCCACGCGGCTTTCGCCGCCCTTCCCTTTCGTCCCGTCGGACGTATTGTCATGGGCATCACCTCCCCAGCTGCGCCGGAATTTTTCAAGACCGCGCATCTCTCGGGATTTATTGTCGGCGGCGGCATCGGCAAGGAACTGGGGGTGCGCAACGAGTTGACCCTTGAATTCGGCTATAGCAGTTTTTCCCTGGACGTTCAGGGGTATTTCAGCAGCCTCGGACTGACCGATCAAGAGGAGATCGAATCGTCCGCAACCGGCGGCGATGCCGGCATCAGCACCCTCTTCCTCCATTTCAAGTCCAAATTTCCACCACAGGGGGACAACCGTTTCGTCCCTTACCTCTTCGCGGAGGGGGGCCTCTTCCATTATCAGCAGGATGCGATCCGGTATTATGGGCCGATCGGCAAGGATCGGACCGAACCGGGGGCCAGTACCACGGCTCTCGGCGCCGGCCTTGGCATCGGCATGAATATCGCCATTGAGGAGCACTCCACCCTCTTCGCCGATATCGGCTTCAAAACCGGCTTTACGAAAGGCAACGCAACCTCCTTTTTCCCCTTCCGCTTCGGCGTGACCTTCCGCTGATAATGTTTTTAATAAAAGCCCGCAGGAGTGCGCTCCCGCGGGCTTTTTTTTGCCGGTGCACGAAACAGGCTTCAGCGGATCGTGGCGATTTTTTCAGCAGGGCGCATCACGTCATGGACCCGGACGATCTGCTCGGCGGCGACCTGGAGGGTTGCCGTCGCCCGCACATCGCGGGAGGAGGCAGCGATTAAAAGCCGGTAGGAGCCGGCTTCGGTTACCCAGGCACTACGGACTTGATCGAAAGAGGCCAGATCATAGGGAGAGAGGGTGAAGGTCACCTCTTGCGATTCGCCGGGCTGTAGCAGCCGCGTCTTGGCAAAAGCCTTGAGTTCCTGGGCCGGTTTGGCTAGGGTTTTGGCCGGGGCGCTGACGTAGAGCTGCACCGCCTCCTTGCCTGCTGCCTTGCCGGTATTCTTCACCGTGCAGGTCATCTTCCACCCCTGCGCCTCGGCGGCCACCACCGGTCTGGTGCAGGAAAAGGTGGTATAGGAGAGGCCGTACCCGAAGGGATAGGAAACCGGCTTTTTGAAGGTATCGAAAAAGCGATAGCCGACGTAGATATCCTCTTCGTAAAGAGTGTAATCGATATTGCGGCGGTCTTTGGTCTCCTTCTCCTTCCCCATCAAATCCGCCCACATCTCCTCCCGGCTCAGAGTCACCCGTGCCGGAAAGTTCTTCGATGAGGCGATATCGTCATAGAGGATCGGCCAGGTCATCGGCAGCCGGCCGGAGGGGGAGACCTTACCGCTGAGCACATCGGCGACGGCATGCCCCGCCTCCTGTCCGCCCTGCCAGGCCAGCAGGATGGCGTCCGGGAAGGCTTTCCACGAGGCGGTTTCGATCACACCGCCGACATTGAGGATGACGACCGTTTTCTTGCCCGCCTTGTGAAAGGCACGGGTCACCTCAGCGATCAGTCCGGACTCAGCTGCCGTCAGGAGAAAATCGCCCTCGAGTTTACGGTCCTCGAACTCGCCCGAGGTGCGCCCGATGGTGATGAAGGCGATGTCCGCCGCAGAAGCCGTCGCTGCCAGCAAGTCCGCCCCCGGCGCAAATTCCTCCGGCCGTTTTTTCGGCATGAAGGCGGCCAGGGGATTGCTCTTGTCCGGTTTGTTCTTCTCCTCCTCAAGCCGGAAAAAGGTCTCGTAGCTCTTTTTCAGGCCACCGTCGAGGGTATAACCTGCGTCCGTCAAGCCTTCGGCAAGAGAAACCGTGTAGGCCTCGTTGACGTCGCCACTGCCGGTCCCCCCCGAGATAAAATCGTAGGAGGTATTGCCGAAGGCGGCGATAGTTTTCACCTGCGGCGGCAGGGGCAACGTGTTGTTGTTCTTGAGCAGAACCATCCCATCCGCGGCCGCCTGACGGGCGACGAGGGCATGGGCCTTGAGATCCGGGGCATTGGAGAAGGCATAGTTTCTGAAGCGCGGGGATTCGAGGATCAACTGCAGCACCTTACGGACGCAGGTATCCACCGCCTGACCGTCCAGTTTCTTTTCGATTTGGGCGGAGAGAATGGCGATCGCCTGATCGGCGCGGCCGGGCATGAGCAGATCGTTGCCCGCCTGGATCTGTTCCGGGGCGCTCTTGCCGCCGTACCAGTCGCTCATCACAGTGCCCTTGAAGCCCCACTCCCCGCGCAGGATATCGGTGAGCAGCGGCCGGCTTTGTGAAGTATAGGTGCCGTTGATCAGGTTGTAGGAGCTCATCACCGTCCAGGGCTGGGCGTCGCGGACCGCGATCTCGAAGCCCTTGAGATAGATCTCACGCAGTGCCCGCGTGGTCATACGCGCGTCGTTGCCGGTGCGCATCGTCTCCTGATTATTGGCAGCGAAGTGCTTGATGGAGGTGCCGACGCCATTGCTCTGGACTCCGGTGATCATGGCGGCCGCGATCTTGCCGGTGAGGAGAGGGTCTTCGGAGTAATACTCAAAATTGCGGCCGCAGAGGGGATTGCGATGGATATTGAGGGCCGGCCCGAGCAGGACATCGACGCCGTATTCCAGCACCTCCTTGCCCATGGTCTCGCCGACCTTCTCGACCAGCCCGGCGTCAAAGGTGGAGGCCAGCATGGTGGCCACCGGAAAGGCGGTGCAGTAATAGGTTTTCTCATCCTTGTCGCGATGGGGGGCTATGCGCAGGCCGGCCGGGCCGTCGGCCAGGACAATGGCCGGGATCCCGAGGCGGGGGATCGGCTGGGTGGTGCCGGCCGCGCCGGGGACGTTATGGTAGATCTTGCCGACAGCGACGCCGGCGAAATTGCCCGCCATTCCGCCGCCCACGAGCAGCTGAACCTTTTCCGCCGGGGTCATGGCGGCGATGACTTCATCGAGGCTCGCCTGGCCCAATTGGGGCGGGGTTTGTGAAAACAAAACAGATGCAGCGAGTAATATCACGATACTTGCACATCGTCTGGACATGGCACCTCCTTTTTCGGAATGGACCGGGGCACGGCGTCATTCTGGTCTGGCTTCATCGCGGCCGCACCTGGCTGCGTTTGAAATCCTTGACCAGCCGGACGCCGTCATCATGGTTGGGATCATAGTCATTGAGGTTGGAGACAATCACTTCGCCGCTCGAATTCTCCCAGTGGAATTTCCAGCCGTCGGGGCGGATTTCGGTCTCGCCGGTATAGGGATTGACATAATCCTCCTGGCCGGTGATCAGGAGATAGTCCTCACGGCGGATCTCGGCGTTGGTCTGCTGACGGTGTTCGACGATCTGCCGGTCTGCATCCTGGAGATAGCGCTGAGTCGCTTGGGCGTTGCGGGTCCGCTCGGCCGTAGCGCGTGCTGCGGCCGCCAGCCATTGGGGATCAAAGCGGGCGGAGTTGTAGATCATCGAGCCGACCTTTTCCCAAGCCGCAAAATCAGCCAGCGGGGCCCGGGCGCAAACGGTCTCCTTGTTCTGCCACATCCCGGCTGCAATCTGCCCCAGGTTCTCGATGACACAGGACATTTGCTCCTTGTAAAGGACGCCCCCCTGGCTGTAGCGAACAGTCAGGCGCACCGCATCATAGGAGGCTCCGGGCACGACGGCCTGACGGCGGTATTTGGCGACCACCTTGGGCAGGGGATCCCGGGAGAGCACCTGAAAGCCGGTCGCATCGGGACGCAGCTGGGGGAATATGAAGCGGAGGAGAAAATCGGCGGCACCCGGGCATGGGGCGACCATCATGCCGTTGTAGTAGGAGCCCTGCGGGAAAAGCCCCATCTGGCCCGCTGGGCTGTACCGGGTATCGCAGTACCAGTAATCCGGTAGCCAGTGAATCATCACCGTACCGGCCTGATCCTTTTTAACGAGGAAATTTCCCTTGGGCCCGACCGAGTTGGCATAGCCATTGGTGGCATTGGGGTCGACGTAAAAGATGCCGCCCTGCGAAATCCAGCCCTTGGGCATGAGCAGGGTGAAGGCACCCTCATTGGGTTCCTTGACCCGGACAAAAATCAACGGATCGGGGACAGGTGAAGCGGGCTGTTTTTGCGGAGGTACGGGGGTGGCACCCTCTGTTGACGACAGCAGGCCGAGAATCAGGCAGAGAATTGAAATGAAGCTGGTCATTTTCTCCTCCTTACGGGACCACCGGATAGAACAACGTGATGCCCCACAAGTACAGCCGGGCAGCCAGTTTTGCTGCACGATATGAAGAGAGGGATACTGGAGCTTGCTTTTAGCCCGGCCGCTCCGTATCTTGTGGGCAGAATCTCTGCGATGCCACGCAAAGGTCGGGAGGACCAGGATGAAAAGATACCGTGACAAGAGTCCGGAGGAGGTGATGAAGATGGTCACCACCGAACTCATCGCGCGCGCCATCAAGCTCGGGCGCAAGAAAGGGCGGACCGTTTTTATCAGCAAGAGCTCGGGCGGGAAGGGCGTCGACGTCAACACCTTGAATCCGGCCACCGCTGAAGGCCGGCAGAATCTTGCAGCTTTTCTCACCCCGATCAAGCACCATTATACCATCAGCGGATTGGGAGCGCCGGAAGAAAAGAACGCCATCAATTGGCGCGTGCTCAACGTACCGCTGGGACGCCGCGTCCTGCTCTTCCTGCAGGTGGCGCTGTCGATGCTGCTCAAAGGGTCGCCTTTCAAGAACCGCTTTTACCGCTGGATGGGTGCGCATATCGGCCGTAATACAGAGATCATGATCTTCGTCTGGCTCGATCATTTCCGGCCTGAGCTGATCTTCATCGGCGACAACACCCTCATCGGCGCCTTTTCGCGCCTCACCGTCCACGCCTATGAGGGCTGCGGCCGTTTCCGTTTCGGGTTGGTGGAGATTGGCTCGCACTGCACCCTCGGGGCCGGCACCGGGCTGGGGGTGATCAAGCTTGAAGACCACGTGCGCACTCTGCCCGGGGCCACCCTTTCGCCCTACCTGGTCAGGGTCAAGGCGGGCTCGGTTGTCGGATGGGATCCGCCTCAGGTGCAGGAGCCGCAGGAGAAAACGCCTTCCTGAACAAGCGGCGATACCGCTTCGCACGCGCCCTGAGCCGCTTATTGTGCGGGCAAGCCAACCGTCTGCGAAAGCAGGATTTTTTGGTGCGGCTCGAGCTTCAGGGCCGCCGCCAGGGCTTCCCGCCCGACCATGCCGCGCACCACGGTATTCAACCCCGCCGAGGCACAGTACAAATAGACGTTTTCGGCGATAAAGCCGCAGTCCGCCCCGAGGAAGAGGGCGCTGTCATCGCCGGGTTTGACACCAGCTTTTTGGGTGTCGGCTACATAGACGATGTTGAGCGGTGCTTTCACGACGAAATCCTGCATTCCGGTCAACTTGCGCACATCCTCGCTGCTGACCCGCTGCAGGGCGTGCGCAGCGGCATCGTAGAGGTAGACGCCGTCGGCCATCGCCAGGTAAAGGCTGATCTCCTGCCAGTTGCGGGCGGAGGGGGCGGTGCGCCGGCCGTCGGCGCGGTTGACGCCAAAGGCCGCCCAGAGCAGGTCCGAGAGGGTCTGCTCGGGCAATTTCTGCTCGCTAAAGCTGCGCGTGGAGTGACGTTCGTTGAGGGCCTGCATCAGCGGTTTGCCGCCGGTCCTGTCGGGAGCGGGGAGTTTTTTGATGAGGGGAGACTCTTGCTGGCCGAAGGACAAGGAAACCAGTATGGAGAGTAAGACTGCGGGAATAAAGCGGAGTAATTTCATAAAAACCTCCTTTTTCAATACATGGTACAATAAAAATATTCATCCTCTTTGTCATTTACAAGTGCTTTATTACGGGATTTATCCGGCAAATGTGATTAAAATGACAAAATATATTTGACAGGAGGGCGATATTTGATTATATTACACTAGTTGACCTTCATAAAGGTCCATTTGCAGACGAAAAGGCTCCGGTTTCAGTACATTAGACGCCCCGATCCATCTTCGGTCCCCCTCATCACCCCCATTCAGCCTGATCTTCTGACGAACACCAACCCCGATCGAAGTTTCCGCAGAGTTTCGGCCGGTGACAAGCGGCGCCGGCCGGCTTGATTACCGTTTCGAGGTCAAGAAGTGGCATTGGCGGTGGAGGGAAGGGTATGATTGAGCATCCTTTGAATCAGTTTCACACTCATCCTGGTGATAAAGTATTCCATAATCAGCCGATTTCCACCGAGTTGTTCGAAGGCACCGATCAGGAGTTGTATGAAGCTTATCTGCGCTATCGTTTCTTATTCGAATTTTCCCGATTGATCGCTTCCCGATCCTCTATCGACGATATCCTCGACACCCTTCTAGATGAACTCATCACATTGATCAATTCGGAGCGCGGCCTCGTGATCGTGTTGAACCCTGCCGGTAACATCCTCTATACAAAAACCCGCAGCTTGCAGATCATACCGGATAATAAATCCGAATCCAGCATTCCCTGGTCCCTTATTCATCACGTCCGTAAAAGCAGAAATGCAGAGTACTTGCAATGCGACAGGACCATGGAGCACCATAAAGCATTGCCAGGCATGCAAGGGCAGTGGACTGGTCCTGCCGCCTGCCTGCCGATCCTGCTCGGATCCTCCTGTATCGGCATCCTGTATACAGATAATCGGTCGTGTGGAGCGAAGTTTATCCAGAGCAGCCCTGCCATTCTGCAGGATTTTGCATCCCTGATCGCTCCGCCCTTGGCCCGGTCGTTGCAGGAGAAGGAACTGGGCGTTCAAGTCCGGGACAGCCAGCATCATCCGCGCATGCTCTCAGCCGATCCCTCCATCATTGGTACCAGCCCACAGATAGAAAAGGTGCGTAAATTCATCGATCAGGTTGCGGACACACCTGCCACGGTTATCCTCGAGGGCGAAAGCGGCACGGGGAAGGAAGTGGTAGCCAGAGCGTTGCATGATCACAGCCGCCGCCGGGACAAGCCCTTCGTCTCGCTCAATTGTGGTGCCCTCACAGAAACCCTGCTGGAATCCGAGCTCTTCGGACATATCAAAGGTGCCTTCACCGGAGCGGTGCAAAACAAAAAGGGCTGGTTTGAAACCGCCAACGGCGGCACCATTTTTTTCGATGAAATCGGCGAAATGAGTCCTGGGCTGCAAGTCAAACTGCTGCGTATCCTGCAGACGGGAGAGTATTCCCCGGTCGGAAGTAACGAAATTAAAAAGAGCGACGTGCGGATTATCGTCGCCACCAACAAACATCTGGAAAGCTTGGTCAAACAGGGGGCCTTCCGTTCGGACCTTTTCTATCGGCTGAATATCCTTTATCTTTATCTTCCACCGCTGCGTGAGCGACGGGAGGATATCCTCCTTCTGGCCCAACACTATCTTAAAAGCTACCGCAAGCAGCTCGGGAAGCCCCCCCTGCCCATCAGTCTGGCGGTGCAGGAGTTGCTATGGAACCATGACTTTCCCGGGAATATCCGGGAACTGCAGAATTTGATGCAGCGCGCCGCCGTCATGGCTGAAGGAGTTGAAGTCCAGCTGCATCATCTGCCGGAATCCTTGGTTCCTGAGGATTGTACCGGCAAAGGCCGATCGGCCAACGGTTTTGCCCTGGTTAAAAGAGCGGTCGTTGAGCGTTTCGAACGGGACTATGTAGAGACGACCCTTGAGCGAGCTCATGGCGTGGTCGCCCAAGCGGCCCGGATCGCCGGCATCGATCCCAAGAATTTTTATCAAAAGATGCAAAAGTACCGCATCAGATCACCCCGCTGGTGAATTTGCCATGGATCATGGTATTCTTACCATGATCTGATCACTACGCTGTGCTGTATCCCCCCTAGTGGTTTCCACCTTAACTTTTATTTTTATTTATATTATTAAGGAATCGATCACAAGCCGATCGGCCTGGCCTGCTGGCACTCCATTTGCCTTTATACGGACGATAAGTTTATATTCTGAAAACATGCCCAAATTCTGGTGTCCATTTCACTATCCAGTGGAGGCAGTCCATGCCCAGACCGAAGAAAACGATCACTCCGGCTGCAGTGAGAACTGAAAGCAGCAAGATAGAAGCGGCCATCAATGCAGCAGCGAGTGTCACGGCAAAGACCACGCAGAGATCCGCCCGGCGTGTCGTCCGGGCTGTCGATCAGTTGAATGCAAAAGTCCTGACCGACAAGGCGGTGTTGTGGAACAGCCGCATGAAGGCCGTCAGCCGCTTCCATTTCGAACTCACCCAGGTAAACGCGCATTTCCAGCAAATCAATGAATTGCTGGCAGTACGGTGGTTGCCAACCCAGCTTTTTGGCCGGATACTTCAGCCCGATGGCAGCGGCGCAGCGTTTCTCCAGGTGATCGCCGAAATTAAAGCGCCTTCCCCAAAAATCGCCATCACCAACAAGGATGGTGATCTGAATTTGGCGTTGCCCAGTTCCTTAAGGTTCCCGGACGGCGGCATCGTCCTGACTATCAAAGGTGCCAATAAAAGTCAGACCCTTACGCTGAGAGATAAAGATGTAGCACATAATGGCTTGTTCGCTGATATCCGACTCCCCGAGAAACTTGAACCTCTGCCCCTCAGCATTGTGGGGCAGCTCAAGGCGCTTCTGCCAGCCCAGGACTATACATCCATAGCTGGGAGTGATGAGACGCCCCCCGCATCCACTCCCAAAGTCGCCATGGGCGAATCCGGCTGCCATTCCGTCTACAGCAGCAACGTCAGTGTGGATCGGTTTCCCTATACAGTCTTCGTCCGCCTGGTGGAGCCGCGCACCAGCATCCTCAATCCCGTCATCATGCAGAAAGGGCAAAAGGATGCCAAAAGATACTACCCGATTCCCGACTACTATCCCCTTTCGGAAGATACCGAATCCCAGGTCTCCTATGTCGACCGGGTGCCCGTGGATCAGCCGGTCAGCGTAGATGGCTTCCGTGATCAGTTGATCGGGGTGGGATCCGGCAATATTGTTTCGCCCTGGGAGACGGTTGCAATGGCAGGCACTCTCGGATTGGGTTATTTGGTCCACATGGCTCAGATGTGGACCCCGAAAGGCCTGACTCTGGGAAATCTGGTCTACTCCCTGCCGCTCGCCCCGGGAGAACAGCAGCGCGTGGCCATCTTTGAGCGGCGCGATGTGAGCACCATCAGGGACAGCGAGACTTTATCTGTCGAGGAAAGCGCTGCATTCGAACAAGAGACCGATGCATCGACCGACGCCACCTTCCGTTCCGCGTTTCGCGAAGTGGAGCGTGGCGGCAGCAAATACAGCAGCTCGTCGGATTCCGGCGGTTGGGGGCTGGATCTTGGACTTTTCAGCATCGGCGGCGGCGGCTCTTCCTCGAGCGGTTCTTCCTCCAGCTGGCTGGAGGGACAACGCACCTATACCTCTGAAGCGGCCGAAAACGTACACACCAGTGTCGAACGTTCGGCGGCAGCCCGGCGTAGAGCTTTGCGCACCAGCATGCGTCTGGCTATGGCTTCAGAATCGATGAATGTCACCACCAAGGTCATTACCAACCATAATCATACCCGAGCCCTGACCCTACAATATTGGGAAGTACAGCGGTTATTCGAGCTTTCCACCGCCATCGAAGGTATTACCCTGGTCTGCCTCGTGCCCCTGGAAGTGGTCCGCTTTCTGCCGCCCTATCAGCCAATGACCCTTGATTATACCACCTCGGTGGATACGCGCTCCGAGATTCTGACCCGCTACAGCCAGATTCTCAAACATATCGATATTCTGGAGCGCTGGCTGCCGAGGCGCTACCAGAATGGCCTGACCCTGCTGCGGCAGTTCGCCAGCGATCCGATTGCCCAGTTCCAACCGGCGGGAAGCGCGGCGGAGGATGTCATCAATTTCACTCTCAGCGGCACCTTCTTGCCATTTGAAGATATCATGGTTCGCGCCATTACCAAACGCGGAACACGGCTGGGGCCAGTCCGGCTCACCGGCCCCGTCGAGCCGGTTCCGGAGGTATGGGGGAATCCTGATAAATCATTCCCGACCGAAGACGCCCTGATCGCCAATCTGCGGGAGCGAAGAAATAACAAACCATGTACACTCAGAGGGGCTCTGGCCATACCGGCCTCGCTGGCGCGGAATGAGATCATCGGATTTGAGATCATCCGGCAATTCCAGCGCTTTGATTATGATCTGGTGAATCCCGATGTTCAGGCTTGGGCCCTGTTGCACGCCCTCTTTGGCATTGAAATGCCGCAAACACCGCCTGATCACATGATCAGCGGCACGGTGCATCTCGTGCCGAAGAAACTGGAACAGGAGATCGGTGGTCCATTGATTTGGGAATTCGATGCCAAAATCAATTCGGTCAGCGGAGGTTCGGAGGAGACCTATGTGCACAACTACCTTTCCTCGGCCTCGCGTCAGGAACTGCCGCCGGATCCCTTCCCGATACCCGCAATGCAACTGGCACCGGTGCTGCGCTACTCCCAATTGCTAGAGATTGAGCAGATGGTGCAGCATGTTGTGCGTAACACCGTATTTTATTCCAAGACGGTGTGGCTCTCGATGTCACCGGAAGAGCGGGCGATGATGCTCGAGGGTTTCACCATTGGCGTTCCGGCTGGCGGTGTCGCGGACGAGACCCAAGATGTCCCGTTGCTCAACTGCATCGAAAACCGTGTAATGGGATTTTACGGCAACTCCATGATCATGCCTTTCACTATTCCCTATCAGGTCGCTAATGAGACCTTGAATAATGCCACGATCCAGAACAATTTGCTCGAATTTCATCGCAGCGGCTTTACCCCACGCCGTTCCATCGTAGCGCTGCCCACCTCCGGTGTCCTGGGCGAGGCGGTTCTGGGCAACTGCCCGTCGGCCGAAAAGATCGATCTTACCCGCTTCTGGCACTGGGCGGACAGCCCGGCCGACACGGCTCCGGAGATCTCCGCAGTCGAAGTGCCGACGACCCAGACTTCGCTCACGGCCGGCCTGCAGGCGCCCAGCGCACTGACTTCACTGCAACCGCTGATCAACAATATCAATGCCAATCCCACGGTTCCAGGAACAGACGCCGCACTGGTGCAGGCCATGATCAAAACAGCGGCGGAACAGCAAGGCGTCGATGCGAGTCTGACGGGTGCCGAACAACTGGCCAAAATCATTTTGGGGAATCAGCAGACTGCGGACAAAGCCAGGGCCGATGCCGTGAAAAATACCCATGAATTCCAAGCGCAAGCCCTGGCTACAGCCGGCAATATCCTCGGTGCCATTTACGCCAAGAATCCGACCGCTGGCTCGGATGCAGCCAGCGCTGTCTATGGGACGAAGAGTGATTCGAAGAGCAAGGAAAACAGCAAGACCGGCACCGGGAGTGGCCGTGCATCCGGTTCAGGCAGCGGCTCCACTAACGGTTCCGGCGCAGGCAGCGGCGGCAACTCAGACTCCGGCGGTGGCTCACCCTCAGGTGGCGGCACGGTCATCGTATGACCGGCAAACACCAGCCTGACATCGAAGAGATGGTAATAAACGTGAACAAATAAGCCGTACTGATAGGAGGCGATCATGCCCGATGAGACAACCGTCATCGATCCGACGCAAACGAGTGCTCTCGAATCCTTGATCGAGATCTTCAAACAAGCCAATAATCCCGATCTGTTTGAAGCACAAAATATCATCCTCCGCCGGCTCGCCTTGCAGGGTGATGTGGTCGGCTCCCGAGTGCCTGCGCCCCAGAACATCACCGAGATAGGCGGGTATTTGAACTTGCTGCGTGATATGAAAGAGCGGGAGATGCAGGCCCAGGTTCTGGCGGGGATCCTTGGTGTTGCCGGTCCCAATCCGCCGCTCGGTTGGGCATCCAAACAGCCGCCGCTGGTTATGGTGGCTCTACCCAACGACCGCCCGGAGGGATCCGCCCAGAGCGCCATTCCGCTCTCCTTTGTAGTGCGGAGTGATTTTTCCCAGTCGCTGCGAGCGGGCCTCAAGACCCTCCATGACCGGGGCTGCGCCCTGCCGCTGATGGCTTCCGCCTTACCGCTGCCGCCTGCTTCGGCCTTGCCTATCACGTCGACGGACACCTATTTACCCCATCTGGGTCGTCTGCTCGAGGTCGTGCCGGCGGCCGCCCTGGTTAATCCCACTGCAGACATCCTGGCGCTGGTCCGGCCGGCCGGAACGACGGAAGGGTTTCAAATCGCAGCGCGCGTGCTCGCAGACGGCCCCGTCACGGTCCCGCCTGCCGACTGGGATGCGATCCAGTGTGACAGTACCTCCTCCCAAACCGTCACCATCACCGGCGGTAAATTCGTCCCGATCGCTTCGGCGCTTGCGCTGGCCGGATTTTACCCTTCCACTCCCTTGCCCCAGCCGACTTCCCTGCTGGCAACCGAGTGGACGCGTCTGACCAACTGCACCGGCCTGGTGGCCGGGAGAACCAGATTGGGCGACGAATTATCCCTGCTCCACAACCCGCTGGAAATCGCCACCAGCGCGTTCGCCCCGATGCTGGATTGGATATGGGACGGCATAACTTTTATCAAACCCTGAAGTCACTGGAGAATGACCTATGAGTCTGAAAGACATCATCCTCCTGCTCGTCAAGATCGCTCTCTTCTTCGCCTTTCCGGCGATCTGGGCCTGGCTGATGAAAATCCTGCCCTGGTGGCCGATCGATCCTCAGTCGACGCTCAACATTCTGGTCTTTCTGGCTGTGACGCTGGTCTCGTGGATTCTGGGTTACTTTAATATCAAGGCCCTGCTGAAAGGGCTCCAGACCAGAGGCCTGGGCGCCGATGTGAAAAAGCACTGAACCCGATATTGAATTTGATTTTTTAGGGCAGAATCCCTATATTGCCGGATAATTGCAGGAGTCCTATCATCCTGCTCACACCACCCGACATGACATCGGCACTGAGGGATTCTGCCCATGAATACGCCTGATTATCCTCACACGGGAAACCGCATCCGCTCCATCGATATCGCCCGGGGATTGACCATCCTGGTGATGCTCTTCGTCAACGACCTGGCTGGAGTGACCGGCGCCCCGGGCTGGATGAAACATATCCATCCCTCGACCGCCGACGGGTATACCTTCGTTGACATTGTGTTTCCCGCCTTCCTTTTCATCGTCGGCCTTTCCCTGCCCATCGCTCTCGGCAGACGGCTGGACCGCGGCGAACCGCGCGCCCGGGTCTTCGGCCATATCCTTGTCCGCACCCTCGGTCTGCTGGTCATGGGCGTGCTGATGGTTAACAGCGAAGGTATCGCGCATCAGGGCCAAATCGATCCCCGGCTGTGGAAACTGCTGCTCTACGGCAGCGCCATCCTGGTATGGATCGCCCCCGGAGCGGAGCGCAAGCGTCTTGTCCAGATGCGCCGGATCGCCGGCGTGGTCCTGCTGGCGGCCCTCGCCTTCTCCTACCGCAGCGAGGCGGGCCTGGGACTGCGGCCGCACTGGTGGGGTATCCTCGGTCTGATCGGCTGGGCCTACCTGGTGACCTCGGGGCTCTACCTGCTGCTGCGACGATCCAGAGCCGGATTCGCCGGCGCGGTCCTGCTGCTCTACGGCCTCTATGTCGCCGACCGGTTTGGCCTGCTCACCTTTCTCGGATTCCTCCATAACTGGATCGGCATTGGTTCGGTGCTCGGCTCGCAGCCGGCGATCACAGCCTCCGGAGCCCTGCTCAGCATGCTGATCTTTGGCCGGGAGGAGAGCCATGCCGGGCGGCTGCGTGTCATCCTGCTTTTCGCCTTGGCGGCCCTGGCTGGCGGCGTCCTCCTGCACACCCTCAGTGGCATCCATCTACAGTTCATCTATAACAAGAATGCCGCCACGGTCCCCTGGTGCCTGGTTGCCTCAGGCTGGACGGCCCTGATCTTTGCTGTGATCTATGGCCTGGCCGATATGCGCGGATGGACCACCGGCACCTGCACCCTCGCGTCCGCCGGACAAAATGCCCTCTTCGCCTTCATTCTCGGTCCGATCGCCTATCTCCTGATCGATCTCATCCCGCCGCTGGCGGACGGCATGAATCCCTACTGGAAACTGGGCGCCAGCTTCGCCACCGGCTTCTGGCGCTCCCTCCTTTTCGCCATCACCGGCACCTGGCTCACCGCCCAGCTGCACCGCTCCGGACGCTTCCTGAGGATGTAAGATGAAAACCAAGGTCATCACCACCTGCCTGCTCCTCGCTTTACTCCTGCTACTAACCGCCCTCTCCTGCATACCCTGGCAACACGGGAGCCCCAAACCGGTGGCTCCCTGGTGCGCCCTGCACCTGCTCGACTTCACCTCGGATTCGAGTCTGATCCAGCTGGAAGCCCAGCTTCCTCAGCTCGCCGCCACCGGGGTCAACATGCTTATCCTCGAGGTCGATTACGGCTTTGCATGGCGATCGCATCCCGAGCTGCGCGGTTCGGCGAGACCGATCACCCGCGCCGGAGCCAGGCGGTTCGTTAAAGCCTGCCGCCGCCAGGGGATCACCCTTGTGCCGGAATTTCAGTGCTTCGGTCACCAGTCCTGGGCTGGCACCACCTTCGCCCTGCTCACTTGCTATCCCGAATTCGATCTGACCCCGGGCGCTTACCCGGGTAACAAGGGGATCTACTGCAGGGAATGGGACCCTCTGAATCCGAAAGTGCATGCCACGGTCTTCGATCTCCTCGATGAGCTGCTCGAGGCCTTTGATGCTGATATGCTTCATGTCGGGATGGATGAAGTCTTTCTCATCGGCGACAGCCTCTCTCCGGCCACCTTCGGCAAGAATCCGGCCTCGGTCTTTGCAGGCGCTGTGAAGGATCTCCACGGCCATCTCGTCGGGAAACGGCATAAGCAGATGCTGATGTGGGGGGACCGTCTCATTGACGGCGAGAAGTATGATCTGGGCGAGTGGGAGGCATCGAAGAACGGCACCGCCGCCGCGGTCGACAGCATTCCGAAGGATATCATCATCTGCGACTGGCACTACGAACTGCGGGAGGCGTATCCCTCGCTGCCGATGTTTCTGGAAAAGGGCTTTCAGGTGCTGCCGACGAGCTGGAAAAATCGCGAGGCTGCCGGCGCCTTGTTTCGCTACAGCGCATCTCTGAATCACCCCGGGATGCTCGGGCACCTCTTTACGATGTGGAGCGGCAAACGGGACAGTCTGGCCTGGTGGCCGCCTCTGGCGCAGCTGGGCAAGAGCGTGCGGGCGGGACGGCTTCGGTCGGATTGATCCCTGACAACCATCCTAAATTTCTCACCGCATAGTTGTTCAGGCCTTCGCCTGCGCGCAGCGTCTTGAGGACGAGGGTCTGTTAGAGCTCTTGATGGCCTGCAGCAGCCGATCGCCGAGGCCGACCTGATAGCCCTGATTGAGCAGCAGCACCGATCCGCCGGGATCGGCATAGATCAGCACCGGCCGGATCGTCAAGGGCCCGCCGGGCAGGCTTGACTCCAGGCTCCTCAGCAGCTTTTCCTGCGGATCCTTTCCCAGCCGCAGCTGCCCCGGCAACTGGTACTCGCGCAGCCGGGCCGTCTGTTCCGGCTCCACCATCACCGCCATCGTACCCCCCCACGCCTCAAAGAGCGGCCGCAGGTCCTGCCACTCGCGCAGGATATGCTGCGAGGGTTCACGCCCGGGATCGAGCCAGGCGAGGATGAGACCCTTCGGGCTGGAGAGCTGCGCCAGTGAAACCGGGCCGCCGGCGTCAGCCAGGGCCAGCAACGCGCCGGCGGGCAGTGTTCCGATCGGCTTCTTGCCCTGCGCCTCATGGCGCCAGCTCAGCCCAACCGTGAGGGCTTGACCCGGCAGCAGGCTGAAAAAATGGAGGCGGCTCAGCACGGTTCCATCCGGCTCGCGCCAGCCGGTGATGAGCTGACAGGCCCCGGCCGGCACTTCCAGCCTGGCCGCGCCCTTTTCAAACCGCAATCCCTCCAATTCCAGCGTCTTGTACTCCCCCTCCTGCAGCCGTCCCAGCGTGAAATGCGTCCAGTAATCCGGCCGGGCCATCGCCGCGTCACTGCTTTTCAGCGTCAGGGAAGCGGTCGCGGTCATGATTTCTCGGGAACCGCTTACCAGCGGCAGCCAGCGCCGCTGCATCAGGTCAAAATAGCAGGGCTGGTCTAAGGCAGGGTCGAGCCGGGCGGGGATACCGCAGGCGCGGCTGAGAGCGATGAGAAAAATATCCCGCGAGAGCGGATCGGCGACGCGCAGCGCCCAGACGCCGCGCGGGGTCAGTGGCACGCCATAATAATTGGCGGTCGAGTCCACGCGGATGTGGCGCTGGACCCACCCGGCCAGCAGCAGGGGATTGGCACGGACGGAGTCGCGAAAGGCGGGTGAAAATCCATCGCAGAGCAGCCGGCGCCACGCGACCAATGCCTCATTGCGGATGCGGGGATTGAGGATATGCTTTTCCATCAGCTCGCGATCAATGCGGGCATCGCTCCCGGCCGCGGTGAGATGATCGAGCAGCACCTCCGCGCGGGTATCGCGCAGATCTTTCTCCGAAAGCTGCTGCAAGAGCGGCAAGACCATCGGGCGACGGAGGGCCATGCCTTCACGAATGAACCGGGCGATTTGATCATGGTTGCCGCGACTTGTGCGCAGCAGCGGCCAGAGGCGATCCGGTGGCAGACCAGCCTCCTGCGCTAGCCGGCTGCAGGCGAGTGAATCCATAAAGGTCGCGATGTAGGCCCGGCGCAGACTGTCCTCGTGGGCAAGGCGGCGGGCATGGAGATCGCGGGCAGCTGTGGAGATCGTGTCCGGCAAAGGGGGGCGGGCCAGCGGTGGTGTAAAATCAAGATCCTGAATCTCCTCGCCACGCGGGCAGGGAAGCAGCGTCACGGTGACGGTATCCTGCGCCGAGGCATGCGCCTGGGCGAATCTGGCAAGTCCGCCGCGATGGGCCCAGATGAAGAGATCGCCCAGGCCGGTTTCGAGGCTGCAGCGACCGCCGGCATCGGTGACCCGGCGTGCCAGCGGATAGAACTCGGCATAGTTGTAGAGCCGGAACGAAACCTCGGCGCCGGTAATGGGGGCGCCATCGGGGTCAACGGTCCGGACAAGCAATTTTTTGGTCACAGCATAGCGCCCGAGCACATTGATCTCACGGTGGCGGGCGGAGGAAGCGAGGAGCTCTTCGGGGCCGTCATAGGGTCCCATCACCCGGGTGTGGACGAGCATGGCGCGCCGCGCCGGCTCCTTGAACCAGCCCATGTTGAGATCCGGTTCCGGCTCGCAAGCTCCGAGAAAATACCAGGTGCCGTCGGCCCAGGCTTCTACCCAGGCGTGGTTGTCGTCGCTATGGGCCCAGCGCGGCACATAAACCTGACGCGCTGGGATGCCCACCGCGCGCAGGGCGGCGACGGTGAAAACCGACTCCTCGCCACAGCGGCCGATGGCGCTGCGCAGGGTGGCCAGGGGCGCGGAGGTGCGCATATCCGCGCTGCGGTAGGTGACGTGCTCGTGGCACCAGTGGTTGACCTCGAGGATGGCCTGGCGCATGGGCATATCGGCGACGCGCGTTTTGAGCGCATCGTAGAGCACCACTCGTGCCGAATCGAGGTTCTCGTTGTTGACGCGCAGGGGAAGGACAAAGTGCAGGAAGAGCGCTTCGGGCACATGGCGGCCCCAGGCCATTTCAGCGCGGGCTTGCAGGGTCGCCCGTACCTGGCGCAGGAAAAATCCGCCGTCATAATCGGCCAGATCGCTGAGGGGCATCCAGGCATAAAGCCATTCCAGCGCCTCGCGCTCGGCGGGACGCAGTGGCTGCTTGAGGACGCCAAAGAGTTCGTCCTGCCGTTGCTGCGCCAGCTGTTTCTGAACCCCAAACTGCAGCTGCATGCTGTGGCGCAGGGTGTCGTTGGTGATCAGGTGATTCTGTCCGGACGGGCAAGCCGCCCAGAGGAGAAAAAACGGCAGCAGGAGCAGCTTGCGCATGCGGAAAACCTCCCGGTATCAGATCAGCATGAGGGTTTTGATCTCGAAGGGATCGAACTCGAGCGCGACGGCGCCATCCCGCACCGGCAGTTCGCCGAGCGGTCGCTCGAGCAGGTCGGCGTTTTGTACCCGGCGCCCGGGATCGGCGAGGATCAGCCGCGTCGTCGCGCGGCGGCCGCGGGGCTCGTAGAGCCGCACGATCCAGGCCTCCTCCCCTTCCGCCTTTTTCAGCACAGAGAGGATCGCCGCATCATCGCTGAGGCGGCAGGGGAAGGTTACTACGCCGGCGCGGCCCGGGAATGCAGCGAGCGGCTGGTTGAGTTGCGCCGCCTCGGCATAGACCGCCGAAGCCTCCAGCGCTCCGAGGTGCGGCAGCAGGGAAAAGATGATCTCATGGTCGCCGCGGTCGGCCTCGGGATCGGGCGAGGTCGGGGCGCGCAGCAGGTTGAGGTCGATGGTGCGGTCGAAAATCTTGTGGCCGTACTTGCCGTTGTTGAGCAGGGCGACGCCGTGTGTCGGCTCGCTGAGGTCGACGAAGCGGTGGCCGACGGTCTCGAACCGGGCCCGGTCCCAACTGGTGTTGCGGTGCGTCGGCCGCCTGACCGTGCCATACTGGATCTCGTAGGAGGCCTCGGCGGCGGTCACATCGGCATCGAAGGCGACGCGCAGCATGCGATGGCGCTCGTGCCAGCCGATCCGGGTGACAAAATCGAGGCGTTTGGTGTTGCCTGCGAGGCAGAGGCGCTGGTCGATCGTCGATGCGCCGATACGGAATTGCAGCAGCAGCATTTGGGCGACCGGCCCGTTGCCCAGCCAGCGCCAGCCGGTCAACTCCGCCTGCTGGAGCAGCTGGTTTTCATAATAGAGGTCGACATCCCAGGCATCCCAGTTGGCGGGGCGGTCCTCATAGAGGCTGAGGCGGTTGCCGCTCTGGCCCGGGCGCATGACCTCGCGCCCCGCCTCCTTGTCGAAGATGCGGGCAAGCGTACCATCGCCGGCCAGCTCGTAGCGGATGAGATCGTTTTCGAGGACGACGCCCTGCAGCGAAGTGGCCTCAGGAAGCGGCGCGACGGAGTCCGCCCTGCGCGCGCCGCGCTTCAGCACGACCGCGCTCAGCGGCGCCACCTCGATCAGGGCGACCGAATGACCCTCGCGCATTTGGACCGGCACCGCTTCACCGGAACCATCGTGCAACTCATGGCCGGCCCACGCCGCCGGCAGAGGCGATGGGCGGGTAAAGGGAGTGGAGAGGGTGTTGACCAGGGTCAGGGACTCCGGATCAGGCGGGAAGAGCCGCTCTCCGGCGCGCACTGTCAGCGCGGTCAGGGCGGCCTGGACCTCTGCGTGCTCGCGCTGTGTGGTCTCATAGACCCGTCTGATGCTCGATCCCGGCAGGATGTCATGGAACTGGTTGCGCAGCACAGTCTTCCACAGACCATCCATTTCGGCAGCGGGATAATCCGCTGCCGGCAGCAGGGTGTAGAGCATCTCCACTTCGCGCAATTTGTGCTCGCACCAGCGGTTCATGAATTTGGTCTTCGCCTGGGTGGTGAGGGTGCCGCGATGGAGTTCGAGATAGAGTTCGCCGGTCCAGCGCTCGAGCAAGGGCTTTTTCGCGCCAAGGCGGTCGAGCATTTCCTGTGCCGCTCCGAAATGGACGCGCGGGCCACCTTCAAGGTCGGCCTGGCGCAGGCCGGTCTCGATGATCTCTTCTGTGGCGCCACCGCCCCCGTCACCGATGCCGAAAAGGACGAGGAATTCGTCGAGGCGGTCGCGCTCGGCGAAATTCTCCTGGGCATGGCGCATGCCAGAGGGCCAGAATTCACTGTTATAGGTATCCTCGGGGGGAAAGTGAACGATGATCTCGCTGCCGTCGATACCGCGCCAGACAAAGCTGTGCCAGGGGAAGCGGTTGAACTGGTTCCATGAGATCTTTTGTGTGATCATATAGTCGAGGCCGCTCTTTTTCAGGATCTGCGGCATGGCGGCGCTGTAACCGAAGACATCGGGCAGCCAGAGGTTGCGCACGGTGACGCCGAACTCCTTCTCAAAAAAGCGCACGCCGTGTAGGATCTGGCGGACCATCGACTCTCCGCTGATCAGATTGCAATCGGCTTCGACCCACATACCGCCCTGCAGTTCCCAACGGCCCCGGTGCACCTGGGTGCGGATTTTTTCATACAGCGCGGGATAATGCTCCTTGACAAAGGCGTAATGCTGCGCCTGGGAGGCGCCAAAGACGTAGCCGGGGTAGCGTTCGATGAGGTCGATCTGGGCGGCAAAGGAGCGGCCGCACTTACGCACCGTCTCGGCGACCGGCCAGAGCCAGCCGGTATCGATATGGGCGTGGCCGACGGCGTGGGCGGTGAGATCGGAAGCGCTGCTCTTTTTGGCCAGCTCGACGGCCAGAACCTGGCGGGCGGCGGCGGTGCCGTCGGCCGTGCCCTGGAAGAGATCGGCGGCGCGCATCAGGGCGCGCAGCAGCCGGGCGCGGCGCACGCTTTTTTCCGGCAGAGCCTTCATCTGGTTGTTGAGCAGGCGGGCGTCCAGCCAGAGATGCCAGACCTCCGGCCGGAAAGTCGCGAGGGCCAGATCCTGAACCACCGCCTCGAGATGGCCATGGCGGTGAGGATCATCCTGCGCAGGATCGCTGCTGAGACGCAGCCCGAAAATCTGGGCGGCGGAGGCCTCGATCCAGAGATCGACGGCTTCGCCTCCGCAGGCGGGAGCGGCGATCGGGATGCGGTCGCGGCGGAATTCAGGAAGCCAGAGCGAATGCCAGCTCAGCGCATGCACCGGGGTGCCGTCGGCGGCGAAGACGAGGCCTTCACCGCCCAGGTTGATGCGCGCGACCACCGTTTCGCCGTGCCAGGATTCCGGCACGGTTCCGGTAAGATGAAACCAGGCCGTCTGCCAGTCGGCGCCCCATTTTTCGCCCCGGGCGATGGGACGAAAGGTCAGATCATGAAGGCGCGAAAAGGGCACCGGCGGCTCGGCAAGAGCCGCTTCGGCATGCAGCAGGATCTCCTGCCCATAGAAGGAGTCCGGCAGGCGTTCGACGAACTGGGCAATCCGGGTTTCATAGAGCAGGATTTCGCGCTCGTGCATAGCTCAGCGCACCCCCTGCGGGGGAGCGGGCGGCTGATGATCCGGCCGCTGACCGGGGCGTTGCTCGCCGTCGGGGCCCTGCCCAGGCCGCTGCATCGGTGGCTGCCCCTGCATCCTGCCGCCCTGGCCGGGCATCTGACCCATGCCCCGGGGCGCGCCCGGCGCCGGGGGGTTTTTCGCCTTTTCGGCGTTCAGGGCCTCGGCGGTCTTTTTCAGGGCCTTGTCGTTCCATTTCACCGGATACTTTTTGATCAGCTCGGCCGTCACCTTGTCCTGCAGCTGCAGAGTCTTCTCGCTGTAAAGGCGGCCGCGAATGGTCGAACGCAGTTGGTCGAGGGATTGGTTCTTGTATTCCTCCTTGTGGGCCTCATAATAAGCGGTGATCTCTGCATCCTGTACCTTGACCGCCCGGGTCACCAGGCGCTCGCGGCATTTCTGCCCGATGAACTGATTTTTGGCGTAAAGAAAATCAGCCTTGAACTCCGGCGACTGATCGAGCTTGCGCGCACGGGCATCCAGAAGCATCAGATCCTGCAGCGAGCTCTTTTTCGCGAAATCGACCATATCTTCATAGCGCGAAAGACGGTAAGCGTTGCCGCGCGTCATCTGGATATACTTATCGAGGATCTCACGCACGCTCAAGGTAGTGCCGTCGTAGCTGACCAGAATCTTCCTCTGGTCCTCCGGCGTGATCAGGGCATAATCGACCTTGACCTCCGGCTTGCCGGCATTCAAAGCGGGCGCAATCCGGACAAAGAGCAGGCTGTCGACCTTGAGATGGAACTTGCGATTGAGCGAATCGGCGTACGATTCGATAAAGAGCCCCTGTTTCTGGTTCCGCAGATCCCCCTCGATCTGGGCGCGGGCCTGCTCAAACGGCGGCTGCTTGCGCTCGCGGCGCTCATCGACGCGCAGGATTTGGTAACCGTAACCGGTCAAAACGGGACGGGTATACGAGCCGACAGCCGTATTACGCACGGCCGCTGCCGCTGCAGGCGCGAGATTGGACCAGGTCAGATAGGGACCGATCTGACCCTTGGTCTCCAGGGTGTTGACATCCATGCTGTATTTTTTTACCATGGCCGGAAAATCGGCGCCGGCCATCAGGGCCTTGTAAATCGAGTCCGCCAGAGAAGGCGACTTGACCAGGATATGCGAGAGTTTGCACTCCTGTTTGCCCCATTCATAAGCGGCCTGCACCTCCTCGCTGCTCACGGGGAAACTGGCGGGAATGACGGCCTTGAAGAGCGGACCGCCATTGCGGGTCAGCATGCGGCGCTCTTCCTGGGTGATCTGCGCCGCGAGGGTGCTGTCCTGTTCTAGCTTGAGCGCGGCGCCTTCGGCCTGGAAGTAGAGATTGTTGAGCAGATTCTTCTCGATGAATTGCCGGACAATCTCGGGCGTGATGACCGGGTGCTGGGAATACTCCCTGCTCATCTTGTAACGGCGAGTGAAGAGGTCCTCCCGCAGCGTCTGTTCCTTGACCTTGACCAGCCAGGTCTCGTCCTTCTTGCCGCAGGCCAGCAACCCCAATGCGAGCAGCAGCCCGAAAATCCAGTATCGTCTCATCTCGTTCTCCATGGATGAAAATCCGGTTTTTTTAAGCATTATCTCTAATGTAAGCAAAATCGACATGAAATACAATGGAAACGCACCCAGGCCTTCGCAAGCTCCGCCAGGCAGCCGCTTATTCGACGATGATCTCATCGGCGAAGATCCAGGCCTTGCCGCCGGCGCCGGGATGCCAGGCCGGGCAAAAGCCTACGTTGCGGGCCCGTAAGCGGATATAACGCACCTGGATGCCGGCAAGTTCCGCGCGGTCCTCCTGGATGCAGACGCGCGAGGTGCCGGCCGCTGTGGGATGGTCCCAGGCTGCTATGCTTTTAAAATTAACGCCATCTCGTGAAACGGACCATTCCACAAAGGCGGGAAGGAAAATCCAGGAGTTGGTCTCCTGCAGAAAGCCGGCGCGCAGGCGGTGAACCGGCTGCAGCGTCCCGAGGTCGAGGGTGGCGATCAGATCCTGGGCCTCGAAACCCTGCCAGCAGCCGTCGGTGAAGGTGGTGGAGCCGCACAAGCCGTCCACAAGCGCTGAAGCGCCACCGGCGTTGTAGCGTGGGCTGGGTGGATTTTCGAGATGGAGGGCGCCGCGCATACCGGCATGGTACAGGAGCGCTCGAACAGCGCTCTCCCCATAGGGCTGGCCGGCGTGAAAGGCGCGAGCCTTTATCGTCGCCGGCTGGCGAAGTGTGAACGGTGCCTGATAGAGCGGTGCGGACGCCGAGGGCTCGGCGCCGTCCAAGGTATAGTGGAGTTCAGACCCTTTCTCCCCACTTTCCAATGTCACGGTATGGGCTTGGGAGGCCGGGTCAAAACGGGTCAGGATAGAGACCGGCCGGGCCTCAGGACCGTAATGGATGCCGAGAGACTCGAGCAGCGGATAGTGGCTGCGCAGGCGTTCGAGAAAGGAGTCATAATGGCGTTCCCCATCCGGAGACCAGAGCACCTCGCTGAAGGCGAGCAGGCGCGGGAAAAGCTGGTAGCCGAGATTGTCCTCGGTGATGCGCTCGCTCCAGAGGCAGCACTCGCCGCCGAGGATATGGCCTTGTGCCTCCGCTGCGAGTTCCGCGGGAAAGGGCTCAAAGGAGTAGGCTTTACGCAGGTCGAGCGCGCCGATATCCGCGTTGAAATAGGTGTGGCTGCCGGGCGAGACGATGGCATCGTGACCTGCCTGCGCTGCGGCCAGGGCCCCCTCCATGCCGCGCCAGGACTGCACCGTGGCGCCGGGGGACAGGCCGCCCTCGAGGATCTCGTCCCAGCCGATGAGGCGCCGGCCATGGGCCGCGAGGAAGGATCCGATCCGGCTGATGAACCAGGTCTGCAATTCCGCTTCGTCGCTGACTCCCTCGGCTTGGATCCGTTTCTGGCAGAGCGGGCAGGACTGCCAGCGGTCGCGGGGCACCTCGTCGCCGCCGATGTGAATATATTCGCCCGGAAAGAGGCCGATCACCTCCGTCAAAACCGCATCGAGAAAGACAAAGGTCTCATCCTTGCCCGCGCAAAAGACCTCCTTGAAGACCCCCCATTGGGTCTGAACCGAGAAGGGGCCGCCGCTGCACGAGAGTTCGGGATAGGCCGCAAGCGCCGCCATGCAGTGTCCCGGCATCTCGATTTCCGGGACGACCTCGATGTGGCGATCCGCGGCATAGGCGACGACCTCGCGGATCTCGTCCTGGGTGTAGAATCCACCATAGCGGCTGCCGTCCGCTTCGGTGCGCCAGGCCCCAACCTCGGTGAGGCGCGGATACTTTTTGATTTCGATGCGCCAACCCTGGTCCTCGGTCAGGTGCCAATGCAGCCGGTTCATCTTGTAGAGGGCCATCCAGTCGAGGATTTCCTTCATAAAGCGGACGCTGTGGAAATGGCGGCCGACATCGACCATAACGCCGCGCCAGGCGAAACGGGGCTGATCGCTGATCTCGAGGCAGGGCAAAGTGAAGGAACGGCTTCGCTGTTCGGCACCGGCGCGGGGGATGAGCTGGCGCAGGGTTTGCACACCGCGGTAAAGGCCCGCGGGTACAGCGGCGTTGAGCGAGACGCCGGCCGGTGCGATGGTCAGGTGGTATCCCTCTGGGCCGAGGCCGGCAAGTGCCGGATCGAGGCCGAGGCGGATGACGGGAGCCCGCTGTTTCTGGCCCTCGTCCGGCGCGACAGTGAGGTTCCAGCCGCTGGTCCGGCCGATCTCGGCGGCAGCCAGCCGGGCGATCCGCTCCAGCTCTGGATCGCCGACCGGGTAGAGCAGCGGAGCGCTGCCGGAGATTTTGCAGCTTCCCCGGGCTTCGGCCAGGCGGGCAGGCCGGGGGATCAGCGTCACCGGAGTGGACGCAACAGAACCTGCAAGCATCAGTATACTTCCTAAAATGAGTGCACGTCGCATCAACAGCTCCCGTTGTTCTACTTGGTCTCTTCCCGGATCACCCAGTCGCCATCCTCCAGGTCCCAGCGGTTGTTGAAAAAACCGCCGGCGAGGATGCCGGCTTCGGGCTTTGCCAGCAGGGCGCTGGAGAATACCATGAAATCGGGGAAGGCGGCGCCCGCATAGAGATAGGGCAGGTTGTTGGTCAGGCGCATGCCGGCCGGCGCGGTTCCGGAAATCGCGATGACACAGGCGCAATCGCTGCCGGGACGCGGCTGGATGAAGAGAGCGGCCAGGTCGTCGCCGCGAAGCAGCTGCTTGTTGATTTGAATGATACTGCGGCGGACCTGGATCGGACTTGTTCCCAGCAAAGCCTTCCAGGCGGCATTGGTCGCGGCGTTGCCATATAGAACCACGCTGCGGTCGCGATCGGCCTGCGGGTCGAAAGCGGTGTCGGCGACGACATCAACGGAGCCATTGCCCTGATACCAGAAAGTCTCGGCGTCGAAGCGCGCCTTGGCCAGCGCCCAGCGGTTTTCCGTGACCGAACCCCTGGTGCCGTAAACGAAGATCATGCGGTGCTGAAAGGCTTCCTTGAAGGGTCCATTGCGCTGCGGCCCCTTCTCCCCCGACGGCGGCGCGGCTGCGCTGCGCCAGGCCCCTGCGCTTTTTTCGAGCCAGAGCGTGCCCGTACCGGAGGCCTCGAAGCTCTGACCGTCGAGTTCCAGGTGCCAGAGCGTCCGGCCCGGTTCCGGTGGAATGCGCAGGGCGAGGCGGTTGATGTTCTCCGTGGTGCCCGCAAAACGCTGCAGTACCGGATCCACTTCGATACGCGCACGGCTGAGGAGCAACGGCTTTTCCTGCGCTACGATGGTGAGCCAGCCGTCGCGGGCCGAAAGTCCGGGATTGGCGGTGGTGAAATCAATCGAGCGCAGCCGTTCAGCACCGGGACGGGCATGGCGCGCGAAAAAATCGAAGAGCGGCGGCCAGTCGACGCAGTCCGCTCCGGGCGCATCCGAGAGGTCCCACCAGTGCCCCGCTTCCGGCTGTTCGTGGAAATACCAGTCGTGGTGAAAGGTATTGAGCCGTTCGGCCATTTGCCGCGACTGCTCGATGCGGACATTATCGTCCGACGCCCCATGGATGATGTAAACACCGAGCTGCGCTAAATTACCCGCGAGGGCGAAGGTATTGCTGGGGGCTGCGGCGCGCTGCAGCAGCCGGGTAGCAGGATCGGTGCTGCCGCTGGTGTCGCGCACGCCATAGGACCAGAAACTGATCCAGCCGGCGCTGGGGCCGATCGCGGCAAAAAGATCTGGAAAGGAGGCGCCGAGATGCCAGGTGCCGTGGCCGCCCATGGAATGACCGGTCAGATAGATCCGGCTGGTATCGACATTCAGGGTCTTGCGGGCCAGGGCGAGTACCTCGAGGGCGTCCATGCGCCCCCAATCCTCCCAGTTATGGCCATAAGGGCGGCGGTTGGTGGGCGCGACGAGGTGTCCCCAGTTCTTGGGGGCATAGGAGCCGGCCTGATTCAGGGCCTCGACATTGGCACCGTGCAAGGAAAGAAAAAGGGCTTTGGGGGTGGCGTCTGTGGAGGTGGCGGCCAGGAGCGTATAGTACTGCACGCTGCCGTCGATTTCGCTGATAAAAGTCCGCTTGCAGGGGGCCGTCGTGGCGATGCAGCGCAGTGTAATCTCGGCGCTATCGATCTGTTCCTCATGGCCACCGCTCCGGCGCCAGAGGGTGAGGGTTAACCGCACCGCTCCCGTCTCTGCAGCGGCATCCGCCTGGATCGGGAAAGCCACCTTCCGGATGCCGAGGGGGAGCAGCTCGGGCAGCACAGTTTCGGGCACGCGGATGCCCTCGCCACTGCCGCGCAGGATCAGACCGCTCAATGGGGCGTCGCTGCCGTTGAGCACCGGGATGCTGCCCCAGCTCGCCAACGCCTCGCCGGCGCGCAGATCAGGCAGTGTCAGGTCCCGGGGATTGAGCACCGCGGGCTGGTCGAGGGTATGCAGGACCACCTTGAGGCGGCCGCGGTTGTTGCGGAAGAGCAGATGGTTCTCGCCCGCCTCAAGCCGGATGGGCACCAGGCCATAGTCAAAGCGCGGCTCCCAGGACTCAAAAAGATCCTTGGAGCGGTAGCGGTTGCCGATGCGCGGCACGCCGTTGACGTAGACCATGGTGTTGCCCATACCCTCAAGGAGGAAAACTGCCCCTTGCAGGCGGGTGACGCGAAAATGGACCCAACCATTGCGCAGCTCAGAACCGCTGAACCAGCCGTCGCTGTCCGCGACGACCGACTGCCAGTGCAGGGTCTCGCCGCCGGCATCCAGCGGATCCCCCTCCATGGGCATCACCCGCTTGCCGGCCACCAGTAGGGCTTCGACCGGATCGGCGGGAATCATTGCGCGGCGCTGCCGCTCGGGGAGTTTGCAGGCCAGGCCATGGGTGAGCATAAGGGTCTCCTCGGCCGCCATCAACAGGGTGGCGGCTGCAAGGAGCGTCAAAACCATCAGGAGTATGCGTCGCATAAGTCCTCAGGCAGGAATGTCAGGAATGCATAGGTGGTTTGAAGAGCTGGGGCTCAACCGGGTGCAGGTCCCCTCCCGCGCCGAAACGCCCGCATGGGCGTCAGCCCATCACGACCTCAACCGTCACACGCTTCTTGTCGGTCAGCGGCAACAAGTGTCCCGCAACCGGCGTGCCCTCCATAAGGATGGAGCGGACGCCCCGCTGCACGCTTTCCGGATTGCGCACCTGGATGACATATTGGGTGCCGCGGAAGACGCGTTCAAAGGTAAAGCCCTCCCAGGTGGAGGGGATGACCGGATCGATATAGAGTCCATCAAAGGTGGCGCGCACGCCGAGGAAATAATCCATCATCACCCGGTACATCCATGCGGCAGTGCCGGTTTGCCAGGAGTGACTGGCGCGTCCCGGCGCACTGTGTTCGTCGCTGGTGACATACTGGGAAAAGACGTAGGGTTCGGCGACGAAGAGATCCGAGTCGATGGCATTGGGCAGCATCTCGCGGTAATAGGCATAGGCGCGGTCGCCATGACCGAGGATGCACTCGGCCTGGATGACCCAGGCGGTCGGATGAGCGAAGATGGCGCCATTCTCTTTTTTTCCTGCAACACAGCGGGTGACCAGGCCGATGGTGGGGTCGATCTCGCGAAAGGCTGGGGCGCATTTCTTTGGACCGTAGGGCGTATTGAGGTGATCCCACAGGCTCTGCATGGCCTGTTCCAGACGTTCGGGGGTATCGATGTCGGCGATCACCGCCCAGGACTGGGGGTTGAGAAAAATTTTGCCCGCCTTGCTGGTTTTGCTGCCGATCTTCCGCTGCCTGGCGCCGAAGGCGCGGATGTACCAAGCGCCATCCCAGCAGGTATGTTGCACCGCCTCGCGCAGGCGGTCGCGGATGGCCACAGTCCGCGCCAGGAGCGCGGTCAGAGCCTGATGTTCGAGAATCTCGATGAGCAGATTGAGCATGGCGACATAGAACATGGCGCCCCAGACGCTCTCGCCGCCGTCGTCGCCGCCGATGTAATCGAGGGTGTCGTTCCAGTCGCCGCGGCCGAAGTTGGGCAGACCATGCCGTCCGAGATTGTTTTCGACAAAATGGACCACCGCTTCGAGGTGTTCGAGCAAGGGCGCGGCTGGGGCGTCGATGAAGGGCTGGGCATTGTCGAGGATCGCCCAATCCCCGGTCTGTTTGATATAATCGCTGATAGCGAGGAGGTACCAGAGGGGATCATCGCAGTGGCCGGTCACCTCGCCTTGGCCGTCGCCGTAAAAATGGTGATAGACATGGCCGTCACTGAACATTTGCCGCGAGAGCAGGAGGATGCGCTGGCGCGCCAGCTCCGGGTCGGAGAGCGTCACGGCAATGGTGTCCTGGGCGGTATCGCGAAAGCCGAAACCGCGGCCGATGCCCCAATAGTAAAAACTCGCGACCCGGCCCACCTCAAAAGCCACGCGCGCCTGATAGGGCGTCCAGTAATTCATAAAGACATTGGTGGTGGCGTCCGGTGTCCTGGCCCGGGTCACCTGAAAATAGCGGTCCCATTTGGCCTGCAATTTTTCCCAGCTGCGCTGGCGGGTGCGAGCGTCGTGGTAGCGCACCGGCAGCTGGGTGCGCTGCGTGCTGAAGGCCTCCTTGGCCACGACCCCAAGGGTGAAAACGACGGGGAGTTCCGCGCCCGGGGCCAGCTCGAGGTCCACCTGCAGCGCGCCGACCGCATTGCCGAAATCGGTCTCCTGGCAGCTCAGCTTTTCCTGTTCAACGGCGAGGGGGTTGGTTTCGCTGCGATAGGGGCCGATGAAGCGTTCGCGCAGGGTCTCGAAGCCGGTCACCGGCTGGTTGGTCGTGAAAAACGCCCATTGATCCCATTCCTTGTTCTCCTGGTGCTGGGTGCCGCGGGATTCCGTGACCCAGTAGGTTTTGGTGGCGAAAAGGCCGCGGACCTGGGGATCGAAATAGACGCGATTGAAGTGCTGATCGTCGCACTGGTTGATCAGGTCGATCAGGGCGTGGCCGAGGGCAAATTCGACATAGCCGTAGACTGAAAGGCGGCGCACCCGGTTGCTCTCATTGTGCAGTAGGGCCTGCCAGATTTCGAGGTGATCTCCAGGCGGGACAAAATAGAGCAGATCCCCGCGGATCTCCGCGACCCGGGACTCGACGCGGGTATAGCCGAAACCGTGATGGACACGGTAGGCTTCGAGGTGGCGCCCGACCGGCTGCCAGGTGAGGCTCCAGATCTCTCCGCTGTCGCGGTCCTTGACATAGATATACTTGCCGGGGCGATCCGGGGGCACATCGTTGATGCGATAGCGGGTGACCCGGCCATGCAGGGGAGAGCGGTAATAGCTGATGCCGCCGCCGTTATTGGAGATGGTGGCAAAATAGCTGCCATTATAGAGATAATTGATCCAGGGGCTCGGAGTCGCCACGTGATCGATGATATATTCTTTGCCGTCGGGGCTGAAATCGCCGTATTTCATCTGGGAAGGATCTCCACTGCATGACTAGAGTTTGGGAGTGCGCCAGACCAGGCCGTCATGGCGGATGTGCCAGCGGATTTGGCCATCATTGGAGGTCAGGACCGCTTCCCAGGTTTCGGGGCCCGCATAGAGGCGCGGCGGCCACTGGTAGCCCGCGAGACGCTCTACCTGCACTCCAAGTTCGGCCCAGGTACGGGCTGGGCGTCCCTGCGCCTGGCTAACCGTACGCTGGGAATAATAAATAAGACGCATCAGCCATTTTATTGTTTCCGTTTCCGGCATAATAAAGGGCTCGGGGGTCGCGCCGCTGCTGCGGCTGGAAAAGAGGACGAACCCCCACATCTCGGGGTAGTGGACATTGATCAAGCCCTGGGGCGACCAGAGCCAGTTATCCTCGGGCAGCGGCTTGCCGGTCACAGGATCCTTGACCTTGGCATAGGTGCCGTCCCCGGCCTGCACGCGCCATTCAACGCGTGAAAAATTAACGCGCCAATAGTCACCTGGCTGCGGCCGGCGGCCGCCGGGGGCCTGCTCCTTGAGCACGGCCCAGGGGAGGGCCAGCTCGATTGTCCAGCCCTGATCCGTATCGCCGGGCTGGTTGATGCTGCCCTGCACCTGTACCCCCTTCTTCAGGCCGCGGATGTCCCAGAAGAAAGTGGGATTGCCGTTGTCGCGATAGGGGCGGTCGAGGAAGAGATCCCAGGCGGTGGCAAAGGCATTGAGCTCCAGCTCGTAATAGCGATGGGTGTCGCCATCGGGATCGATAAAGACCTCGAAATCGTTGTCGTGGAAGATGATCGAGTCGTGGTCGCGCAGAGTCGCCCAGACATCGGGCTCCTCCATCTCGCCGGCGATATAAAAAAAGTCGTCATCCCAGAGCATCTTGACGCGGGTGGTGAAACGCGGCAGGGGTTTGGCGGAGCCCTCGATATCGACAAAGGGTTCGCTCCAAGCGGCCTGCTGCCAGTCGGTCTCGCTGATATTGCCATCAATGTAAAGCGGCCGGGTCGTGCGGCAGCAGACGTAATAGCGCGGTGCGAAGGCCGTACGGGGCGTCTCAAAACCCCAGGCCGCCGCCGCGAGGATCAGGATCAGGCCGGTCAGGATGCGTTTCATTGGATCTCCCGTTGGATTCGTGTCTCAGCGGACCAGGGTGACGGGGCATACCCGGAGGGTTCGCCGGCCAGCAGTATCAATGCCGAGGCAACCTGAATGCAGGCTGCGGCGGCAAAAACCGGCAGTCTGGAATCGTCGACCAGATCGATGCGGAGTGGGGTGCTGGTTCTGATCGGCAGCAGCTTTTTCTCCTCGCCGTTCAGGACAATGCGGCTGGCGCACCAGCTGCTGATGTCGCCCAGGCCGGTGATAAAGGAGGAGATCTGCCAGTAGCCGGTGCCGCCGGCATCGGTGCCATCGGTGCAGTGGCCCGAGGCATACCAGGTCAGAGTAACCTGGCTGGTCGTCGGGGGGATGTTGACGGCGACTACAGGCTTTTCGGGTCCGACTTGCGTTGCGGTCATGCCGGTATTGTAAAAGATGCCGTCCGCCCAATCCGGGTTGGCAGGCGCGGTGACGGGCCGGCAGATCAATTCAAAAGAAAGCTTCCATGCCGGCGAGACCCAGGTGTCGTCAAAGGCGCGGAGGCTGCGCTTGCCCGAGAGCAGCGGCGCGAGGTCGCTGACGTCCTGGCGCAGATCCGAGCGTCCGCCGAAACCGGTGATAAATTTAAGTAGTTCGATGGGCGCCATGCCGGGGATGTCGAGTAAAACCGAGCCGGCACGATCCCAGGGGTCGCCGTCGCCGCCTTCCAGCAGAGTCGAGTAAACCACGACGCGGGCGGTAATCTGTACCGGTCCGGACCAGGCCGGGAGTTCGACGTCACGGCGGATGATGCAGCCGCCCTCCTCACCGGATACCCCGGCTGTATTATAGCGGGAGGCGTCGCTGAAATGGATGGGGTGAGCGGTGAAGACGTTCACCACGGTGGAGTTGTTCAGGGCGCTGCGGGCGGGGGCTGCCAGGGCTAAAAGCAAGCCGGTGAGGCAGGCCGCCCGGCGGCCCCATATGCTGAATTCGTGCATTGGCTCGGCTAGTTGAACCGGTTAAATCGGTTAGTTTTTTTTATAGTAAAACTAAAAAAGTTTACTAATAAATTTTATGTAAGTCAAGTGATAAATGCGCACCCTGCGGATTCCGGCCGAATAAAAACCGGGCACAACGCCGCTGCCGGGTCGGTTCGCACCCCAGTGGACGCGGTTTTAGCCTGCTTTTTTGCAAAAAATGGCAAATTATCCCTTGACAAAATGCCACAGATTCTCTACATTAGAAAGTAATTTTTTCTACAAAAATAACCAATTTCTGCAGCGGATCACTTCGGCTGCGCCACATCCCCAAGTTTTCTGTCCTCTCAACCCTTAACCCGATTGGAGGAGGTTCCTTCACACTTTAATCTCCAGTACCTGCATCACCTAATCATTTTTTTTCACCCTTAATCAGGAGAGAAAGATGAAAAGAGTTGTTCTCGTGCTGTTCCTTACGCTCGCGGTTGTCGCTGCCTTTGCCGCCCAGACCCCCGGCACCAAGGTAGCGGATAACAAGATGGACGTGCAGACCTGGTACGGCAACCAGCCGACCATGATCGCCGTCAATCCCGCTAATGGCCAGGTCGGCCTGACCTACGCCTCGGCCATGGGCGAGCTCACCGGCGACGACATCACCGAACTCCACTACGCCGATGTCACCGGCGGCAAAATCACCATGGTCAAAAACGACTATGGCAACCCCTGCATCGGCCTGATGCCCGACGGCCGTCACATGATCTTCTCCAACACCAAGCACATCCCCTGGTTCAACTACGGCGGCTGGGGCACCGGCGCCACCCTCTTCGAGGAAACCGCAGTCGGCTCCGCCCAGTTCGATTCCCTCTACTGGTTCGATGAAAACCCCATCGCCGGACCCAACAACGTCCTGGCCACCGTCATGGACATCTCCGACGAAGGCGTCATCCACCTCATGCTCTATGACGGATGGGGCGATGCCTATCTCTACAAGTCCTCTCAGGACGGCGGCTTCACCTTCTCCCAAGTCGTGATCTTCGCCTACCAGCGCGACGGCTTCACCTCCATCGCCCTCCATCCCTTCGGAGATGACGGCGACGTCTACGGCGGCGCGGTCGCAGCCGGCAAGAACGGCAAGGTCGGCGTCGCTATCACCGACCAGGCCAACGAAGCCTTCTTCATGGAATCCCTCGACCACGGCCAGACCTGGCCCGATTCAGCCGGCGTCGTCTACATCACCGGCAACCAGAAAATCACCGACTCCGGCGACCCCGATCACCTCCGCGCCGGCCTCTTCTGCGATGTCGTCTATGACAACGCCAACAACGCCCATGTCGTCTTCGAGGCCAACTATTACCTCGATGCCGCCCAGGCCAAGGCCCGCAATCCCTATCCGGGCTTCGGCGGGTCCAAACCCTACGTCGCAGACAAAAAATCGGCCATCGGACACTGGAGCGCCACCTCGGGCTACAACCTGGCCGCCACCTCCCTGGCTCCCGCCATGGATCTGGATGCCCAGTACTCCATGCTGCCCGGCCGCACCCGCCCGGCGCTGGCCACCTGGCCCAACATCGTCTTCGATCCGGAGAAGGAGGTTCTGTACTGCGTCTATAACCAGTACTCCGAGAACTGGGGCGAGTGGGCCGCGCTCGATTCCGTCACCAACCGCTTCCTCGGTTACGGCGAAATCTTTGCGGTCGGTTCCACCGACGGCGGCAAGAACTGGGGAACCCCGGTCAACCTGACCAACACCCCGAAATTCGACGAACGCCATGCCGTCGCCGACAAGAAAGTCGTCAACGGCAAGCTTCAGATCATCTACTTTGGTGACAATGGCCCCGGCAGCGAATACTACAAGCTGATCAACGGCTTCAGCAACTTCGTCACCTCCGGCGTCTACTACTGGGCCGCTAATTTGCCCGAAATCGTTGTTGAAGGTGTGACCCCCGGCACCAAGGTAGCGGATAACAAGATGGACGTGCAGACCTGGTACGGCAACCAGCCGACCATGATCGCCGTCAATCCCGCTAATGGCCAGGTCGGCCTGACCTACGCCTCGGCCATGGGCGAGCTCACCGGCGACGACATCACCGAACTCCACTACGCCGATGTCACCGGCGGCAAAATCACCATGGTCAAAAACGACTATGGCAACCCCTGCATCGGCCTGATGCCCGACGGCCGTCACATGATCTTCTCCAACACCAAGCACATCCCCTGGTTCAACTACGGCGGCTGGGGCACCGGCGCCACCCTCTTCGAGGAAACCGCAGTCGGCTCCGCCCAGTTCGATTCCCTCTACTGGTTCGATGAAAACCCCATCGCCGGACCCAACAACGTCCTGGCCACCGTCATGGACATCTCCGACGAAGGCGTCATCCACCTCATGCTCTATGACGGATGGGGCGATGCCTATCTCTACAAGTCCTCTCAGGACGGCGGCTTCACCTTCTCCCAAGTCGTGATCTTCGCCTACCAGCGCGACGGCTTCACCTCCATCGCCCTCCATCCCTTCGGAGATGACGGCGACGTCTACGGCGGCGCGGTCGCAGCCGGCAAGAACGGCAAGGTCGGCGTCGCTATCACCGACCAGGCCAACGAAGCCTTCTTCATGGAATCCCTCGACCACGGCCAGACCTGGCCCGATTCAGCCGGCGTCGTCTACATCACCGGCAACCAGAAAATCACCGACTCCGGCGACCCCGATCACCTCCGCGCCGGCCTCTTCTGCGATGTCGTCTATGACAACGCCAACAACGCCCATGTCGTCTTCGAGGCCAACTATTACCTCGATGCCGCCCAGGCCAAGGCCCGCAATCCCTATCCGGGCTTCGGCGGGTCCAAACCCTACGTCGCAGACAAAAAATCGGCCATCGGACACTGGAGCGCCACCTCGGGCTACAACCTGGCCGCCACCTCCCTGGCTCCCGCCATGGATCTGGATGCCCAGTACTCCATGCTGCCCGGCCGCACCCGCCCGGCGCTGGCCACCTGGCCCAACATCGTCTTCGATCCGGAGAAGGAGGTTCTGTACTGCGTCTATAACCAGTACTCCGAGAACTGGGGCGAGTGGGCCGCGCTCGATTCCGTCACCAACCGCTTCCTCGGTTACGGCGAAATCTTTGCGGTCGGTTCCACCGACGGCGGCAAGAACTGGGGAACCCCGGTCAACCTGACCAACACCCCGAAATTCGACGAACGCCATGCCGTCGCCGACAAGAAAGTCGTCAACGGCAAGCTTCAGATCATCTACTTTGGTGACAATGGCCCCGGCAGCGAATACTACAAGCTGATCAACGGCTTCAGCAACTTCGTCACCTCCGGCGTCTATTACTATGCCATGAACGCGACCCTGACCGGTGTCGACAAGCGCGGTGTCGCCGTAGTCGAGAGCTACGAGCTCGGCCAGAACTACCCGAACCCGTTCAACCCGACCACCACGATCGATTTCAGCGTGCCCAAGGCCTCGCAGGTTAAACTGACGGTCTACAACATGCTGGGTCAAAAGGTGAAGACGCTGGTCGACCGCACCATGGTCGCCGGAACGCACACCATCAAATGGGATGGCCTGGATGACAACGGCAGCGCGGTTTCCAGCGGCATGTATATCTACCGCCTGGAAGGCCAGTTCGGAGTCAAGAGCCACAAGATGATGTTCCTCAAGTAATTGCTCCCTTGTACCCAAAAAAGGGATGGGCCATACGGTCCATCCCTTTTTTGTTATTGCCCTGAAAAACAGAATTTGCTATACTAAGGCATCATTCAATGATGAGGATGCCATGAAAGTACACCCTGCCTGGTATATCAGCGCTGCCCTGCTGATCCATTGTGCGCCACAGCTGCCGCCGGACCAGGTCGCCGCGTGGAAACCGCAACGACCGCTGGCCGGCGCAGAGATCACGCTTTATTACAATCCCGGCGCCGTACATGCGGTTCTGAAAAATCCCGCCGCCGTGACCGCGGAGTTGCTCCAGATGCGCGGCGATCAGCAGCCCCCCCTGCCGTTGCGGCTCGCGATGGCCCGCAAGGGCAGCCTGTGGCAGGTGCACACCCTTTTGCAGCCCGAGGCCCGAATGCTGCTGCTGCGCTTCACGGCAGAACGTACCGATGATAATCGGGGGGAAAGCTGGTTGAGCCTGGTCTTCAGCGACGACGGGCGCCCCGTGATCGGAGCGCATCTGGAGAAAGCCCTGCTGCTGCAGCAGGGCGGGGTGGCAGGATATCCCTGCCGTAAGGACCTTCACGAGGCGGAGACCGAACTTGAAGCGGAATTGACCGTCTGGCCGCAAAACATAGCCGCGCGTACGGCGCTCTGGGATCTGCTTCTGCGCCAATACCCGGTGGCATCGACTACAACTCGGGTGCGGAATGAACTCCGCCAGGTCTACGAGAGTGCCGGTGGCGATGAGGAGATCCTGGCCGCTCTCCTTCCCTTTTTCTATCGCACCGGACAGGCGTATATCGCCCGCGAGATCATCACCGAGTCGGTTGCCCTGCTGCCGCACGGATCGGTGGCCGCGGCGGCGCGCCGGTGGGAGATCAGCCAGGAAGCGGATCCTGTAAAAAAGGCCGCGATGATCGCGGCCTTTCAGCACGATTTTCCCAGGGCGTTGCCGCCACAACCGTGACCGCGCTTTCCTGCCAGCCTATAACCCGGCGGCCAAAACCGGCACCCTGCCGCCGTTGACCGCTGGGTCCTCTCCAGCCGCCAGCGGATGCATCACAAAACTGTGCCGGTACGCCCTCTCCTGCAGCAGGTACTGCTTGTGCGGCCAGGCCCCCCACGAATCGTCTCCGCCCACTCCCATCTGGGCCAGATCAATATTCAGCCACACCTCCTCCCGTCGTAAAAGATCGGTCGGATGGATGCTGCCACGGCTTGTCTGCGTCAGATCCTCGCTGGTATAGTGCAATGCGGAGAAGCAGAGCGGTCCGGTGAAGAGTAGGCCCACTCCCGTGCTATCCATTACCGCCACCCAGCGGGTGTCGGTGCGATAGCCCATCTCCTGCGGGCTGACGTAGGGTGAAGTAAATCCGTCCACCTGTTGTTCGTAGAGGCCGACAAAGGCCGAACTCTTGCGGTCGATGTAATTCTCCTGCGGTCCACGGCCGAACCAGCGCACCTGTTCATAGCCCGCCGGCATGGCCAGGGCCATGCCATAACGCGGCATCTCGGGGAGTTCAGCCGCCGCCGAGGTGAAGCGGCTCTCCACCTGGATGTCGCCGCTGCCGAATACGGTGTAGATGACGCTCTCCTGACCCACTGCCGGCAGCTCAAAGAGCGCCTCCACTTTCACGGCCGCTCTGCGGATCTTGCCAGCCTTGAGCGCGGTGGTTGTAAAAGAGAGAAGCTTGCGCTCCTGGCTGGCTTTGCGCCAGGGCAGGCAGCGCTTGTCCATACCGTTGCCAAAATCGTTATCGGTGGGGGCCCGCCAGAAGTTTGGCCGCAGCGGAGTCTGGATGAGTTCACGGCCGCCGTGTTGCCAGGAGGTGAGCTCGCCGGTGGCCTTCTTGAAGCGAATCCGGAATCCGGCGCCGAGGAGATCCAGCGCGAGATGGTTCTCCTGTAGCTTTAATCCCATCCCGGCAGCCGGCACTTTTTCCGGGGTGATCCGGGGCAAGGGCAGCGCGAATTGTTCGGTGGCCTGGAGAGATCCCTGCGGGATGAGGGGAGCTTCGTTCCGGGTGCGCGCTTCGAGCGTCAGATAGTAGCCCGTGCGGGGGAGTGTGGTAAGGAGGGGCAACGGGATCCGTATGCGTCGGGCCTCCCCGGGCGCCAGATCGAGGGCGCCCAGGGAACCGTGATCCAGGATCCGTCCGTCGACTTGAAGGTTCCAGAGCAGTTCAAAGCCGGTGAGGGGGATAAAGGCGTAGCTGTTGCGGATTTCCACTTCGCCATCCTCCAGGTTAACCGCTTTGAATTTGATAGATTGATAGACTTTTTTGACCTCCGCAAGGGCCGGATGCGGGGTGCGGTCGGGGCAAACCAGTCCGTTGCAACAGAAATTGGCATCCGAGGGGGGACCCCACTCGCCGCCGAATGCCCAGTATTTACGTCCGTCCGCGGTTTTCCGGGCAAAGCCTTGGTCGACCCAATCCCAGATGCAGCCGCCCTGAAGTTGGGGATGCGCCTCGATTACGTCCCAATAATCCTGAAGATTGCCGGTGCTGTTGCCCATGGAATGGGCATACTCGCAGAGGATCAGCGGCCGGCTCTGCGGTTTCGAGGCATACTCTTTCAGGTTTTCGATCGAAACGTACATCGGGCAATAAATATCGGTGTTGGCACCGAGCTGGGCCCGCTCATAATGGACCGGCCGCGAGCGATCGCGGGATTTAACCCATTTGTAAGCGGCCGTGAAACAGACCCCGTCGCCCGCTTCATTGCCAAGCGACCAGATAATCACCGAGGGGTGGTTCTTGTCGCGTTCGACCATGCGGCTGACGCGGTCAACATGCGCCGCGATCCAGTCGGGATTGTTGCCGAGGGTACGTTCCGGATTGTATCCCATGCCATGCGACTCGATGTTGGCCTCATCGATGACGTAAAGCCCATATTGATCGCAGAGCTCGTACCAGCGCGGGTCGTTGGGGTAATGGCAGGTGCGAACCGTGTTGATGTTGTGCTGCTTCATGAGTTGGATGTCGCGCACCATCGAAGCCTCGGAGATGACATGCGCGTTGTACTCGTCGTGTTCATGCCGGTTGACGCCCTTGAGCCGTACGGCAACCCCATTGACCAGCAGCAACCCGTCTTTGATTTCAACGGTGCGGAAGCCGACCTTGCAGCCGGCGATTTCGATCACGGCGCCCCGGGCATCCTTGAGACTCAAAACCAGACTATAGAGGTTGGGCGTCTCGGCCGTCCATTTACGCGGCGAAGGAAGCGTCTGGGAGAGGACGACCTGCGCCGAACTTTTGCCCTTCATCTCCACCGTTTGTGTCCCGCTCCAGACCTCTGCCCCGTCGCAGTCCACCAGCCGGGCTTCAATGCTACAGAGGTCGCTCCGCTTCTTGACGTCCAGGTTGAGGAGATCGGCCTCGATTTGGAGCCGGCCGTTATTGAAAGTCGAGTCGAGGCCGGCTTTGGCCCAGAAATCGCGGATGCGCAGCTTGGGCACGGCATAGAGAAAGACATCGCGTTCGATGCCGCTGAGGCGCCAGAAATCCTGGCATTCGAGATAGGAGCCGTCGGTCCAGCGGTAGACCTCGAGGGCTACCAGGTTCTCGCCCGGTTTGAGGTAGCGGGTGATATTCCATTCAGCGGGGGTTTTGGCGTCTTCGCTGTATCCGGCGAGTTGTCCGTTGATCCAGATATAAAAGCCGGACTTGACCGCGCCGAAGTGGATAAGGACCTCGCGGCCGGCCCAGGCGTCCGGCAGGGTAAAGGTGCGGCGGTAGCAGCCGACTGGATTGTTGTCGTGGGGAATGTACGGCGGGTCCGGATTCCGGGTCCACTCATAGGGGATGTTGACGTAGATTGGCTGGCCATAGCCCTGCAGTTCCCAGTTGGAGGGCACCTCTATCTCCTTCCAAGCGCTGGCATCGAAACCGGTATTGAAGAAACCGGCAGGGCGGTCGGCGGGTCTGGCCACCCAGTGGAATTTCCAAAGGCCATTGAGACTTTGCACCCAGGGCGAGTGGTGCCAGTCGTTTTGCAGCACGGCGCCGGCATCGCTGTAGGGGACATAGGTGACATGGGGGGCTTCCTTGTTGATTCCGAATACCGCAGGATTTTCCCAGTCGAGATTCTGGCTTGAGGCGATCCCGCAGGCGAGCAGGAGGCTGCAAACCAGCAGAGGCAGGAAAGCATGATACATGGTTACCTCGCGGAATGAATGGATGGATGAATCCGGTGGGTTTCATCCCACCGCTGCCACTCTTCAAATACCGCGATAGCCGTGGCAGGTTGGGTGCCCAGTCCGAATTCAAACTGGGCGATGAGTCCTCCGGCAGGATCGTAAAGCTTCTCGGCGATGCGGCGCACGGCAGCGCGGCCAGCCTCCGGATCTTCGGCCGTCAGCACATGCTGCCGGTCGATCTCACCCCAGAAGGTGATCCGCCCCTTTGCTGTCTGCGCGAGCCGGTCCAGGTCCAGGATAAAAAGCTGGCAATTGAGCGCATCCACGCCGATTTCGATCAGATCTGGAAGGATCTCCTCGATGAAGCCGTCGGAATGCATGAAGACTTTTTTTCCGCCGGCGTGAATGAGGTCACAATAGTCGCGGTAAAGGGGTTTGAAAAGGGCCCGCCAAAGCGCAGGCCGGATCAGCAAGCGGTCCTGGCTGCCCCAGTCGTCCATGAAGCGAATGCCGTCGACCTCGCTCGCCGCCCAGAACTCCAGCTCCCGCAGATTGAATTCGTGGATCACGCCGAGGAGGTCGCGCAAACCGCCATCGGGATCAGCCAGGTCGTAGTAGGCGTTCTCGCTGCCGCGGATGAACTGGTAGCGCTCCCAGGGCCGCGGGCAAATGTTGGCGAGCACGTACAAGTCGGTGCTTTCATAAAAGCGGCTGATGACCGACCGCGCCGCCGCCCGATCGTGGGCGCTAAGTGGCAGCTGCTCCCAAGGCGGCCGCACCTTCCGCCAATCGGCCAGGTCGGCAAGGAGGGGGGTGCGCGCCTCGCCGACCTGACCGTCCTGGATGCTGATGAAGATGCAGCCCCATTCATCGATATAGCGGCCGGCACGGTACGGATCTCCCTGAACGCGAGGGGAGGGCGGATAGAAATACTGAGTGGTCGTCAAATCGGCAGGAAATCTCTGGATCAGTTCGGCCACGGCGGCCGGATGGCGCTGCTCCGCCCAGGGCAGCAGCCAGAGGTCACGCGGCAGGCGTGCAGGGTACTGGAAATTCAGACAAGCGGCGACGATGTCCCGAGGGGTGGCTGTCATACACTCCAAGGTAGTCAATTCAATCCTAAAAAGAAACTCTTTTCTTGCACGCCTTGCATCCGCTGGCCCTGTCATATGGTCCGGCGGGGGCTGTTATCCGCACCGAGGTTACATGCCGTAGAGATGGCCGGTATGGACCGGCTTGCCCTGGAGCTTGAGATAATAATAGAGCTGCCCCTTGTGCTGTTTCATATGTTCCACCATCTGCAGCAGGCGGTGGCCGAGAAGCATTTCGCTGGGATCCCAGGGCACTGTCGCGGCGGTGGTCGCCAGTTGCTCCTCGCTGACGGTGTCGAGGTACCGGAGCGCTCCCGCCCGATCCTCGTTAAGCAGCTTCCGGGCTTCGGCGACGCTTCCGACCGCGGGCAGTATCTCCGCAGGCGGCAGCATCTCCTCCGGCGGCAGACTGTTGATATCCACACCTTCCGGCATACCCCAATCGCCGGTGAGGATCCCCTTGAACGAGCCGGCGCAGCAATCGGCGATGTGTTTCAGCAGTTGCGCGATGGTCATCCAGTTGCTGCCGGTGGCGGGTTTCCAGTTGAGATCCTTCTCCTCGACCAGGTCAAACAATCCGGCCGAAACCTTGTAGGCATCCTCGAGTTCACTGGTGATCAACTCTTTCCAGTTCATACCAACCTCCTTCTTTGGGCCGTTGATAAATAAGGTGCATTATGTCATTCACCCTGGTCCGGGTGTCCAACCTGCCCATGAATCCCCAGCAATGTATGGCCCCGCCAGAGAATATACACACTATTTTTCATCTTTTCGATTACGATTTTTCGAGTTGATTTGCGCACAGTGCATTACACTATTTGCTCGGGTAATGCGCCACCGTCATTACTCCCTCTTCATCGCTGATCAAGGTATATAAAAGGGGATCGGCCAGGAGCGACGTGGTACCCCGGGGCACGCCATCGACGAGCAGGACATCGGGCAGCAGGCGCACCCCGTGGCTGTAATCGACATAGCGGCCAATGTGGATATTGGTGAGGGGCTGGATCGGACGGCCGTCCGGCTGGTGCCAGCCATAGATGACGACATGATCCAGCCGGTCCGGAAGGGCCATAGCGTTGCTGAGGACAAGGTCCTTCTTGTGCCCGGCCGTCAGCGCCCCCAGACGCGCTCCCGTCGCCCTCCGCTGTCTTTCAATATCCCTCTGATGCTGCAAGAACATCGCCGGACGTTCATTGCGATCGCCCAGAGGGGCATAGAACTGCGGGGTCAATTTAACTGGAGCGGCCGCCCAGATCGCATCCACCAGTTTGCGCGTCGGTAAAACAGCGCCAAAAAGATCGGCCGCCTTCTGTGCGGTGAAGGGGGTCATCGGCATGCGGACAAAATCGGAGTCTGTCCCAATAGCTAGATAGTCGGGCAAAACGGCAAAGACGACCTGGTGCGAATCACCGGCGACGTCGGCCCAGCGCTTTTCGATCAGGACCGGGCGGCGAAGAAACTCGGGGATGTTGCCCGACTGCAGTTCCCGCCAAATGGCCTCCTCGCGTCGGGCGCCGGTGAGGGTATCGCTTCCGGCGATGAATTGAGAACCTGTGCAGGCAGCAGATGAGCGCGGGGGGATGGCCAAGTCCGGCACGAGTTGGCTGCCCTCCCCGATAAACGCGGCATAGGCCCTCTCGCCCCAGTAGCGATAGCCGTGGTTTTCGAGCCTGGTCCCCGCCAGTATGGCGTGGATCAGACCGTTGCGCTCCACCTGTTGGGTGTGCCAGATACCGCGGCGCGGATTCTCCTTGAGCCAGAACTGCACCCGGCCCGCCAGCGCGGATGCATGCTGAAAAACCGAGTCTCTCTTTACGGTGAATGACAAATAACGGGCCAGGTCGTGGCGCATCCGCCCACTGCGATGCCAGGTGCCACCCGAGTCCGAAACCACGCGCCGGCCATCCAGCAAAGCCACACTGTCATTGTAGGCAAAGACCATCAGGGCATGATCACCACCACGGCCGAGCCAGCGCCCCAGGGGAGCGGCATATTTTTCTTCATAGCCATAATTCGAGTCGATGAAGGCGATGCGCGCCACATCATCCGGGATCTCGCCCGCTTGGTCGAGGAAGCTGAATATGAAGCGGCCGCCACCGCTGTGGCCGGTGAGCATGATCTTCGGCCGGTACGCGTTGAAGAGATCCCGCAGTGTATCGGCCAGGGCGATCACCCTCACGCCATGATCCGTGGGATGCGCCGCTCTCCAGCCTGGCCAACTCCGCTGCCGGGTTTGCAGGAGAATGAGCACCGGCGTGAAATCCGGATCGAGCGAATGGACGAAACGGACTTGGGCGCCTGTATGCTGGATATCATAACGCCAGTCATCACCCGACTGCAGCCGTTTGCCGAAGGTATGGTCGAGGGTGTTGCCATTGGGCAGGGCGAAAAGGATCAACAGGATCCGTTTGCCAGCGGGCAGATTCACTGGGGCAGTGATGTGAACGTGGACGTCGCTGCGGAAGATGAAACTGCACATCTGTTCATCGCCAGAACGCCCTGTCCTGAAACCGAATAAGCGATGATCCAGATGGCAACAGGCGCTCTGCTTCCCGTCACCGGCAAAGCCGACCTCCGGATTTGAGAAAAACAGAGCGAGCAGAAGTGCGATACAAAGCATCATACCTTGTGCGGTTCGATTATTCATTAAAGATCGAAGCAACGCCTGTCGAAACCGGGACGGCTGATGGATGAAACAGACGCCGCTTGCCAACGCTTAAAACAAGAAACTCGTATTATCAGCGAGACCCCCTGGTGATCTCGCCGCGCAGGCGGATATCCCGGCTGGAGGCGCCGACCAGCACCTGCACGCGGTGCGCCCTGACCGGCCGTAGCCCGGTATCGAGGAAAGTCAGCTGTTCCGGAGTCAGCTTCCATTCAACCTGTTTTGTTTCTCCGGCGGCCAGAAGGATCCGCGTGAAGGCCTTGAGGGCCAGCACAGGCTGCGCGATCGGGGCATCAACCCATTCAAGATAGAGCTGCGCCACCTCCTCGCCGGCGCGTATACCCGCGTTGCGGAGTGTAAAGGTGACCGCGAGCGAATCGCCACACGGTCGCAGATGGAGATTGGTATAGGCGAAGGTGGTATAGCTCAATCCATAGCCAAAGGGGAAGAGCGGTTCTCCGGGCAAATCATGGTAGGAGTCCAACCGCCCGGTGGGCTTGTGGTTGTAGACCAGCGGCAGCTGACCTTCGGCCAGAGGGAAGGTGATGGGCAGCCGGCCGGCCGGATTGTAGTCGCCGAAGAGTACCTCGGCGACGGCCTCGCCACCTGTTTCGCCGGGATACCAGAGGGCGAGCACGGCCTTCGCTTGATCCAGCCAGCGTTGCATGGTCACTGCGCTGCCGCCGGTGAGTAGCACCACCATGGGCACACCGGTGGTGGCCACCGCATGGATCAATTCTTCCTGCAGGCCGGGCAGGGCCAGGGAAGCGCGGTCGTGCCCCTCGCCCTCAATAATGCCGACGCAAACCAGCGCCACATCGCAGCCGCGCGCGGCCGCGGCTGCTTCCGCGATCTGCTTCCGGCTGCTCTCCTTCACGTCATAATCCCAGCACAACCGGATCTGTCCGCCACCGCTCCGCTCACAGAATTCGACCCTGATGGGATACGACAGGTTCTTGCGCATCTGCACCGGCACCAGGATACGATGCCAGGAGCCCTTCCCTGGGTTCTCGATGACCAGCGAGTCGTTAAAATAGAGCCGGAAGCCGTCGTTGCCCTCGAGACCGAGGCGCACAGTGCCGCTGAGCGGGGCGACCAGCTCGCCTTGCCAGCTGACACTGAACCACTCGCGGTTGAGGGTGGCGTGCGGCGCAAAGAGGGTCCAGTTGAAATCGATCTGCGGGTCGAAGCGCTCAAAGCGCGGCGAGCCGGCATAATCGGGATTGTCCCAGTAGCGGCCGATGAGCCCTGCGGATCCTTCCATTGCCTTGAGCGTCGCCGGGCGCGGTGCGCCCGGCAGAGACGCGCCCGTCCGCTCCGCAGCGGCGTGCCGCAGCCAGCGCTCCGGAACCGTCTCCACCTCCTTCTGCTCCCGGTTGCAGCCCGGTGCATAGCGTACCTGAACCAGGCCGCCGGCCCGAGCGCGCAGGCCCTCTAGAATCGAGACCGGCCGGTTGCCGGGGCCACTGTAACCCCCGAACCGCGCCTCCGCCGCATCCGGGCCGATGACGGCCAGGGTCCTGATCGCCCGCGAAAGGGGCAGCAGCGCATTGCGATTTTTCAGCAGCACGATGCTCTCGCGGGCTGCCTGGCGCGAGAGGTCGCGGTGGCTGGTTTGGCCATTGAGGCGCCCGGCCTCCGCCGGATCCACATAGGGTGTTTCGAACAACCCCAGCTCGAACTTGGCGCGCAGCACACGGGCGACGGCGCGATCGATGACAAGGCCGTCGATGTAGCCGCCGTTGAGGGCGCGGGTGAAAAACAGCGGAAAATGGCCGGCTGTCGACTGAAATAGGACGTCGAGGCCGTTCTCGAAGGCCTCCTTGACCGCGGCTTCATAATCAGTCGCGATGTGGTGCAGATCGACCATCCCGCCGACTGCACCTGCGTCGGAGATGACAAAACCCCGGAACCCCCAGGTGCCCTTTAGTATCCCGTTGAGGAGCCTGTCATGGGCTGTGCACGGCCGGCCGTCAAGGCTGTTGTAGGCGATCATCAGCGAGCGGGCGCCGCCCTGGTCGATGCAGCTCCGGAAAGGCGGGAAATAGACCTCCTCGAGGAGCCGATCGTTGAAGTGGATGGGATAGCTGTCGCGGCCGCCTGCGCCGTGGTTGACCGCGAAATGTTTGGGCGTGGTGATGACGCCGGCTTCTTCAAACGGTTGCACGAACGCGGCGCCCATAACCGAAGCGAGGAATGGATCTTCGCCATAGCTCTCCTCCACCCTGCCCCAGCGCACATCAGTAGCCAGATTGACCACCGGCGAGAGCACCTGGCGGATGCCGCGGGACCGGGTTTCACGGGCGATGGCCGCAGCGACGCGCTGTATCAGCTCCGGATCCCAGGTGGCTGCCAGCCCGATGGCCTGCGGAAAGGCCGTAGCGCCTTCGCGGACCAGACCATGCAGGGCTTCATCGAAGGGGATGATGGGAATCCCCAGACGGGTCTCCGTGACGAAGAATCGTTGCGCGGCGTTGATCTGCGCCGCCATGGCTGCTGCGGAGGCAGTACTCCCGTATGCCAGCATCTGCTGGGCTGCGCCCCCACCCGTAGCGCGCGTGGCGAATTGCAGCCCGAATACCCCGTGACGAAAGGTCTCCGGCTCCTCCGCCGGATCGCCGGGAGCCATGAAGAGCTGCCAGAGCTTTTCCTCCAGGGTCATCCGTTTGAGAAGGTCCTGGACCCGCGTCTCCACCGCGAGGCTAGGATCCCGATAGGGCAGGGTGCGATCGGCGGGTTGCGCCGGGATTCCGCCCGGCGTAATCATCGAAATGATCAGGATTAAAAGGACATACCGGGATCCGGTCATGTTCCATCCTCGCAAAAGTGGTGTTTTGGATTCAGATCTCAATTTGCACCATTTTTCCCCGATATGCAAATGGTTTTCGCGCCGGGGCGCAGCGCTCGCTCCGCAGCCCTCTGCAAATCCCGCTTGCATTCCTCTGATTCTCTTTGTATTTTTGAGCACGCGCTACAGGGCGAAGGGAATGGCATGAAGGGTCGGGATCTGTCAGACAACGGAGCCAGCATGAGCGAAATCATCCCCATTGGTGAACAAGTCCTCTCCGAAAACGACCGCCTGGCCGCAGCGATCCGCGCCCGGCGCTCGGTTTTGCATCTTCCCGCCATCAATCTGGTCAGTTCGCCGGGGTCCGGCAAAACCACCCTGCTCGAGAAAACCCTCACCCATATGGCGGGGCGGCGGCGCATCGCCCTCATCGCCGGAGATGTTCAGACCGACAACGACGCCCGACGCCTGACCGCAGCAGGGGGAAGCCTGGTTCAGCCCATCGTCACCGGCGGAGCCTGCCACCTCGACGCTCGCATGGTCACTCAGGCCCTGGAGGCGATGGACCTGGAAGGATGCGACCTGCTGATCATCGAGAATGTTGGCAATCTGGTCTGTCCCTCCAGCTACGACCTGGGGGAAGACCTGAAGGTGGTGCTGCTGAGCACGGCTGAGGGGGATGACAAACCCCTCAAGTATCCGGCGATCTTCCGCCGCGCCGGTCTTGTTGTCCTCACCAAGACCGATCTGCTCGGCAGTTCCGATTTCGATCCGGAGCGGGCCGAAGCACACGCCCGCATGATCCATCCCGGCATCGAAATCCTGCGCCTCTCCTGCCGCAGCAACGCGGGGATGGAGGACTGGTTCGCCTGGCTGGAACGCCTGATGGCGAACCGCATGGAGAGCACAGGTCATGCTCTTGGATGAGTCCAGCCGAAGCACCCGGGAACGCCGCCGTATTCGCCTGGAGGGCATCGTCCAGGGCGTAGGCTTCAGGCCCTTCACCCTGCGCCTGGCCCGGGAGTGCGGCGTGGTCGGATTCGTTCGCAACGAGAGCGGCGGCGTCTTAATCGAGGCCGAAGGACCGCCGGCGGTGATCGATCGGTTCATCGGCCGTATCCTGTCGGAACATCCCCCCTTTGCCCGGGTCGTGCGCCACAATGCGATCGCCATCCCGGTCTGCGGCGAGAGCGAATTTTCCATCCGGTTCAGCCAATACGGCGATGCGGCCGCGACCTTTATCTCACCCGATCTGGCGGTCTGCCCCGAGTGCCTGGCCGAGATGAACGATCCCGCCAGCCGCCGCTATCAGTACCCCTTTCTCAACTGCACGCGCTGCGGGCCGCGCTTCACGATTGTCCGCAGCCTTCCCTACGACCGCAGCCGCACCTCCATGGCCGGGTTTGCGATGTGCCCCGCCTGCCAGGCCGAATATGACGATCCCGGCGACCGCCGTTTTCATGCGCAACCCACGGCCTGCCCGCTTTGCGGGCCAAAGCTGTGGCTGACAAATGCCAGCGGGGTGCAGATCAGTGGCCAGGATCCGGTCGTTGCCGCCTGGGAGCTGCTGCAGCAGGGGCGGATTGTCGCCATACGCGGCATCGGGGGCTTTCATCTTTGCGTGGATGCGCAAAACGAGACGGCGATCATGACCCTGCGGCAGCGCAAGGGGCGGGGCCGCAAACCTTTTGCCATGATGGCCCGCGACCTCCAGATCATCCGCCGCTGGTGCCACGTCAGTCTAAAAGAACAGGAGCTGCTGGAATCCGCTGCCCGGCCGATACTGCTCCTGAGCGCCAAAAGCGGCGCAGAACTCCGCCAGCCGCCACAAGCACCTATCCATCCCCTCCCCTGGGCCATCGCGCCCGGTCAGCGCTGCCAGGGCTTCATGCTGCCCTATGCGCCGCTACACCATCAGCTTCTGGCCGGCCCCCTGCCGGTGCTGGTCATGACCAGCGGCAATCTCGCCGAAGAGCCGATCGCAATCGATAACGCGGAGGCACTGAAGCGTCTGGGCGGTGTCGCCGACGCTTTTCTGCTCCATGACCGCGAGATCCTGCAGCGCTGTGACGACTCGATCGTCCATCTTATCGACGGCATGCCTATGCGCATCCGCCGCAGCCGCGGTTATGTGCCCGAACCCATCCTCCTCGGAGAGGTCCTGCCCTCCCCCATGCTTGCCGTCGGCGGCGAACTCAAAAACACCGTCGCGCTTGGACGCGAAAACGAAGTCTTCCTGAGCCAGCATATCGGCGACCTCGACAACCCCGAGGCCCTGGCCTTCTTCCGCCATGCCATCGGCCATCTAAAAACCCTGCTGCGGATCGAACCGCAAATCATTATTCATGACCTCCATCCCGACTATCTTTCGACTCAGTGGGTGCTCGCACAGCCGGAGGTCAAACGGATGGCTGTGCAGCACCATCATGCCCATTTCGCTGCGGTCCTGGCCGAACACCGGATCACAGAGCCTTGCATCGGCATCATCCTCGACGGCACCGGTTACGGCACCGACGGCACGATCTGGGGCGGCGAGGTTTTGCTCGGCAACGCCGCTGCGTTCACCCGCGAAGCCTGGCTGCAGCCGGTGCCGATGCCGGGCGGCAGCGCCGCCGTGCGCGAGCCCTGGCGCATGGCCCTGAGCCATCTTCATGCGGCCTTCGGCCGCAACTGCCTCGATCTCGATCTCGAGGTGATGCACTACCGCCCGCGCGCGGAGCTGGAGCTGCTCCTCGATTCCGTGGAAAAGAGGGTAAACGCTCCCCTGACCTCGAGCTGCGGGCGCCTGTTCGACGCCGTCTCCGCCATTATGGGACTCTGTTTCGAGAACACCTTCGAAGCGGAGGCGGCTATGGCGGTTGAGATGGCCGCCGAAAAGAGTGACGCCCCGCGGCCAGCCCTGGCCGAGATTCTGGGGAGTGATTTTGTGCCGGCTGGTGCCCTCCATCTGGGTCAGTACATCCGCCGCTTGACCGGGAGGACCCTCGAGGGCTGCTCCGTCGGCCTGCTCGCCTGGCGCTTCCATCTCATCCTCGCGGACATCTTCCGGCTCGCAGCGGAGGAGGTACGGCGGCGCAGCGGTGTCAACCGCGTCGCCCTCAGCGGCGGTGTCTTTCAGAATACCCTTTTACACACACAGCTGCGCCGGATCCTCGAAACGGCTGGGTTCGAGGTATTCGCTCATCGCCTCGTCCCCGCCAATGACGGCGGACTCGCGCTGGGCCAGATCGCCGTAGCCGCTGCCCGTCTTCGCGGGTCAGCGGGCCATCCTGCAGCGTAAGAACAAACCGAGGGAGAAACGAAGATGTGCGTCGCTGCACCGGGAAAGGTCCTCCGGCTCTATGAAACGGAGGGGTTGCAGATGGGGGAGGTCGATTTTGGCGGCATCAGCAAGCAGGTCTGCCTTGCGCATGTACCGGCGGTACGGGCTGGAGATCATGTGATGGTGCATGCCGGATTTGCTCTCGAGATCATCGACGCCGCCGAGGTGGAGCAGTTTTATGCCCTGTGGCGGGCCGTGCTCGACACCCGAACCGGGGATCGCCCACGCGCCGAGGCGGGGGATGACGCGTTATGAACCTCGCCCCCTTTGCCCACCCTGAAGTGGCCAGCCGGCTGCTCGAGGAGATCCGCAACGCGCTACACCACCCCTGGGTGATCATGGAGACCTGCGGCGGCCAGACCCACGCCATTCTCCGCCTCGGCCTTGACCAGCTTTTGCCCCGCGGCATCGAACTGGTGCACGGACCGGGTTGTCCGGTCTGCGTTACGCCATCCGCACGCATCGACGCAGCAATAGCCTTAGCCGCCCGCCCCGGGGTGACACTCGCCACCTTCGGAGACATGATGCGCGTCCCCGGTTCCACCACCACCCTGTTTGCCGCCCGAGCCGCCGGCGGAAAAGTGGAGATGGTCTACTCCGCCCTCGACGCCCTCGCGCTGGCGCGACGGTCGCCCGGACGTGAGATCGTCTTTTTTGCCATCGGCTTCGAGACCACCGCCCCGGGCAGTGCCCTCGCCGTCGCCCGCGCCCGCAGCGAAAGGATCCGGAACTTTTCTCTGCTGACCGCCCATGTGCTCGTCCCCCCCGCCGTGCGCGCCCTGCTGCAAAGCCCCGGCAATCGGGTGCAGGGTTATCTCGCTGCGGGTCATGCCTGTGCTATCCTCGGCTGGCAGCCCTATGAGGCTCTGGCCGCCGAGTTCCAGGTGCCGATCGTCGTCACCGGCTTTGAAGCGGCCGACCTCCTCCGCGGCATCGGACGGGTGGTGCAGATGCTTGAGGCGGGCGAGGCGCGGGTCGAAAATGCCTATGAACGCGTGGTGCGCCGCGAGGGCAACCTCCCGGCCCAAGCGCAGCTGCAGAGCGTCTTCGAAGTATGTGATTGCGAATGGAGGGGAATCGGTGTCATCCCCGCCAGCGGCCTCCGACTACGGCCCGAGTATGCGGCATGGGATGCGCAGGTCAAATTCAGCGGGCTGATAGCGGAAAAAGCGGTCCCGACGGAGTGCATCAGCGGAGCAATCCTCCAGGGCCTGAAAAAACCGCCCGACTGTCCGGCATTCGGCGGCCGCTGCACCCCGCTGCGTCCCCTCGGAGCGCCCATGGTATCGGCCGAAGGGGCGTGTGCCGCCTATTTCAGTTACCATCGCAATCCGGAGCGCGCCTGACGTACTCTGCAGCGTATTTCTTGATCTTCAACCTGATGCCGGGAGGTTCAGTGTGAACGGCGAAACGATCCAGCTCGGCCATGGCAACGGCGGCCGTATGATGGCCGGCCTCATCTCCGATCTTTTCCGGCGCCACTTCGCCAATCCCTTTCTCAATCCCCTCGACGATGGCGCCCTGCTGCCTGAACTGGAGCCGGGCCAGCGCCTCTCCTTCTCCACCGACAGTTTCGTCGTCGATCCCCTGTTTTTCCCCGGCGGTTGCATCGGCGAGTTGGCGGTCAACGGCACGGTCAACGATCTGTGTATGTGCGGCAGCCAGCCCCGCTGGCTCAGCGCCGGATTCATCATCGAGGAGGGCTTGCCCCTCGAGGATCTGGACCGAATCGCCGCAGCGATGGCGGAGGCGGCAGCCCGAGTGGGGGTGCAAATCGTCACTGGTGACACCAAGGTCGTCGAAAAGGGCAAGGCCGACAAGCTCTTCATCAACACCAGCGGCATCGGCGTGATCGCACATGGGTTGACGCTCGGCTCCCGCCATCTCCAACCGGGCGACCGGCTGATCATCAGCGGCACGCTCGGCGACCATGGCATCGCCATTCTCTCCCGGCGGCAGAATCTCGGTTTCTCCACCGCGCTGCTAAGCGACACTGCTCCTCTGCATGAACTGACCGCCCTGCTCCTGTCGGAGTGCGGCGAGGCCGTGCATGCCCTGCGCGACCCGACGCGCGGCGGCCTTGCAGCCACCTGTCACGAGTTCGCCAGGGGATCAAGCCTCGAGATCCGCCTGGAGGAGAAAGCGCTGCCGGTGCGGCCGGACGTAGCCGCCGCCTGCGGGCTGCTGGGTCTCGATCCGCTCTATATCGCCAACGAGGGCAAGCTGGTGGCGGCGATCGCCGGAGAAGCCGCGGAGAGCGCGGTGGCGGCCTTGCGGAGCCATCCCCTCAGCCGCGATGCGGCAGTGATCGGTGAGGTCAAAAAGGGGGAAGCGGGACTGGTGGCGCTGCACACCAGCCTCGGCGCCTGGCGCCTCGTGGATCTGCCGGCGGGGGAATTGCTGCCGCGCATTTGCTGAGGCAGCCAAGACCTAGAGGGCGGGGGCCTTTTTCGTCCGCCACTGGTTCCAGATGGGCAATAGCTCGCGCCGATAGACGAAAAAGACCAGGAACAGGCTGATGACACCCTCCAGCGTATGGACGAGCAAGGGAGTAGCGGGCGTGACGTAAAGATCAGCCAGAAAAAAGATCAGGGTATAGATGACCGGCAGCCAGAGCAATTTCAACCTGTTGAATTTGAAATTATAGATTTTGCGGCATTCATTCCAGGCAAATCCCGCCACGATCCACTTCATACCGAAATTCACCCAGACGGCACCCAGTACACCCCACTCCTTCACAAACCAAAACGAAAACAGGAGTTGCAGCAGGGAGGAAAAAAAGAGCACCCGCGGCAGCAGCCGGGTCTTGCGGTAATAGTAAAACGGCGCAAGAAACATGTAAAACAGGCTGCGTGCCACAAATCCCAGGCTGAGGATGGGCAGAAAATGAAAAGCGGAATAGTAGGCCTCCCGTTTGACGACCAGGGGGACCAGCGCCGGGACTGCGATGAGAAACAGCGGCAGAATCAGCAGGGTGGCGGCGGAGAACGCGCTGAAATAGCGGTTGACCTGAATATGGCTGGCGCCGTCCGGCTGCTCCTTCCAGATTCCGAAAACCTTGGGATAGATCGTGCTGACCAGGCCATTCTGAAAGAATTCGATCAGGAGGGTGCACTTGACGGCGAAGTCATAGATCGCCACACTTTCGGCCTGGAGATAGTGGTTGATGATGAAGCGGTCGACGTACGATAGGATCCAGAACAGCAGCGAATAGAGGACCAGAGGCCAGCAGTAGCCGGCCATGCCCCGCAGAAAGCTCCGGTCCCGCGTCAGGCCGAACTCGCGCAAGAAGATGATGAACGCCAGGGCGGCCATGGCCAGGGCGGCAAGCAGCCGCCCCCACATCGGACCGATCAGGGAACGGGGGAAAAGATAAAGGCCGCTCAGCGAAAGCGCAACGACCAGGATGAAATTCAGGATATTGACCCAGAAATAGCGGACCGGTTGCTGCTGATAGATCAGGAGATTGGTGTAGAGCTTAAAGATCCCATGAAAAACCGCGGTCAGCACCGAAAGAAAGCCGTAGGGATAGAAGGCGAGTTCCGCATCGTGGAAGATCAGGCGGAAAAGCCAGGGGCCGATGAGCATCGAGAGCAACACGATGCCACCGCTGAAGCCGAGAAACGCGGTCAGGATGCCGCTCATGTTCTGCTTCAACAGGCCGGAATCGTTGCGGTATTCGATATACTGCACTGTGATGTAGGAATCGAGGCCGAAGCTGACCAGAATCTGCATCAGAAAGCTGAAGCTGATAAAGAGAGCCAGCCGGCCGAAATCACCGGTGCTGAGCAAATTGGTGTAAAAGGGCAGCAGCAAAACACTGGCCGCCAGCGGCAGCGCGCCGGTGACCGAGTAGATCAGAGAGGATTTGAAAAACTGGCGCGAGATCATCGCTTCGCTGTCGACCGCAGTTCATAGAGATGAGTCTTGCTGCGGCCGACGGTCAGGCGCAGAAAGGGACGCAGCCCGCTCAAATAGAAGAGGGGATGATACCAGGTCACACGCGCTTCATGCCGCACCACTTCATAACCGGCAGAAGTGAGCAGATGGGTGAATCGCAGGGTGTCATACTCGTGAAAATGCTGGTTGTTCCAGAAGGCGTGGGGCCGGCGCGGCGTCGATAAAAAGATGCGGGTTCCAGGTTGCAGATAGCGCTGCAGCGTCTCGAGGAAATGGAGCGGATTCATCAGGTGCTCGATCACCTCAAAGCAAAAGACATAGGCATATGGCTTCTCGGGAGCGCGCCACTCCCGGTCGAGGTCGCCGGTGGTTGAATTATACCCAAGCTGAAAGACTCCGGCCATGGCTTGGTCGAAAGCATTTTCCGGCCCGATGGAGAGCACTTCGCCAGGCTCGGTGATGCCGGAGGCCACGAACCGGCGCGTAAAATTGAAACGGAGTTTGCCCTGGAAATCGCTGACATCGCAGGCGTCCACTTGTAGATTCAGTTTTTGCGGCATGAGCAGTCATCCACGGTAAGGGTGAAAGGGGGGGCCGCCTAAAGGGCCTCGATCTGACTCAGGGCGTTTTCTGCGGCGCGGGTGGTCTGGGCATCCGAGTTGTCGTTGATCACCTTCTTGAGCAAAGGCACCGCCTTCTGGAAATTGCTGGCCCGCATCAATTCGAACGCCTCATTGTACCAGGCTGCTTGGCGTGCGACGCGAATCTTGCTGATGTTGCTCCGGGCCAGGATGGCCAATTCGCTCTTGCCCCCTTCCTTGATCACATGCAAAAAATATTTTTCCGCCTGGTCGTAGCGTTTGTCTGCAGCGCAGCGTACCCCCTGGTTGTAGATATTGACCAGTTGACCCTGCGAAGCCGCCTGGCGTGCCTCTTCGATCAGCTTTTTGATCTCCGGATCGTCGGTCTGTTTGCGCAGTTTTTCTGCCAGGGAAATGGCTTTGGCATATTCTTTCTCGCTGATCAGCCGCGCTACCCGGTCGATCTGCGTCCGCAGGGTCGACTCGCGAGCGGCCTCAAGGGCCTTCTCCCCGCCCCGCTGACCAATCAGGGCCAGAAGCTCGGTCACTTTGGTAGTATTGTCCTCGAGCACATAATACTGCAGCAGATTGCGCGCTACATCGAGGCGCGAAGGCATCCCCAGCAAGGCCTTCTCGAGGGCACTCTGGCCCTGCAGCTGCATGCCGAGATGCATATAAGCTTCACCCAGCTGAGCCTGGGCATCGATGAACCGGCTGTCGAGTTCGAGGGTTCTCAGCAGCTCATCGCGCGCCAGAGCGATGGTCTCCTCCTTCTGCGGCGTCTTTTGTTTGCGTCCAGCCGCCAGCAGACAGCGGCCGTACTGGTAATGAATCCAAGCGGAGCTGGAATCGATGGCGAGGGCTTGCAGAAAATAGTGCCGGGCCTGGGACTCCTCTTCCCGCACCATGGCCGCATAGCCGAGTCCGGCAAGAGCCAGCGCATAGCGCGGATTGACCCGGAGCGACTGCTGGAAATGGGCTTCGGCGGCGGCCAACTGGCTGGTGCCGTTATGCGCCAGCAGATCGCCGAGGTGATAGAGGATCTCCTCAAAAGGCACCGGACGAAAAAGATGACTCGACACCACGCGCAGTTCCCGCGGAGTTACCCGGGTAGAAACGAGGGTTTCCCTTTCGGAATAGGCCCTCACCGCCTCATCCAGCGCCGCCAGCGAGAGATGAAAGGCCTCCTTGAAGGCATTGGCGTTGGATTCCCCCGTCCCTAACAGGGTGATATAGCAGTCGATGGCCTCGGCTCCCCCATCGCGCAGCCCATGGAAAAGGAAATGGGTCAGCATCCAGGATTGGGCGTAAAAAATGGGATTCTTGTCCGAATCGCGGTAGAGGGAGGCATCGGCATCCAGCTTCATCAACTCGGCAAAAGGGACCCACGGCGTCGACCGCAGGGTGCGGGCATGCTCTTTGAGAGGCCCGCCGATCAGAATAGCATCGGCATCAGCCCGGAAAGTACTAAAATACTCCGCCAGCCCCTCCTGGAGCCAGAGCGGCGCTCCCGGCCAGGCGGTGGCGAAAATGGCATGGGCATATTCATGATAGATCGTCCGTGTCACCTCCTCGCGGGCGCTGACAGCGATGTATTGGGCATCCTCCCGCTGGAGAAAATAGCCGTCACTGCCGGCGGGCTGCTCGACGGGAAAACTCTGGTAGGGCGCCAGCCCGCGCTCATCCTTGAAGACAAAGATAAAGGTGGGCACCGGACTCGGCAAGGCCCTGCCGGCGCTGAACGAGGTCAGTACGGCATGGTACTGCTCGAGGCCGAGGTTGATTTCGCTGGCCTGCCGCGCCGGGGCCGCGCTATAAAGGGTGAACAGATTTCCCTCCTGACAAATCCATTTCTCTTTGGCTTTGGGCAGGGCAGGCGTAGCAGGCAGGGCAGCGGCAATCAGGGGCAGTAGGCAAAAGAAGCAAAGTTCGAGAAGAATGAATTGGAAAGGACGGGTGCAAGATGGTCTTTTAACGCACCACGACTTTGAAATCATCGCGCTCCTCTTCTACTTCCTTGAAAAGATCGAGAATCCGGCTGTAGGCTTCCCCCAGAAGCCGCTCCGCGGTTCTGGGCTGTTTGATACGGATGGTGATCGGCCCCGGGATGTCGGTTGTCAGCAGGTCCCATAGCGCATCGAGATTGCGGCCGAACCAGGACGGGAAGTCGAGCTGCCGCGCCAACTCGTCGTAGAACCGGTCCATGGAGGTCAGATCGCGGCCTTGCAGAAGACAGTGTTTCACGGGCATGGCGGTACCTCCACAAAGGTCCGGTAATGGTCGACGGTGACATAGCGCAATCCGTCGCTGGAAAAAACCATGCGCTTGGCGCCGCGGTGGCCACCCTTGTAGTCGAGATCGAGTTCGCGCCAGCTACGGCCGCCGGCTGGCAGCTGGTTCTCCCGGTTGGAAAAGCGGTCGCCGCCGATGCTTTTGCCCTTTAGGGCGGGATGGGCCCAAAGATCGTCCCCCGGCCGCCATCCCGCCTGGCGAGCCTGGGCTTTGGTGACATACCGGCCCGGGAGTTCACGATTGTTGCTGCGGTTCAGCGCGACCAGAATGGCCGCCAGCTCCGCCTCGTCGATCTGTTCCGCTAGATGGCGATTGAGGTCGGCCACCGCGCGCAAACACCCGGAGTCGGCCGCAGCCGGCGCGGCAGAGGATTGCGCGACAGCCGGGGCCGTGCTCTCCCCGTCACCGGAGAGCCAGTGTGTGGCCACCGCCACCGCGAGAACGATGGCGATCCACAGGAGTATTTTGCGCCTGGGCATGCGAAGAGTTCGTTATTTCCGATATTTATCAATAAAATATCGCAATTTTCAGGCCCATTTCAAAACATTTTCTTCACCGGCGGGCAGGAATTCGACTATCGGCCCAGGCCGATGGTCTGGCGCAGGGTATCCCAAAGGCTTTTGCCCGGAATCCGGGAAGCCTGGTTTTGGCTTTTCCGGATTGCGCCGTTCCGCATCGCGCTGGCGCGGCCCGAAGCGACAGCGCTGCGTCTGGCGCCGCTACGGCTGCCTTCACGACGGGCGGCCTCGCGGCGGGGGTCACCGCGATAGACGCCATCGTTCCGGGCGACCTGGGGGCGTCCCGCTTGGGGATAGGCGGAGCGGGAGGCATGTGAAACCGGGCGCTGCGCGCCGGATGGGGGCAGTGGCCGCTGCACTTGCCGACGCGCCGGATTCTGAGACCGCCCGGCCGGCGAAGCCGGCTCCGGCGCCGCCTGACGGTAATTAAAATCCTGCAGAGTCTCCCGCGGCAGGGGCTTGCCCATGATTTTTTCGAGGGTTTTCACCATGTCCGTATCCTCGGGCGTGGTCATGGTGTAGGCGAGGCCGCTGCGCTCGGCACGTCCGGTACGGCCGATGCGATGAATGTAGGCATCGGCGGTATCCGGCATGTCGAAATTGATGACATGGGAGATCGTTTCGACATCCAGTCCGCGCGCGGCGATGTCGGTGGCGACCATGATCTGGAACTCGCCGCGCCGGAACCCCGTGAGCGCCGCTTGACGTTGACTCTGGGTGCGGTCACTATGCAGGCTGGTCACCTTGTAACCGTGACGACCCACCTGCAGCGCGACGCGTTGGGCGCGGTGACGGGTGCGCGCGAAAATCAAGACCGAATCGGTCTCGGTGCGCTGCAGCAGAGCCAGCAGCAGAGGCAGCTTGAGATGCGGCTGCACCGGGTAGAGCGCGTGGCGGACCGTATGAACCGGCTGGGCGAGCCCGAGCATGACGCGCTGAGGCTTCCGCATCTCCTGGGCGGCCAGTCCTTCGATCTCCTCTGGAAAAGTGGCGGAGAAAAGCAGAGTCTGACGCTGCGATGGGATCTTCTGGACGATTTTGCGGACTGAAGGTAAAAAGCCCATGTCGAGCATCCGGTCCGCTTCGTCGAGGACCAGAATCTCAATCCCCGAGAGATCGGCCTGGTGCTGATCCATCAGGTCGAGCAGGCGGCCGGGACAGGCGACGAGAAGCTCAACGCCGCTGCGCAAGGCCTTGATCTGCGGCCCGGAAGGAACGCCGCCATAGACGGTGACGCTGCGCAGATCCGTACCCTGGCCCAGGCTGCGGACCGTCTCGTGGATTTGCTCGGCCAGCTCGCGCGTGGGGGTGAGGATCAGGGCACGGCTTTGCTTGCGCGGCCCGGAGAGCAGCTGGTGCAGAATAGGCAGCACAAATGCCGCGGTTTTACCGGTACCCGTTTGCGCTGTGCCGATCAGGTCGTGTCCGGAGAGGATCACGGGGATGGAGGCAGACTGGACAGGTGTAGGCGTGACATAGCCTTCGGCTTTGATTCCCGGCATCAAGCGGGAATCGAGCTTGAATTGATCAAAACTCATGATACATCCTTTATGGATAGAGGACTGGAAATGTCAGAGGATGAAGAGGGATGCGCATTGGAACTGCAGGGGAATCCGTCAAGAGGGACGCACTGGCAGGTCGGGATTACATATCAATCAACATCGCGATTTCAATAACGGCACTGAATTGGTGTTATGAAATGACATCTCGCAATTAATATTAACTATGAGTATACATAATAAATTTCTAATTTCCAATACTTTTTTCTCATTCTTGGCGAAATCCGGCTGGGCCTCCAATCTCTCGCGCCGACCCGAAGGCCAGGTGGGCCTCTATGCTCTCGCGTCGCCCCCCAGGCCAGGTGGGTGCGAGAAGAGAGCACTCGCACCTACCCGTTCCAAGGAGCTACAGTTCCCAGAGCAGTCCGAGCGTGATTGCGAGAAAATCGGAATCGGGCTGCTCCTTGTTGCCGATATTATCGAGATCGTAGTTGAGAAAAACATAGCGGACATCGGCGGTGAGCTTCATGTTGCTGACCGGCAGCTCCAGTCCCGCGCCGAGATGGTAGCCAAGAGTGCTTGTAGTCTGATCCTCGGGCGCGCCCAGGCCGATCTTGTTCTGATCGTAATCGACCGTGGTGTGATACCAGCCCGCGCCGGCGAGGCCGTAAACCACTGGCAGAGGATAGAGCAACGCGGATACCTGTACGGGCCAGCTGCGGAGGGTCATCATGCCGTCATCGTACTTTTCTTGACGGTAATCAATGGCGCCCTCGATCTTTAATCCGCCCATCGCGAGGCGCGCGGCCAGGCCGCCATACATCTGCCCCTGATCGGCATCCTTGCTCTTGTAGTACCCGGCGCGTGGTCCGAGGTATAACTGCGCCATTACTTCGCTCTGCAGGACCAGGACGAACGTCAGCAAGGCCAACAGCATCATCATTTTTCTCATCGTCAGCTCCTTAAAAAAGATCCGCTGCAGAAAAAACCTTTCTATTAGTATACCGCTTTGGCAGGCGGAAAGTAGAGAGCTCCGTCACAAAACCATGATTAATGGTACACATTTCAGCGCACAAAGGCAAGTCAAAAACGCACAGCCTGCAACGATTCCTCCTGTTCCCTATTTCACTGCGGTGATGACAAAATTGATCAGGAAAAGAGCGGTGACGAAATACATCAGCGGATGCACTTTTTTCGCCTCTCCCCTGACGGTTTGCGTGAGCACATAAAAAATGAACCCTGCAGCCACGCCATTGGCGATGCTACAGGTGAAGGGCATCATCACCACCGTGAAAAAGGCCGCCACCGCCTCATCGGGATTACTCCAGTCGACCTCGCGTATGCTTGAGATCATCAGGATGCCAACGACGATGAGGGCGGCTGCGGTGGCCGCGGCGGGGATGATCAGGGCGAGCGGCGCGATGAAGAGCGCCAGCAGGAAAAACACCGCGGTGAAAACCGAGGTCAATCCGGTACGTCCGCCCGCGCTGATCCCGGCTGCGCTTTCGACGTAGCTGGTGACGTTGCTGGTGCCCAGCAAGGCACCGATCGAGGTGGCGATGCCATCGCTGAAGAGGGCGCGGTCAAGTTTGGAGGAGATCCCCTTGCCTGCTGCCAGGCGCTCGGCATCACGCTGGTCGAAGATCCCGGCCCGGCGTCCGGCGCCGATGAAGGTACCGATGGTGTCGAAGGTATCCGAGAGGCTGAAGGCCAGGATCAGCGCCAAGATCGAGAAGACCCTGTCGGGTTGACTGAACAGACCGGCGATATCGAGATGGAAGAGCGTCGGCTCCAGCGATGGTGGGAGAAAATCGGCAGCCGCCAGATGCGGCCAGTGCACCTGGCCGGTGGCCAGACCGATCACAGTCGTCGCTAGGATCCCGAGCAGTATTGCCCCGCGCCAGCGCAGCAGCAGCATGATGACCGTGAGGATCAAGCCGGTCACCGCGAGGAGGGTGACCGGATCGGTGAAACGAGTCAGCGAGGGCACGACGTCCCGGGCAACGACCTGTTGGACCTTGTCGCCGGCAAGGGTGGCGCGGACAATCTGGGCGCTGTCGGCGGTGAAATCCAGGAGATGAGCGTTCTTGATGCCGAGATAGGCTATGAAGAGTCCGATCCCGCCGCCGATGGCATGCTGCAGCGACTCCGGGATGGCCTCGATCAGCATCTTGCGGATATTGGTGACAACAATGATAAAATTGATCACCCCGCAGAGGAAGACAATCGCCAGGGCTTGTTGCCAGCTCAGCCCCATAGTGAGCACGACCGTGAAGGTAAAAAAGGCATTCATCCCCATACCAGGGGCTTGGGCGAAGGGGACATTGGCGTATAATCCCATGATCAGGGTGGCGATAACCGTCGAGAGGATGGTCGCGGTGAACACCGCGCTGCGGTCCATGCCGGTCAGGCTGAGGATGGCGGGATTGACAAAGATGATGTAGGCCATGGTGATGAAGGTGGTGAGCCCGGCCACCAACTCGGTACGGAGGGTGGTGTGATTAGCCGAAAGGTTGAAAAACCGGTCTAATGATCCTCGCATGGCTTGTTTTTCTCCTATTAGCTTGAATGGGCTTGAGCAGGGATCTGCTGGCCTGCTGCCGGAACAGCCGCTCCGGCTCTTTGCTTCATTCCACAACGATCTCATCGAAAAAGACCCAGGAGAGGCCGCCCTCGGAAGGATGCCAGGCGGGCAAATGTTTGGTCCCCTCGACCTCGAAGCGCAGCCAGCGCACCCCGGCAGGAAGAGCAGTGAAGACGAATTCGTGAACCTTGGGCTCCTGGCGCTGGTCGCCCTCCACCGCCTCGCTCCCGGCCGGCTGAAAGGTTTTGCCGTCGGGCGAAACCAGGCAGCTCACCCGGCGCGGATGCAGGATCCAGCTCTTGGGATCGTAGAGGCTGGCGAGACGAACGCGCTGCGGCTGCGCGGCAGCGCCGAGGTCCAGGGTTAGGGCGAAATCAACCCCCTCCCAGCCGAGCCAGTGCACCTTGTAGTCGCTGGCTCCCTGCACCCCGTTGGTCAGCACCGCCAGGTCGCCGCGAGCATACTTGGGGCTCGGCGGCGGCGCGGCGGTCACGGATTTGCGGAAAGCGAGATTGCCCTCGACACGGGCATCGATAAAGCGCAGGGTGGTCTGGTAATAATCCTCGAGGGTGAAGCCGCTCTCATTGACCAATCCGAGTCCGGCGGCTTGACCGGCGGCATGGAATTTTTCCAGCGTCGCGCGCATCTCAGGCCGCAGCACAAAGGCGCCTCCCTCCTCCCGGTACCAGCCCCGCGGGCCGAAGAGGTCGTCCTTGCCGATCTCCATGACCGCGTACTGCAGGGGCATCCGCGCCGTGCGCACCCGCTCCAGCAGTGCGGGTTCATCTGCCACCGCCGCTTCGGCCTGGTCGAAAAAGCGGTTGTATTCATCCACATTTTCCGCCGAGAGAAACGTTGCGGCGTTCCAGACCGGCGAGCCGTAGATATCGAGACGCTGACCCGAGTGGATCAGCTCCGTCTCCAGCCGCTCGATATAGTCGTTAATGAAGGGTGCGGCCGCAGCAAAATAACCTCGGAGGAAATCGTTTTTCAGGGAATCGGCATCGAGATCGGGATTCCAGAGCCATTTGGCGATGAGCCAGTTCTTGAGCTCGGCCATCTCGCCGCCCGACTGACCGTTAGACTGCTGAAAATGCTCCAGGCCGCCGTTGCGGACGAAGAACTGCAGGTTGGGCTGCAGGACGTGGAGATTGGGAAAGGGGCTGACGAAATTGGTGAATTGGACCACATAATCCCAAATGAAGAGATTCCGGGTCCGCTGCGACCATTCCCGGATATCCCGGACAAAATCCTGACTCTCCGGATCGGCTTCGATCGGCTTGCTGCGGTTGAGTTCGATGGTGCAGAGGACGATTTGGACATTCTCCGCCGGACGGGTGATCCGCGGCGCCGGGCGTGAAAACTGGTAGGCCAGTGTGGAGATGATCTTATCGGGAAATTCCTTGGCCACGGCGTTTATGAAGCGGAGGAGCGGCCCGGCAGGCGAACCCTCCTCCTCGATGATCTTTTGGCAATCGGGGCACTGGCAATAGGATAAATTATCGTTCTGGCTCACCGACCAGTATTTTCGGTCGGGCTGCTCCGATATCGCCTGGCGCAGGTGCGCGATAGTCAGGCGCAGAACCTCCGGATGGGTAAGACAGAGCTGGTCGTGAATCCGCTTGCCGTTCATCCAGCAGTAATACTCCGGGTGGTCGGCGAAATAGTCGGCGCGGGGCACGAGACGGTCAAAGGTGTGGACGTAATAGCCGCGGCCGTAGATGTCGTTGACATCATCGAGGCGCATCCACTCCTTGTAGCCGGGATCGCGGAGGAATCGGGAATGGATGGAACGGAAGCGGCTGGCCGGGGCCTGGACCTCCGGCACGATCCGGAGGGTCAGGTCGCGGTGCGGCGGCACCACCTCAACCGTAGGCGTGTATTTGCGGCAGCCGAGGTACTTTTCGAGGAAATGGACCGCGCCATAGACCGCACCGCGGTCCGCGCCGCCGAGGAGGAGGATATTGTCTCCGTCCGGGCCGAGATAGAACCCATCCTCGGGCAGTTGGCTCTGCAGGGCCGTGAGCACTGGCGGCAAGCGCCGGCCAGCGCCAATGCGGATCTCCTTCTTCCCGGCAGCCGCGGCCTCACCCACGACAGGCAATTCGGCACCGGTTGATTTGCGGAGATACTCCTGCAAAAGACCGGCCGCGCGTTGCTCGGCGGCGGCCGGCTTTTCAGGCAGGACGATGCGATAGGGTGAGCGGCCGTGCTGGGCGAGGCGCAGCAGAGCCGGGCGTTTGTTCCCGATGGGGAGTTCAGGAAGGGCCGGGACAATGGCGGCGCCGGCGCGGCTGCCCGCCGGTGCAAGTTCCAGGGCTGCAGGCTGCTTATAGAGGCCCCACTCCGAGAGTGCCGGCTCGGTCCGTGACCGGGTGATGACCAGGCGCACCCGGGTCGCGGTGACCGGCGGAAAACGCATCAACCGTTTGAAGCCGACGGTGGTGCCGAAGGCGATGGATCGCCAGCCGCTGCCAGAGGGCGCCTGCAGCTCGAAGGCTTCGATGCGCTGGCCGTTCTGGATGGGCTCCTGAAGGGCGAGGACATCAAAGGTTTTTTCACCACCGAGTTCGGCGGTAAGGAGAGCGGTCTCCGAGCCGCCGGGCGCGCGCCAGAACGAGGCGGGATCGCCGTCGGTCAGAACGGTCAGGCCGGATGGGGGGTCTTGCTGCCGCGCGCCGGCTTGTTCCGCGTTCGCCGCCTCTCCCCCGCCGCCGGCGGTGACTTGGGTGCCGGAAAGGAGGTTAGTGACAAAGGTGGCGTCCAGCGCCTGGCGCATGCCGAGCAGGGCCGCGGCATCGTTCTCATGGATCAGGCCGCGCTTGTCGGGCGGCAGATTGAGGAGCAGCACGCAGTTGCGGCCGGCGGATCCGTAATAAATATCGAGCAGTTTTTCGGCGCTCTTGACCTGGCCGTCCTCGCTGGCGTGGTAGAACCATCCCGGCCGGATCGAGACATCGGCCTCAGCCGGGTACCAGATCAGCCGGGGGGCGGCGCGGATCTTGTCGCGGCTGCCGAGATCGGTTTCGGTGAGATCGCCGGGCACAAAGGCGGCGTCGCTGGCCTGCTGCTGGGAGAGGGCGGCGATGGCATCGGTGTCCAGCGCCGCGGCCGGGAGAACGCTCCATTCGGTCTCACGGCCATAGCCCGCCTCGGTGCCGACCCAGCGCACATCGGGCCCCATGATGGCGATGACCGCGTTCGGCTGCAATTGGCGGATGAGCTGGTACCAAGCCTGAAAGTCATAGATCTGACGTTTGCCGTTGGGCCCCTCGCCGCAGGCGCCGTCGAACCAGACCTCCGCCACCTCGCCGTATTGGGTGAGGAGCTCGCGCAGTTGGTTCATGAAATGGACGTTGTAGCGCGGCGAATCGCCATAACTCGGTTCATGGCGGTCCCAGGGGGAGAGATAGACGCCGAATTTGAGGCCGTACTCGCGGCAGGCCTCGGCGACCTCGCGGACGACATCGCCTTTACCGCCGCGCCAGGGGGAGCGCTTGACCGAGTGGTCGGTGAAGGCGCTCGGCCAGAGGCAAAAGCCGTCGTGATGTTTGGCGGTAAGAATGATCATCTTCAGTCCCGCGGCCCTGCAGATCCTGGCCCACTGGCGCGCATCGAAGGCGGTGGGATTGAAAAAGGCCGGATCCTCGGTCCCATCGCCCCATTCGTGGTTTGTGAAGGTGTTGATACCAAAGTGGGTGAAGGCAATGGTCTCCAGCCGCTGCCAGGCGTACTGGCGCGGCGAGGGAACGACGGCCGCCGCACGGCGGATCAGGTCGGCTTCGCTTTCGGAAGTCGTTTGCGTCCGGCCGATGTCCGGCGCCGCGGTGATCAGGAGGATCAGAAAAAGAGTTTTATTCATGCTCAACCTGTTTGTCCGAGGTTCAGTTCAGGGTGACGGTATAGGTGGCGCCCGGCGCCGTGGCAAACCGAGCCCACTGGCCCGCGCCGGCAGCCGCGAGGATGCGGCCATCCGGGCCGGTGACGCGGAGCGCAGCGCTGCCGCAGCGCAGGGTGCAGGGAGCGCCGGCCGCCGAGTGGATGCCGGCGCGCAGGAGCCGGCCCTGCCGCCAGGTGATATCGACACGAAAGCCGCCGCGGCCCCGCAGCCCCTGCACCTCCCCCTCCGTCCACTCCGGCGGCAGGGCCGGCAGCAGACGCAGTGCTCCGCCCTGGCTCTGCAACAGCATCTCCGCAATCCCGGCGGTCCCGCCGAAATTGCCATCGATCTGGAACGGCGGATGGGCGCAAAAGAGATTGGGGTAGCTGCCGCTGCCGCCGTGCTCCCCGCGGGCCAGGTCCGCGCCGCTGGGCCGGAGCAGCACCCGCAGAAGGGCATGGGCACGGCCCCCTTCGCCAAGGCGCGCCCAGAAGCTGACCTTCCAGGCCAGCGACCAGCCGGTGCCGTCATCGCCGCGCAATTCGAGCACTTTGCGCGCGGCCGCGGCCAGCTCGGGCGTCGCCTCCAGCGAGATCTCGTCACCCGGATAGAGCCCCCAGAGCTGCGAAACGTGACGGTGGTGCGGCTCCGGCTCCTCATACTCCTCGAGCCACTCGAGCAGCTGACCCTTGGAACCAATCTGGTTGGGCGCGAGCTGACGGCGGAGAGAATCCATCTCCGCGGCGAAGGCCGTGTCGATGCCCAAAATGCGCGCCGCCGCACTGCAGTTGCCGAAGAGCGCCCGCAGCAGCTGCTGGTCGATCGCCGGTCCCATGCAAATCTGCCCGGTGAAACCATCCGGCAGCCGGTAGGAATTCTCGGGAGAATTGGAAGGAGCCGTCACCAGCCAGCCATGACCGGGCTCGCGGACCAGCATGTCCCGGTAAAAGAGGGCCGACGCCTGCATCACCGGCCAGACCCGCGCCAGATAATCCCGGTCCAGAGACCAGGCATAGTGTTCCCAGAGATGTTGGCAGAGCCAGGCCGCGCCGCTGACCGTCGCGCCCCAGGAGGCCCCTTCGCCGGGCGAGGTGAAGAGCCAGGGATTGCTGATCACATGGGCCACCCAGCCGCGAGCGCCATAATAGGCCCGGGCCGTCCGCCGCCCAGGTTCCACCAGCGCGCTGATGTAATCAAGCATCGGCTCGTGCAGTTCGGCGAGGTTGGTCACCTCGGCCGGCCAGTAATTCATCTGCAGATTGATATTGATATGATAATCGCCGTTCCAGGGGGTCTGGATCTCCTCAGCCCAGAGTCCCTGGAGATTGGCCGGCAGCCCGCCCGGACGCGAGGAGGAGATCAACAGATACCGTCCGAACTGAAAATAGAGGGCCATCAGAGCAGGGTCGCTGCCGCCTTGCTGCAGTGCGAGCAGGCGGCGGTCGGTAGGCAGCCTGGCCGCCGCTCGATCAGATCCGCCACCGCCCAGATGGAGTGCGGTGCGGCGAAAAAAGTGCTGATAGTCCGCCATGTGGCGGCTGCACAGCGCATCATACTTCCGGACCGCAATGCTACCGAGATCCTGCTGTACCGCTGCGCCGGGATCACGGGTGTGGCGCCCGGCAAAGCCGTCAAAATCGGTTGCGGCCGCGAGCAAGAGCAGGACCTCGGACGCCTCGGTGACGACCAGCCGGTCTCCCGCTACCTCCACCCGGCCGTCACAGGCGGCGACGCGCAGACGAACGGCATAGCACATCCCCATGCCGCCGCGGCCATCGTTGAGTTGCCCGGCCATCTGCAGCTCGCGCGAACCGGAGGCGACGGTTTTGAAGCGCTCCGGCCGGTCCAGGGCGATGGTGAACTGCAGCGCTCTCTTCCGGCTGGCGGTCAGCCGCAGGACCAGCACCTGGTCCGGGGCGCTGATGAAGAGTTCGCGCTGAAAGGTAACGCCGGCGCGGCGGAAGCGGACCGTGGCCACGGCGCGATCGAGATCGAGCTCACGGCGATAGTCGCGGACCACCCCGCGTGCCGTAAAGTCCAGACGCAGTGCGCCCAGAGTCTGATAGCAGCCGTAGGGAACGTTGGCGCCGCTGCCGTAGCCGGAGCCCGCCCCTGCGCAGACAAAGTGCTGCATCACCAGCGCCTGCGCGGCGCGGTTGTCGCCCGCCAGCAGCAGAGCGCGGATCTGGGGCAGATAGGTATGGGCGTCCGGCCGGTCGGCCTCCTGCGGCGACCCCGACCAGAGCGAGATCTCGTTGAGCAGGATCTTTTCCGAATCGGCGCCGCCGAAGAGCATCGCCCCGATCCGGCCGTTGCCGAGCGGCAGCGACTCGGTGAACGAACCGGCCGGTCGGTCGAACCAGAGCCGCAAATCGTGACGCTTTTCGGCCGGCGATATCCGCACCAGTCCGAGCACCAGCAACATTACGGAAGGATACACCAACCTGTGCGGTATCATCAGAACCTCATCCCTTGAAAAATGAGCAGCCCGAGACGGCCCAGGCTGCAGGATGCCGCATTCCTCATGAGCTACCCTTTGCGTTCACCCCCGCTTCCCAGATTTTTATCTCGCGGGCGGTGGCATAGGCCGCGGCGAGCAAGGCCTGCGTCAGGACCGGGACACCCTCTGAGACAGAAGAGCGGTCTCGGTAAGTCCGGAAAAAGGCGGACAGCGGGCGCACCACAAAGGCCCGCACGCCGGGCGGCTGGCCGAGCGGCGTACGGGCTGGCAAATCGGCCGGCGAACCGGCCGATGGAGCCCGTGGCTGCCCCGTGCCAGGACCGGCCGCGGCGGTAGGATTAAAGAGTTCCAGCTGCCGTTGCTGCGCCGTGAAGAGCGCCTCGAGGGGATCATCCGCCGGCAGCGCGGCGGCACCGTCCTCCTTCGCCGCCCGCAGTCGCTGCAGATGCCGGATCTTCATATAGAGGGCAAGCTTGACCAGCGCGGTCACCCAGGCGAGCACCAGGCCGTGCCGGCCGTCGCGGAAACCGCCCTGGGCGATGTACTTGCGCAGAAATGCGGCGAGGGGGTGCGTGAAGAAATCGAGGGCCCGCACGTGCTGGCGCTCGAGGCGGTCCAGCGCTTCGAGGGTGGAGTAGCGCCCCATCTTATCGAGGCTGCTCACAATGGAGGGGTGGGAATAATGGTCGAGATCGCCCTGCAGGGTGCCGCTTTCGCCGGCGACGGTGAAGCCTTCATGCACCCGGCGGTCGATGACCGCGACCGCGTCGCGGCGGAAGAGCCGCAGCTGATAGCCGGGGTACCAGCCGCCGTGGCGGATCCAGCGCCCGAGAAACCAGGAGCGCCGGCCGACGCGGTATCCGGGCAGCGCCGCCGGATCAGCGATGACACGGCGGATCTCCACAGCCAGTTCGGGGCGGATGCGCTCGTCCGCATCCAGGCTGAAAATCCACGGCGAGGTACACTGCTCGAGCGCAAAGGCCTTCTGCGCTGCGAACCCGGGCCAGGCGCGAATATAGACACGCTCCGTGAACTCGCGCGCAATTGCTGCAGTCGCGTCACTGCTCTCGGCGTCGACCACGACGATCTCGTCCGCCCATGCCGCGCTCTCAAGACAGGCGCGCAGGTTGGTCTCCTCATTGCGGGTGATGACAGCGATCGAGAGTCTCGACATGGGGCCCTGCTCCGCGCTCACTTGACCAGGACCATCTTCCGGGTGTGAACGAAATCGTTCACCTGCAGCCGGTAATAGTAGGAACCCGAGGCGAAGCACCGGGCATCCCAATAGAGTTGATAGGCGCCTCCCTCCTGCACCGCATCCACCAGCGTCGCGACCCGTTCTCCGAGCAGATTATAGATTTCGAGACGGACTCGGCCGCGCTGCGCCAGGCGGTAGGCGATCGTCGTCAGCGGGTTGAAGGGATTGGGATAATTCTGCTCGAGGCGGTACCCCGAAATCAGTGTCTCCCGGCGTTCGATCCCGCTGATCTGCCCGGCGGAGGGCTGGCCGATCCAGATATCCGTGAGCAGGATCTCGGCGCCGGGGAGCCGGCTGCGGATGAAAAAGGAAAAGAGATCGACGGCCCCGGCCGCAAAGCCCGAGTCCGGCGCGAACCGGGTGAGCGGCAGGCGCAGGTTGTGCCACTGGCCGTCGAAGCACCCCTCCGCCGCTGTCAGCCAGCAGCGGCTCAGGCGCGTGCCCGCATCGGTAAAGGCCAGCTGCAGGCTGTCGCACCCGGCCGGAGCCTTGAGGGCCAGCTTGAGGGTATCGCCGAGCAGTACCTGACGGAAATCGACGGTCTCGTTGAAGCGCCAGCGGATGGCGCTGCTGCTGTAATCGGCCGGCGGCAGCCAGCGCAGAGCATTGGTCCGGGAGCGCAGGCCGCCCCCCTGAAGCACACCCGAGCCCGGAGCGTTGCCAAATCCCTTGACCCGGAAGAGGGGGTTGAAATTGCTCCCGTCGAAAAAGACGATGGGGGCATGAGCCGCCGGCCAGGTGTCGGGGAGGCCCAGATAGATATCCGCGAAAAAGAAATCAGCGCCGGCGCGGGAGGCATGCGTCCAGAAACCGAACTGCGCCACCCGGCTGCTGTCAAAGCCCGCTTCGGCCTTGAAGCTGGAGAGTCCCAGGGACAAGGCCACCCATTTGCCGGAGGTGTTCATATGGCGCTGCAGCAGCGGGAAAGAGAATCCGCGGCCGTCGGCATCGCGAAAGCCGATGAAGAGGGTGTCCAGGGCCAGGTTGGTCTTGTAGGAAAAGGTGAGGCTGTAATAGGGTATGCGCATCCGCATGTCACGGGGCGTGTTAAAAACGATCGTCGCGCCGCTGGTGCGGCCCTCCTCGGTCATCGACCAACGCAGGGCGTCGGAGCCGACGCGGGCTCCAGCCCCGTTCTGCGCCCCCGAGATGGATGCCGACACCTGGAATTCGAAGGTGGCCGGCTCGCCCGTTCCGGCAAAATAGGCCGCCGGCGGGACACGGACATTGACTCCGGCCGCCTCAAGGCGGGGATACTGATCCGCCATCCGCCGGGTAAAATCGCCATACTCGCGCCGCGCGGAAGAACTCCAGACGACCTCACTGAGAGCGCAGAGCCGCGGCAGCAGCATATATTCGAGGTAGGGCGCGTCGGCGATCCATTCGGTCCAGAGATTGGCCTGAGCCCCAAGGACATGCGCCGCCTCCTCAGGCGTGAGCACCGGCGGGACCGGCTCCAGTTCGTAGACCTTCTCCAGCGGGATATAACCGCCTATGGCCTTGGGCTCGCTGTTGGAGTTGCCCTGGTAATAATCGAAATAGCAATGGCTGGTCGGGCTCATCACCACATCATGGCCGCTGCGGACACCGGCAATGCCATACTCCAGGCCGCGCCAGGCCTGGGCGGTGGCGCCTGCTGCAATGCCGCCATCGAGGATCTCGTCCCAGCCGATGAGGCGGCGGCCGTGGGCGGAGAGGAAGCGCTCGATGCGCCGCGTGAACCAGCCCTGCAGCTCGGTCTCGTTCTGCAGCCCCTCCGCCTGGATACGCGCCTGGCAGCGCGGGCAGCTCTTCCAGCGGGTCTTGGGGCACTCGTCGCCGCCGACGTGAATATAGGTTCCTGGAAAGAGCGCCATCACTTCGGTCAGGACATCCTCGAGAAAGGCGAAAGTCGTATCCCGGCCCGCGCAAAAGACGTCGTCAAAAATGCCCCAGCTGAACTGCACCCGATAGGGTCCGCCGGTGCAGCCGAGCCAGGGATAGGAAGCCAGGGCGGCCATGGCATGGCCCGGCATTTCGATCTCCGGAACGATGGTGACGGCGCGTTCCGCTGCGTAGGCCACCACCGCGCGGATCTCCTCTTGCGTATAAAAACCGCCATACCGGCCGGTTCCGTCGTTGCGCCATGCGCCCGTTTCGGTCAATCTAGGATACTTTTTGATTTCGATGCGCCAGCCCTGGTCGTCGCTGAGGTGCCAGTGAAAGATGTTGAGCTTGTACATCGCCAGCAGGTCGATGTACTTCTTGATCTCAGTGACCGGAAAAAAATGGCGGCAAACATCGAGATGCATCCCGCGCCAGGCGAAGCGCGGCCGGTCGAGGAGGGAGACGCTGGGGATCGGCCAGGCGGCGCGAACCGGGGGCGCCGCAGCGGCGATCTCCGCCGGCAGCAGCTGCAGCAGACTTTGCGTGGCATAAAAGAATCCGGCGGCGGCGTTGGCGCGGATTCGGCACGCCTGCGGGGTCACGGTCAGGCTGTAGCCCTCGGGGCCCCACTCCGTACGGGCACCCTGCGCAAGAAAATAGAGGGCGCCGGTTTGCGTCGTATCCACCGGCAGCGGTGCCGCCGGCAGTTGGAATCCGGTCGCCTGGCGCAGCCGGTTCGCGAAGCGCTCGGCATAGCTCGGCAGCTCCGGGATCGCGGCCTCATAATAAATCCGGGTAGAGGCGTCCAGGTTGAAGGCGCCCTCCCCGAAGGTCATTTCCATGGGGATCGGGACGATACCGGGCTGGGCGAAAAGGCCGGCGGCCGGGAGCAGGAAAATCAGGATGGTTTTACGAAAACGCATGCGGGTCACTCCATCAATCGGTACCAGGTGCATCGAATCGGCCATTCGCGGCGCGGGCTGGTCATTCGACAATGATTTCATCGACGAAGAGCCAGGCCTTCTGCCCCGCACCGGCGTGGCCGGGCGGACAAACCCCGATATTGGCCGCAGTCACCTTGATGTAGCGCGCCTCGAGATCCTCGAAATCCTGGCTGTAGTCTCGCACGGCGGCGGCGGGATTGTCATCATGGGACTTGCCTGGTAGATCGGCGAGAGTGATATAGACCGCCCCCTTATCGGAGAAGGAATAGGTGACCTGGCGCGGACCAAAGATCCAGGAACCGACGTCCTCCAGAAAACTGCTCGTGACGCGCTGAATCACCTGTTTCCGGCCGAGATCGATGACCACCTCGAGATTGGTTTGCTCAAAGCCTTGCCAGGCGCCGTCGCTGTACAGGAGCGTCCCCTTGCGACCGTCGACCAGGGCTCTGGATCCTGCGGCTGCATACTTGGCGCTGTAGGGCGCGCAGTAGGTAATCTTCTTCCCGCAAGCAAGATGGGTGAGAAAGGGCACCGCGACGATCTTGCCGCTGAGCATACCGTCGCGGAAGAGGCCGGCCCTGACCGTGGCGCTTCGATCGAGCACGATCGGCCCCTGGAACCGTTGCGATGTGGCCGAAGGCTGGGAGTTATCCAGAGTGTAGCGGATCTCTCCGCTGGGAGCGAGGCTCTTCAGCACGATCTCGACATTCCGGCCGTCCGAGGAACGCATAAGTTCGGCCTGGACATTGAAGAGGGTATGCGAGGCGTTGATGCCCATCGCTTCCAGCCGCGGCATGGCGGCGACAACGCGTCCAAGAAAGTTGGGCCAATGGCGCGCGGATGCCGGCGACCACGCTACCTCGGCCAGAGCGAACAGACGCGGAAAGATCATGTATTCGGCATGCTCGGGCGTGGCGATGTATTCGGTCCAGAGGTTGGCCTGACAGCCGAGGATATGGGCGGCCTGTACGGCGCTGAGGCTGTCGGGGGTGGGCTCGAAGGCATAGACCCGCTCCAGCGGCAAAAAACCACCGATGGACTTGGGTTCGAGATCGGGCACGCCCTGATAGTAATCGAAGTAGCAATAGTCGGTCGGGGCCATCACGACGTCGTGATAGGCCCGGGCGGCGTCGATACCGCCGCGCATACCACGCCAGGACATCACCGCGGCGCGCGCCGGAAGTCCGCCCTCGAGGATCTCGTCCCAGCCGATCATCCGCCGGCCGCGGGAGGCCAGATAGTGCTCCATCCGCCGCATGAAATAGCCCTGCAGTTCGGTCTCATTCGCCAGCTTTTCGCTGCGGATGCGCGCCTGGCATTTGGGGCATTTTTTCCACTCGGACTTGTCCGCTTCATCACCGCCCAGATGAATGTACTCCCCTGGAAAGAGACCGATCACCTCATCGAGGATGTTCTGCAGGAAGGTGAAGGTGCTGTCATTGCCCGCACAATAGAGGTCGACGATCGGCCAAACGCCGCCCGTCGGGACGGTGAAGGGACCGCCGCTGCAGGAATACGCGGGATAGGCCGCCAGAGCCGCGCCGGCGTGGGCCGGCATCTCGATCTCGGGGACGATGGTGATGAAGCGGCTGCGCGCATAGGCGACAATATTGCGGATCTCCGCCTGGGTGTAAAAACCGCCATAGCTGGCCTGTTCGCCGGGCTGCTGTGGTTTGCGTCTGTCCCAGGGATCCGACTCGCGGTCAACACGCCAGGCCCCGACACTGGTCAATTTGGGATAGCGCTTGATCTCGATGCGCCAGCCCTGATCGTCGTTGAGATGCCAGTGAAAGGTGTTGAGCTTGTTCATCGCCAGATCGTCGATGAAGCGGTAAATGAATTCCTTGGGGAAGTAATGGCGCGCGACATCGAGCATCATCCCGCGCCATGCATAACGCGGCTGGTCTTCGATGGTCATGCAGGGGATCAAGGCGGGTTGGACTTGCTGCAGCGGCTCCGGGTGCTGCCAGTCGCCAGGCCAGAGCTGGCGCAGGGTCTGGATGCCGTAAAAAATGCCAGCGGGCGCTGCCGCCTGAATCAGAATCTTCTTCGGATGGATCTCGAGGCGGTAGCCCTCCCGGCCGAGTGCGGCGGTTGAATCCACCAGCTGCAGGACGATGGCATTGCCGTCCGTATAGACTCCCTCGCCCTGTGCCAGCTGCCAGCCGCTCCCCTTCCGGATCAGCTCCGAGAGATAGCTGGTGACCTCCTGCAAGCGGTCGAGCGGCTGCGTCATGAGGGTGGTGGAGGCATCGAGACGAAAACGGCCCTCTGCGAGCGTCATGCGGGCGGGCAGAGGAATCAGCACTGGGCCCTGGACCGTGGACACCTCCGGCAACCGCCGGGGGCCGGCACAGGAAAAGAGCACGGCTAAAAGGAGGGGGATCAGACAAGGTGCAGCGCTACGCATCTTGGAATCTCCGGTTGGTCCCCGCGCCGCTCCCGCCCTAGTGGGTGGGAGCGGCGCGGGTCGTTGGTGACGGCGGGTAGTAACCTCAGGCGGTGACAATGCCCAGCTGCGGCCAGACCCTCCAGCGGCCGCGGGTGAAATCGGGCACATCCATCGGCCGGCTGCGGCGCGCCACCGAGCGTTCACTCAGCTCGGAGATGCAGCTCCAGGCGGCCGCGTCATAGACATCCATATCCATCGGCTGGCCGTGAGTCAGACACCAGATCAGACGATAGTCCTCGATGAAGTCCATGCCGCCATGACCAGAACCAGCCGATTGGGCTTCGAGTTCCTTCCAGAGAGGATGCGCATGCTCCGGGTAATAGCTCTCGAGATCATCCCACTGGTGTGGTTTGCTCTTGCCCTCGATATAGATGCGGTTCGGCCACTTTTCAGCCAGGCCGCGCGTCCCCTGCACGCGGTTGATACGGGTGTAGGGCCGCGGCGAGGAGGTGTCGTGGATCAGAGTGATGGTCTTGCCGAGTTCTGTGCGGATCAAGCTGGTATTGACATCGCCCAGAGCATAGGTTTGTTTGGCACGGGGGTCGTCAGCGCCGTAGAGATGGGCTGCGTAGAGATTGAGCCCGCGCGAATTGCAGCTCATCGAGACCAGAAAGTCGAACCGGTCACCGCGGTTGATGTTCATGCACTGCGCCACCGGGCCGAGGCCGTGGGTGGGATAGAGATTGCCGTTGCGGCGGATGGAATGGGGCAGCCGCCAGACCGCTTCGTTCTCGTTGCCGAATTTGACGCCGCGCAGGTCATGGAGATATCCGGCCTCGGCGTTGATGAGCTCGCCCAGCATCCCCTTGCGAACCAGATTAAGGATGAGCAGTTCCTCGCGGTCGTAGCAGCAGTTCTCCATCATCACACAATGCTTGCGATATTTTTCGGCCGCCTCGACCAGCTGCCAGCACTCTTCAACAGTAACGGCCGCCGGCACTTCGGTCGCCGCATGCTTGCCATTTTTCATCGCGTGGAGACAGACCGGCACATGCCACTCCCAGGGGGTGGCTGTGAAGACCAGGTCAAGATCCTCCTCCTCGCAGAGGCGGATGAAATCGGTGCTGCTGCGGGTATAGGCCCGCGGCTCCGGATGGCCGGCCCCGGTGATCAGTTTCTGCACGGCAGCCGCCCGCTCCGGCCGGATATCGCAGACCGCAACGATTTGCGCCTCGGGGATGCCGAGAAAATTGCGCACATGCGAGGTCCCCTGCAAGCCGACCCCGACCATGCCGATACGCACCTTTTTCAGGGGCGCTACGGAAAAGGGGTGCTCCGGAGCAGCCTCGCGCGCATCGGCCGCACTACTACAGCTGTCCAGCACCGAGGCGGCTGTCAACGCCCCAAGGCCGGCCAGCATACCGGTCTTAAAAAATGATCGCCGGTCCACTCCCTGGCTGTTCCCCTCTTGATGGTGCTCGTCACTCATGCTTCCTCCTACTGAATGATGATTTCGTCTGCAAACAACCATGCCTTGCCGCCCGCCCCCTTGTGCCAGGCCGGACAGGTACCGACGTTGCTGGCCTGGATCCGCAGATAGCGGCAGCTCTTGGAATTAAACATCAGGGCTATCTCCATGCGCTCGGCTGTCGCTGCGGGCTGGGGTTCCGCTTTCCATTCGGCGGTCGTGACATAATTCCGGCCGTCGGTCGAGGTCAGCAGCCGGATCCCAGCCGGCAGAAAAATCCAGGAATTCTGGTCTTGCAGGCAGCTCAGCGCTACCATGGAGATGGTCGTCGGCTCGCCGAGGTCGATGCTGGCGTCAAGATCCTCGCCCTCGAAGCCGATCCAGTTGCCGTCATGAAAATCGAGGCCGCCGCGCTGCCCGTCGATCAGTCCCAGCTCGCCCCAGCCGGGATATTTGACTGAGGGGCTCTTCTCGAGCATCATATGCTTCACGCGCGTGGTCCGGGTAAACTGGGCATAGGCGACCGGACTGACCACCTTTCCCCGAGCGAAAACGATGGCCTCCACCTCGGTATCCTCTTTCAGGAGGATCGGCGCAGAATAGAGCGGCGAATTCCGGTCCGGCGTGCGTCCATCCAGCGTATAGTGGATCTCGGCCGATTCTTCCGGCGAGCTCAAAGTGACCGTCTCGGTGCCGATGAAGAGAGCATTGCTCACCCCCGATTTTTTGCTGCTGGCGATAACCGGGGGTCTGGCGACGGGCAGCTGCCGGCCCGTGATCCTGAACACCCAGGCGTAGCGGCAGGGCCGGTTGCCGGCCCGCTGCAGCAGGGCCGGTAGGGAAATCACCACTTCGCCGCTGCTGCTCTGCCGCCAGGTGAGGGGCTTTTTATAGCCCAGCAGGTAAATTCTGGAGCCCTTCCTGGGCTCGACATAGCGCAGGCGCAGGGTGGTTCCGGGCCATTGCAGAGCGGCAGCGTAAAGGGTCCGGCCATCCTGGCTGCGCGTGTAGCGGATCCTCCCCCCCTCGGCGTACTCGGGCAAGGTGCGGCTCTCATAAATCGCCGCACCGTTGACCTTGAGCCACTCCCCCATCTCGCGAAAGCGCTCCTGCGCCGCCTCCGGGATCACACCCGTAGCGTCCGGGCCGACATTAAGGAGATAATTCCCGCCCTTGGCGGCGATATCGATCAAATTGTGGACGAGAGTCTCCGCCGATTTCCAGTTCTGGTCCGCTTGCTTGTAGCCCCAGCTGTCGTTGGTGGTCATGCAGGATTCCCAGTCCATCCCGGCGCCGCCCGAACTGAGAATCTCCTGTTCCGGCGTGCCAAAGTCGCCAGCGGCCGTGTGATCGAGGCTCATCCCCTGCATCCCGTTGCGGCCCTTGCCGACGCGGTTGTTGATGATGATCCCGGGTTGCAGCCTGCGTACAAAATTGTAGAGCTCGGCGCCCTGCGGTTCGGTCCACTCGTCGATCCACTCGCCGTCGAACCAGAGCACACCGACCTTGCCATAGCCGGTCAAGAGCTCCTGCAGCTGCAGTTTGAGATAACCATCGCGGTATTCAGCAAAGCGCTCGCCTTTGGCGTCGGGATGATGCCAGTCCATGATCGAGTAATAAAAGCCGAGGCGGATGCCCGCCTCTTTGCAGGCCTCGGAGAGCTCCCTGAGCAAATCCCGCTTGAAGGGTGTGAACCGGGCGATGTTGTAGGGACTCACCTGCGAATCCCACATTGCAAAACCGTCGTGGTGCTTGGAGGTGATGATGATATAGCGCGCACCGCCCACTTTGGCGAGCGCCACCCAGGCCTTGGCGTCGAACTGTTCCGGATTGAACTGCCGGGCGTACGCCTCATACTCGGGGATGGAGATGTTCTCCTCATTCATGATCCATTCGGCCGCGGCGCTGTTGTTGCCCTTGTAGACGCCGCCCAGGACCGCATAGGGGCCGAAATGGATGAACATGCCGAATTTGGCGTCGCGCCACCAGCGCATCCGCTCATCAAAGGCCTTTTTGGTCTCTGCCTTCGCTAGGCTGCCGGCGAGTAAGAGGCCAAGGCAAGTGAGAATCAATGCTTTCCTCATCATAAGTTCTTTCCCCAGGAGGATGAACAGCGATGGACATCACTCAATGAACAGAGAAGGTCCAGGCATGGGCGCAAGGCATGTGCTGCCGTAGGGCCGCCGGGAGGTGCACTGTAATTCCCGCCGTATCTTGCTGCCAGCTCAGGGGCCGGTCATGGCCGAGCAGCATGATGCGGGCTGATCGGGGCGCCGTGATGCCCGGAATGAGCAGCCTGGCGGGCGGGGCCTCCTCGCCCTCATCCGCCAGATAAAAAACATAGCGCGTATGGTCCTTACCTGCGGCGAAGGCGAATTTACCGCTTCTCCAGGGCGGCAGCGGCGTTGAGCCATAGATTGCCTGGTGATTCACCTGCATCCAGGCGCCGATCGCAGCGAGGCGTTCATAGGCGACGTCGGCCCATTCGCCGGTCGGCTCCGGGCCGATATTGAGGAGGAAATTGCCGCCCTTGGCGACAATCTCGATGAGGAGGTGGATCAGCTGCCGCGCCGGTTTATAGCGGTCGTCTGGCTTGAAGGACCACTGGTCGCCCATCGTCATGCAGGTTTCCCAGGGATAATCGAGGGGTCGGTCCGGCACCTGCTGCTCGGGGGTGCGGTAATTTTCATAGGGCCCCTGGACCGTGCGGTCGACGATGAGCACTCCCGGCTGGAGGCTACGCGCCATGGCGGCGATGCGCTCCATGTCGATATCCTGATCCCAGGGTTTCATGCCCGCCCACGAGCGAACCTCGTCGGTGATGGTGTTCTGCGGACGCACCCAGCCGCCGTCAAGCCAGAGGATATCGACGCGGCCGTAACCGCTCATCAGGGCCTCGATCTGGGAATAGGTATAGTCCTTGAATTTTTGCCAGCGGTCGGGGTGTTTGGCGGGATCATAGTTGACGCCGCGGTCGGGCGCTGCCCACTCCGGCGCCCAATAGTCGGGGTTGTGCCAATCGGGTTTGGAGAAATAGGCCCCGACCATAAAATCCTCCTTGCGGAAGGCCTCGAAAATCGCCCGGGTCACATCAGCGCGGGGATCGGTCGCGAAGGGGCACGAGGGATCGGTGATCTTGTAGGAGGTACCGGGACTGTCGAACATGCAAAAGCCGTCGTGGTGCTTGGTGGTGAAGACCACGTAGCGCATGCCCGCCGCTTTGGCAGCGGCGGCCCATTTCCCGGGACAGAAACGCAGGGGATTAAAGCTCGTCGGCAGTTTTTCATACGCTGCGACATATTCGTTATAGGGGCGGCCTTTGCGGCTGCACCAGGGTTCGTCCTCGGAGCAGATCGACCACGATTCAACCACGCCCCACTGGCTGTAGGGTCCCCAATGCATCATCAGCCCGAACTTGCGCTCCTGCCACTGGGCCAGGGTCTGGCGGACGGCGGCGGGCAGTTCCTCGCCTCGGGCGGCGAGGGCGCTGAACAGCAGAACGAGCGACAGTTTGACCAGGGCATGGGAGAAAATCGGCACAGCCGATGTCATGGGATTCTTCCTCTGTGTGCGACCGTTGGTACTTGAATAGTAACAATAAATTTGTAAAATTGCCAGCAAATAATCTCGGTGCGCCCTCAAAGCAGCAATCCTCCCCCCCGCATCCTCTCACTCCCACCCGGTACGTCAGCGTCAGCGCGCCCACCCGTGAACTCTCGCCTGATGATCTTTGTAGAGTTCTGCGATCACTTGATCATACTTCTTTTCCATCAAGATGAGCAATGCCCTGGAATCCAGTCAGACTCACCTGAGCCAGTCTGAATGACCTTCCGGCTCGGATAAAATAACTCGATCCTTTTAATAACGGGACGACAATTTGGATTGGATTTATGATACCGAAATAGGGCCGCGTCAGCTTTTCGCGCTTTGACATTCATGGAAGATACATCAGAAAAATTGCAAGGGGAACAAATTGCTGCCGGGTGAGCATTATCTTCATCTCAACCCCGGCGGACTGCAGTGCAGAATTCACTTGTGCAAGCCGAGGAATGCCGGATTGGGCTAACCGCGAAGAGTAATATCACTCAAATTGACGTCAAGGAGAAGGGCTTTGCAATGTCGATGGCAGTGGCTTGATTCTGGCTTGTCTCAATATACTGCTTTGTCAGCAATGATCGATGGTATCAATAGACAAAAGGAGCGGCATAATCCCCTGGCTGGAGTATTCCGATGGGACATTATCAGTCATCAGCTTTTAACGATTCAAAATTTTTTGAAACAGTTCAATATTTTCTTGCCTTTTATAATAACCTTGTTTATATTTCGCATGATTAATAGTTCTCGAGTAAGTAATTGGGCTGATTTTTTCAACTATGGGGTCGACAGCTACGATACCCGAAGGTAATATTACCGAACAGCTGCAGTAAAACATCACCTCGAACCTCTTTTCTTTTGGTGCAGACCCAAACCTCTACAGGAATTCTATATGACTAATAAATAATAAATTAAATTCCAAACCTTTTCAGAGATGTTTACCCTAATCAAAGAAAGGAAGCAAGATTATGAAAAGGTTACTGAACAGTGTCAGAGGGTTCTATCCGTCATTTATGAACCGGTCCCCGATTCGTTTTAGTGGCTGGGTTCTCCTACTGATCGGGGTGGTCGTCTTGTCAGCGGCCCCGTCGGCCGTATTCGGAGGGACGATCAAGGGAACAATTTTTGACAAGGATACCAAAGATCCCTTGCCGGCAGGCAACATCATGCTCAAGGGCACCAGTCTGGGAACAGCAGCCAATTTTAAAGGTGCCTATACTATTGCCGATGTACCCGCCGGCAAATATACCATCGTCGTTTCCATCATCGGTTATGAGAAATTGAGCGCTGAGGTTGAGATTCCTGCAGAAGGTGTTGTGGAACATAATTTCAGCCTCAAATCGGTGACCTTACAGGGCCAACAGGTCACCATCACCGCACAAGCCCAGGGTCAACTCCAAGCCATCAACCAGCAAATCGCCTCCGCCCGAATTACCAACGTCGTATCCAAATCCAGAATTCAAGAATTGCCTGACGACAACGCCGCCACGGCGCTCAGCCGTCTGCCGGGTCTTTCACTCCAGGATGGAGATAAAGTGGTCATTCGCGGCATCCAGGCCAAACTGAACACCGTGCTGATCAATGGCATCCAGGTGCCCTCCACCGAGTTGAATGACCGTTCGACCAATTTAGGCTTTATCTCCTCCAATCTTCTTTCCGGTATCGAAGTGATCAAAGCCTTGACGCCGGATATGGATGCCAATGCTATCGGCGGCGTCGTCAATCTCCGTCTCCGTGAAGCCCCGACTGGTCTGCATTTCGACGTTTTTTCGCAGGCCAACTATAACACCTTGGATCGTACATCCGACAATTATAAAGTATGGGCCAGCGTTAGCAAGCGGCTCTTAAAAGACAATCTAGGCATATTCATTCAAGGAAACGCGGACCGGTCCGATATCGGGCAGGATATCGCTTCTGCAGCCTTCGGCATCAACGGCAAGGGCAATATCCCCTATGGAGAGGCGCCCTACCAGATGAATTCTTTTACTCTCGAAGATCAATGGAACGTGATCAGCAACGGCGGCGGCAGTGTGATTCTGGATTACTTGTTGCCAAAGGGCAAAATCGTCCTGCAGAACACTTATGCCAATAATCTGAGCAACAATACATCCTTCAGGAATGCCTATATACTTGATACAAACCAGGGACAACTGGCCATCGGCCGAAACCGATATGGCAAAGATTTGATGATCAACGCGTTGCAAACAGAATACAATTTCGGCAGGATCAAAACCGAACTTTCCCTGTCCCATTCTTTTTCCAACAAATACACCCGGCAGAGATATGGCGATGCCGGACAACCCATGAATTTTTACAACACGGCCGCCCGACCCTTCGGCAGCAGCGAGGACGGCAAGGCCATCAATTTTTACACCCAGCGGCAGTTTCTGACTCTTGGCGAGGCATTGAACATACCCACCGATCCTAAGGATGCCATGGGCGCCTCTGTTCAGGGCTGGGTCGTCGGTCGCGGAGAAAAATTCGACCAGCATGTCTACAATTCCACTCTGGATTTCACCGTGCCGGTTACCTTTATGAAGAGCATCTCCTCCAAAATCAAATTCGGTGGCAAATACACCAAATCCACGCGTAAGAACGACGTGGAAGCCGATTTTAACGGGTCGTATGACGATGATTATTATTATGCGACCACCAACTTTTTCCCCAAACACCCCGGCATCTCAAAGACCAATCCGGTGTTGTTCAGCGATCTTTGGGACAGCAATTACACCAGAGGCAAGTATTTCCTCAACGGCGACCGCCACTTTAAATTCGCCTATGACCGGGATTTGATGGATCGGTATATGAAAACTTCCATCTCCGGTTGGGCGCCTGCGCGGCACATGCCCTACTCGGAACGAGAAGATTTTAACGGCGATGAGATATTCTCGGCCGGCTATTTGATGACGGATCTGAACATCGGCCCCAAGCTCTCTCTGATCGGTGGCGCCCGCTACGAGCATTATAATATGAATTACAAAGCGAAATTCGTCTATTGTACCCATTCGGTTTACGGTTACGGCGTCGTCTATGATACTTTGAACACCGTCGACCGAAATGACGATGACATCTTTCCCAATATCCAGATGCGCTATAAGGCCACACCCTGGGCAGATGTCCGTTTCGCTTATACCAAAGGGATCTCCCGCCCTGATTATCAGGCCATTCTGCCAAAAATCTATTACGAACCCGGCGGCTACGCGGAGGCAGGGAATACGAAATTGAAACCTGCCATCTCGACCAACTATGACGCCTATGTTTCCTTCTATAATAATAAAATCGGTCTTTTCTCCATCGGTGGTTTCTACAAGCAAATCGACAATGTTTTCTTCCAAACCTCCATTTTTTACCAGAATTTGAGTTATTATCACGTCTCCTTCCCGGGCGCCAAACTCTGGTCTGCCCTCAAAGCCACGCCGCCGACGCCGGGTCAAAACATAACCACCTATATCAACAACCCGCATCCGGCCCATATCAAAGGCCTCGAAGTGGAATGGCAGACGCATTTCTGGTACATGCCACAACCGTTGAATTTCTTGGTTCTGAACGTCAACTACACCAGAGCCCAATCTGACATGGATTATCAGCAAATCCGCAATATAACCCAAACCGTTCGCGATCCTAGGACCGGTCGTCCCGTAAATGTCTACACGACAACCGATACGGTGCGTAATGCCCGACTCTTGTTTCAGGGCAACGATAATCTGAATGCCGCTTTGGGCGTTGATTATAAGGGCTTATCCGGCCGTATCTCTTTCAACTTGCAGGGCGATGTCATAACCAACGTTGGCACCAGACCCGAAGAGGACCGCTACACCGGCAATATTTATCGCTGGGACTTTACGCTGCAGCAAAAACTGCCAATCCGCGGGCTGAGTTTTTCGATCAGCGGTATCAATATCTTTAACAACAAGACAGTTACCTATGCCAAATTCAGAAGAGCTTTGAATGGCGATATTCTGAAAAACGAAGCTTCCTGGGCTTACTCACCCAGAATTTTTCAGACCAACTTGCGGTACAGTTTTTAATCGGCTGGCTTAATAAAACTGGAAAGGAGGATGATCTGTATTTGCCCTTAAATCAGGCTTTCACCAATTCACGGAAATCTGAACGACTAACATAAGGAGTATTGTCAGCCAAACCCTTAACCAGATTTTGCCATGGTTGTTGAAGCACGTGTTTCGCAATCATAATTCGTCGGGTCATGAACAAAAAGTAAAGGAGTCACGTCATGCGAAAGCTACAACTACTTTTTGCAGCGTTGCTTTTGTTAGGAGCATCGACGGTTTTTTCCCAAACGTTGATGGACTATGTCGCTGAAGTACGCGGCGACACTCTAGTCATCAAAGATTACTGGGATATGAATCAGGAACAAAACTCCTTGACCAATGCCATCAACCTGGACGTCAATAATGTTCCGGCCGGCCGCGTCTATATGTTGAAAACAAACGGATACTATCCGCTGGTCAACAACCCGACCACACTAAGACCGACCGTAATTGTTGGACAGGACAAAACCATCCTGGTTAATAACAAAGCGGTAGGCGTCAATCCCCCGGTCATCTGCGGTGCGGCCTGGGAAGGCGGTTCGAACACGGGTGGAATCAACAACAATCACGCTCTGACGGTAAAGAACTGCAGCATTATTCCGGCGGATTCAAAGCAGGATTTGGGCTGGAACTTTTTCGGCAATGGCGCCGACGGCGTCAAATTGACGTTGGAAAACGATTTGTTCGAACGCACGCGCTGGGTGTTCATGGGCGGCTTCGCCAAATGGACCTCGTTCTTTGTCAAGGATTGCTACTTCGTCAATATGAACGGCCAACCCTGCCGGCGCAACGGCGGTGTTATGGACGTATTCAATCCGGTCGATACCTTGCTGGTGGAGAACAGCACCCACGTCATGGCTCAGGGCATGATGTATAAATTCAGAGCCAACCCGTTCAATCGCATCATCCTCAACCATAATACCTTTGTCAACATCTCCAATGTCGTCATGTTGGATTTAGGTTCTCAATGCGCCATCAGCGTGACCAACAACATTTTCGTCAACTGCAACGTCCAGCCCTATGGCGGCAAAACCATCGATGTGGGCGAAGAGGATCCCGGTAAACAACCGCTCGGTTTGATCAACGTCTATCCGGACACGGCTGTACATCAAGATCGGAAATATCTGGTCGACAATAACGTGATCTACTGGGATCCAAAACTGGCTGACATTCCGGCAACGTTAAATGCCAAAAAAGTCAACGGCTCCACAAATTGGGTGAGCCAGATGATCCCCATGAATACCAGAACCAAAACCATGTTCGACGACAATACTACCTACCCCTATTTGACCGAAGGCAGGTGGATAACCGAAAAACCGAATTTCACCGATCCAAAGGATCTGATGACAACCCAGGTTGATGTTTTAAAGGAATTCTCCACATCCACCTGTGATACCGCCAGCACCTCTACCATGCCTGATTGGCGTTTGGTTAATGTCGGCCTCGATAATTACGTCTTCTCCGATTTTCCGATTCCGGTGGATCTGTCCTACAACAACGCGAACCTGTTGACCGCCGCCACCAATGGCTTCCCGGTGGGCGATCTGAACTGGTTCCCGGCCAAGAAGACGCAATGGCTGGCGCAGAGAAGCGCCGAAATGGCCATTATTGACAAGGCTTTGAATACCGGCAAGACGGGTGTCGCCCATAAACCGGCAGGCGAGGTTCCGGTCGATTTCGTTCTGCAGCAAAATTATCCGAACCCGTTCAATCCGTCCACCCACATCGCCTATTCCGTGCCGAAATCCGGCGTTGTGACGTTGAAGGTCTATGATGCTATGGGCCGGGAAGTTGCCACCCTGGTCGATGGCTATAAGAATGCCGGCATCACCCATCATGTCGTTTTTGACGGCTCCAAACTGGCCAGCGGCGTTTATATGTACAAACTGTCCGACGGCAGCTACGAAGTCACCAAAAAAATGATGCTGGTAAAATAAGGATCCTTTTATCGGTTGCCAGTCATAAACCCTGTCAGGGGCTGTTTCCCTGACAGGGTTTTGACTCCCATGGGGATCCAAATTAGGAGTATGTCGGGGCAGAGGCTGTCATGCCCATCTCGGCAAATCATCCCAATAGCAGAGATCGATTCGTTATTGATCCCTTTGTCAAAATGAGTAGAGCAACATCTATTTAATACTGTGTTTGTTGTAGTGGAAGCAATTCGGCGCCGAAGCTCGCCAGCTTTAAAGAATCCTACATGCCGCGATATCCTACCGGCGGTTTTCAGAATTGGGAGAATGGATGCTCCCGTTTTTTTTAAGTGAGAACAAGATGAGCCGGATGATCTCCAGGATTTTCCCCGGCACTGACACTGGGAGACTGGGCTTTTCCGTAGAACGGGCTGAACCGATGATTTCAGGTGACGCGCCTCATGAGGCAACTTATAATGGAAATTGGTGGATGTCGGACAGAGCTTAAAATATGCTACTGTGTACGGCCTTGACTGCATGATGCCGGACAAAATAGTGAAAAAAATCATCATTGATGATGTTGCCAAGGTTGCCGGTGTATCCAAGGGCACCGTTTCTGCCGTCATTAATAATAAAAACTCAGTTAAACCGGAGACGCGCGACCATGTCCTGCTGGTCATGCGGAAATTGAATTTTCGCCCCAAATGTGCTGCCAGGTATCTGAAAACCGACTTATTCAGCAAAAACATCGGCATCATCGTCAAGGATTTGATCACTCCCTCTTATGCCATGATCGCCACGGGCGCCAAGGACTACGCCGATCGCAGAGGTTATTCGATCCTTCTTTCCAGTTCCGATGATAATCCGGAAACAGAAAAAAAATTCTTTCAGCTCTTTTCCGTAAACGACATCAAGGGCACGATTCTGTCTCCCGTGGTCGCCGAGCCCGCTGAAATTGAACACCTGTTTAGATGGAAGATGATAAATTATCCTTTTGTCCTGCTGGAAGCGGTCAAAGGGATCAACGCCAATGTGGTGGCTATCGATAACCGTAAAGCCGTGAAAACGGCGGTGAAATATCTGATTGACTGCGGGCACAGGAACATCGTTCATTTTGCCGGTCCCCGGCAATCCTCTTGTGCCCAGGAACGCATTGAAGGATTTCGGCATGCTTTCAGCGAAAGTACACTTGTTTTTAATGCCGACGCAGTTGTTTATATTGGGTCGAACTATAAAGAGAGCTTTTTAAATACAATAGAATATTTTAAGAGAAAAAATCGTGCCGATTTTCCCTCCGCCATTATCTGCTTCAATGACCAACAAGCCCTGTCTGTGATGATGGCGCTCAAAGAATTGAGTATCCGAGTTCCGGACGACATCTCCCTGATCGGCAATGACCATGTGGAGCACGCCCTCTTTTATCCGGTGCCGCTGACGACCATCCACGCGCCGCACCGCCAAATCGGGGAAAAGGCGGCGGAAATTATCATTGATAACATAGAATCATCCACTCCGTTACCGGCCAGACATATAGTACTGGAAACGGATTTCATGATCAGAGGATCCACCAAGGCTGTTAATGGCTGACCATCGCGCCATCAAAGCGCGCGCATCGGCCGGCAACGAAAACGCGTTTTGCGGCGCCAATGAGTTGTTGTTTTGGCAATACTGTTCTTATTCAACGATTAGTTACCCATGGTTGCGTACGAACCGATCATCGGCGATTACCGACAGGCGTACTAATTAGAGTGGGAGTACAATTTGCTGTGAGGTTTATCATGAGATGGTTTCAGATTTCGCTCAATCTCCTGATCCTGGTCGTGTTGCTGGCTTTGACGGGATGTTCCGATTTTTCGAAAAAATCTCCGGAGGTTGTCGCCCGAATTGGGCAACAAGATGCATTCACCTTTGAAAACCTGCAGCAATATGTATCGGATTGGTCGTACATGAGGAAATTCAAGAGTCGGTCCGAGGCCTATTCTGTCGCGCTGGAGGATATGATAACCAATCAATTGAAACGCATCGATTTTTTCGCCAGAGGGCTGGATCAGGACGAGAAATGGATACAGAGCATTCGTAGGATCATCAATGAAGAACTGGTCGCAGAATATTACACCGAACGCTATGAGAAAAAATACGCCAATGCGGAGCAGGCACGCCGGGTGTATGACGTCGTGAACAGGGTGGTATACTATCGGCAAATATTACTGCAGTTGCCTGAAAGGGCACCGCAGGAAACGATCCAGTCGCTGAGGCAAAAGGCGCTCGATATCAAATCCGAAATCGAGCGCGGCGGAGATTTTGACCAATTGCTCGCCACCGCTGCAAACAACAGCGCCAAAAATTCAGACCGAGCCATACGCCCGGTCGGTTGGGAGCAGACCGTCTACAGTTCGCTGGACAGCGCCATTTTTAATCTGCCCCGCGGCGCGCTCCGTGTTCTATTCAACCCGGACGGCTTTCATATCGTCCAAATCGTCAACGTGGAGGATAAAACCCCGGAACCGTTCGAAAAGATTAAAGATGAACTGGTGGCGAAGCTTAGAAACGCCTATGCGGATAAAAGCTTGAACGAGTTTGAGAATGAAAAGAGTAAAACCATCGATGACGCCAGCTTGATCTGGAATGAAACCGCTTTGCGGCAGCTTGTCAAATGGGCGGAAGATCCCCGCTTCTATATCGATCGCTACAAGGATATTCTGCAAAAAGCCGTCGTCAAAAACAACGCCGTCCTGCTGACCTGTTCAGCCGGGCGGATCGACTTGCGGGAGTATCTTCGTTTACTGAACACGGTTTTGATTCCGCGATCCTCGAAAAAACTAACCGTCGAAGATCATAAACGATTCATCCTGGAAGCGCTGCGCACGGATCAAATCGTCAAAAGAGCGGAACAACTCGGCCTGCGAAAGAAGATCTTCCATGCTCGAACCGTCAATCCGGTACTGAAAAATCAAATTGCCGTCTTGTATAACCAAGCCGTCATCGATTCGCAAATTCCGAAACCGACCGAGGAGATGCTGCGCAATTTTTATAACCAGCAAAAGGACTCTCTTTATTATCAGCTGAAGAAGATCAATATTTTCGCCATGATCTACAACAACGAACAAACAGCCAAAGAAACCATGCAGAAAATCGCCGACGGCACACCTTTTGAGAAAGTGTCCGAAAGGTGGTTGGTCAAAACCTTCATCCGTAATCGGGATGGAAGCATCAAATCCTATCTCAGCGTCGAGAAGCCGTATCTTGGCGAAGCCGCCTTTCGTACCAATCTCAATGAAACAGCCGGACCGATTGCCTATCATGATCCGGAGGCCGGCGACCAGTACGCCGTCATCAAAAACGTGTATACCCAGCCTGAAAAGCAGTTATCCTATGATGATGTCAAGAACACCATCGCGGAGGATTTCAGGAAATATATGAAAGATAAAATGACGCGGCAGGTTCGGAACCGGCTCTGGCAACAATATGATGCAAAAACTTTCCCCAAGGTTTTGGATCGCAACCTGAAAACAAACAAATGAATAAATATTCAACACCGTTCGCAGCTCTATGGATGATCTCAGCCGCCGTGATCTGTTTTGAAATCGTCGCCACGAGAATCTCCTCGGTTATTTTTGTCAATAACCACGCTGCAATCATTTTGTCGCTTGCAATACTCGGCCTGGCTATGGGCGGCGTTTTCTCTCATTATCGATTTAAATCCATTGACCTTTCCGACATGCACCGAATCATCTGCCGAACCACCTTTGGGTTGGGCCTCTCCCTGCTGGTGTTTATCGTCGCCATCATACGTTTGAGCATAACCGACCGAATAATCTACCTGATTTTGCTCTTTGTTCCTTTCTTCCTGGGTGGCATCGTCTATTCGCAGCTGTTCAAATTCTGGGCTGAATACAGTTTCCGGCTGTATGCGTTTGATTTGTTCGGCGCTGCGGCTGGTTCCATATCAGCTATCTTTTTACTGAACTATTTAGGGGCTTCGAACAGCGTTTTTTTTCTCTGCATATTGATCGTCTCCGCCGGAGTCCTGCTGAGCTATCGTCAAATAAAAAAGGTACTACTTTTCGGCCTGGGGGTCTTGTTGTGTTTCTCGGCAGGTTGGCTTATCCTGCTCCGGGACGCGGACCTGCTAGGGCCCATTCCTATCGGACGTTTCCCGGAGAAGGATTTCTATCAGGTTTATCCGGATGCAGCCAGGACTTCGCATATCATGGACAGCCGTTGGAGCATTTACGGACGGGCTGATCTGGTAGAGTACGATGACCAGGATATGGTTCGGCAGCTCTTCATCGATGGCGCTGCTGGCACACAGATGTACCGGTTTTCCGGCGATGTCCGGAATCCGGATATCTTGCTGCAAAATCTCCTGATCACACAGACCGGTGCCATTCCATTTTTATTTTTAACAAACGACGAACGCAACAACATGCTGGTAATCGGCCCCGGCGGCGGCAAGGAAGTATTGTTGGGTTTGCTCTCCGGAGTCGAACAAATCACCGGCGTTGAAATCAACCCTGATTTTGTCGGCATCGTCAAAAGTCACAGGGATTTTAACGGTGGCCTCTATACCGATTTCCCGAATATCCGGATTGATGTTGCGGAAGGCCGCCATTATGTTAAAAACTGCAGCCGACGTTACGACCTGCTGGTCATGGCTTTGCCATCCACCGAACAACTGCAAAATATCGACAACTTTGCCGTGAGCGAAAATTTTCTTCTGACGGTGGAGGCGCTGCAGGACTATTGGAACATACTGACGCCCGAAGGGCGTCTCATCATTACGGTTCATAACCGGTGGGAACTGGCGAGATTACTGATCACCGCACTCGAAGCCTTTAGGCAGCAGGGCTTCCCGATCGAAGAGCTGCTTAATCATGTACTGATTTGGGAGCAAGATTTCGCCCCGACCGTGGTCATCAGGAAAAACGGCTTTACCGAGGAACAAGTCGAGCAAATGGAGAAGTTGCAATCTCAACTCCCGGCCTACTTGCCCCGAATCACCTATTTCCCTCACCGTCTACTACAAGCCACGGATACACCAGTAAATGCCCTTCTGAAACAGGTCAGCCCGAATGTGGAAGGGCTGCGGAATTACCTCCGCCACTGCCCCTACGATGTTTCGCCCTGTTTGGATGACCGTCCTTATTTCTACAAGATCCGCAAAGGCATACCGGCAGAGTATCTCGGATTGCTGGCTTGTCTGGTTTTCATCAACCTTTGTATAATAGCCATACCCTTTTACAATCTGAGAAAACGGTCGCCGCAAAAGACCATGCAGGATCTCGGGTTGGCATTGCTGGTGGTGAGCTGCACAGGATTAGGATTTATGATCGTGGAAGTCGCTCTGTTTCAAAAGCTAATTCTCTATCTGGGTTCTCCGACAATCGCTCTTTCCCTGTTGCTTGGTTCTTTGTTGATCGGCATGGGCTGCGGCAGTTATCTGGGAAAAAGATTATTATCCGATGACCGCCATAAGGGAATGCGGATCGTCAGTTTACTGATTGTCGTATCGGGCGGGATTGTTTATCTTTGCTGTCCGCTTGTGCTCCGTTCCCTGATGGGATATCATCAGCTGTTGCGGTCAACGCTGTGTTTTGCCATGATTGCGCCTCTGGGTTTTTTTCTGGGCATTCCGTTCCCCGGCGCCATTCAAATCCTGAAAGATGATTTTTCCGCCCAAATTCCCTGGATGTACGGAGTCAATGGCGCCATGTCGGTTCTGGGTTCCATCCTGGCGCTTGTTATCTCCATGGTTTTCGGGTTTACCGCAGCCTTTGCACTCGGACTGTTTTTTTATTCGATCATTTTTTTCTTTTTACTCACCCTAAGGTCTTAGCCGGCTTATTCATCCTGGGGTGAGTAATCCATTTTCCAATCTTCTACCTGCGGAAATGCCCTATGGCGCATGTTACCCAGTCTGATATCGCAAAAAAACTTCATGTAACCCGGATAACGGTTTCCAAGGCGCTGCGTAATCATCCGGATATTTCCACCGAGATGAAAATCAGGGTCCGTCAGGTCGCTGAGGAATTGGGTTATTCACCCAATTTGATTGCACAGAATTTAAAGTCTAGACACAGCTATACACTCGGTGTCGTCATCCCGGATCTGGAAAATCCCTTCTTTGCCCAAGTGACAGATAACATAATCGATGCCGCGGACGATTTGAATTACAGTGTTTTTGTAACCATCTCTCGCGAGGATCAAAATAGGGAAAAACGAAACCTGCTAAAATTGATCGGAATGAGAGTCGACGGTTTATTAGTCTGCCTCACTCAGCAAACTCAACACCCACAGATTTTTACCCACATCAAAGAACTGAATATTCCACTCGTTTTTTTTGACAGACAGTACGAGGGCTTAAAGTTTTCCAGCGTCACTTTTAATGATCAAAAGGGTGCGATGGACGCCCTAAAAATGATTATCGACAAGGGATATAGCCGATTTGCACACATTGCCGGATTTTCGAACACCAGCATCGGCAAGGAACGCCAAAAGGGGTTCCGACAGGCGATACAAAAAAACGGATTGGAGATAAACCAGGATTGGATCATTGAAGGCGGATTTGAAGTTACGGACGGTTACCGTGCCTTCAAGAAATTATATCATTCCACCCCTCTGCCCGAAATTATCCTGGCTGTTAACGATCGGGCCGCCTTGGGAGTCTATCAGGCCGCCAAGGAATTAGGCCTGAAAATTCCGCAAGACTTTGGCATCGTCGCCTTTGGCTGTAACGAAATCGCCCAGACATTTTCTCCCCCTTTGTCGATTATCCATCAGGACCCCCGGGCGTTGAGTCTGACTGCAACCCATTTACTCGTCAAGGAAATCGAGGAGAAAAGTTATTCGAATCATATACAACTCAAGATCGATGAGACTTTTTTTTGGAATCAATCTATTCTGTACCCTAACTAAATAGTTTCAGACCAGTCGACAAAGGAGCTGTGATGAAGACCGTATTTGATAAATTTATTCAAGTATGTCCCAAAACCGGCAAAGTGAAAAAGATCATCTTACCGGGAGTATGGTACAAAATTTTCTTTCCCATCGCCGGCCTGGCCGCCCTGTTGTGGATCCTGATTCGAGTCGTGCCAAAACCCAGCCGGGCCGAGTACCCGTGCGTCAAAGCGGCCACTCCTGTGGCTGCCGGATTCCTGGTCTATCTGTTTGCCCTGGCCGCCTCTGCACTCGGATACTGGAAGACTAGAAAAAGAATGTATGTGGCTATCTATCTGGTGATTTTTCTGGCTGTCTTTTACGGATTTCGCAACTTTACCTCGCCGAACACGGACGCCGATATCCGCTTACCGAATTCGCTTCATGTTGGCAATGCGCCCATCGGCGAAGGCAAGGGCATTTTCCCTGGCAGAGTGGTTTGGGTTTACGATCCCAATGCAACAAATGAAAATTGTATAGCCAATTCGGTTGGACATGCCTGGTGGATGCCTGAAAATAATGATCAAACCGTGATAGATGGAATGGTCGGTAAGGCGATCCGATCGCTGACCGGGAAATCCACCGATGCGGATGCATGGAACGCAATATTCGAATTTCACAACAATACCAGAGGCAAAGGGAGCGTTGGATATAAAACCGGAGAAAAAATTTTCATTAAGATAAATAACGTTAGCGGTTGGGGAGGCAATTTCAGCACGAAAGATCTCTCTGTCGTCGCCAATAGCTCATACGGCATTTCAGAAACTTCTCCGCAAATGGTTCTTTCTGTACTGAGGCAACTGGTCAACGTTGTAGGAGTAGCACAAAGTGATATCTATGTCGGCGACCCAATGAGAAATACCTACAAGCACTGTTACGATATGTGGCATAATGAATTTCCTGACGTGCACTATATGAGTCATGATAATTATGCAGCGCTGGGAAGAGAGAAGTTTACGGCCAGCACCACGGCGAAAATCTTCTATTCGGACAAGGGAACGGTTCTGCGAGAAAATGTGTGGGATGCTTTCAGACCAGGCGGCGCCGCTGTTTATAGTGATTATCTTTATACCATCTATGAAGAGGTCGAATATCTGATAAACCTGCCGATGCTCAAGGGACATAAACGCGCCGGCATCACCATGTTTGCGAAAAATCACTTTGGCTCTCACACCCGTGGTGATGCCTCTCATTTACATAATGGTCTCGTCGATCCGCAGGAAACTCCCAATAAACCCGGTGTGAGCAGGACCGACTACGGCATGTATCGCGTACAAGTGGATCTGATGGGGCATAAATTACTCGGCCGGAAATCGCTGGTTTATTTATTGGATGCTTTGTGGGCCGCGGATCAGGAAATCAGTTACCCGAAAAAATTTACCATGCCACCGTTTAATACAGACTGGATGTCATCGGTTTTTGCTTCCCTGGATCCGGTGGCTATCGAATCGGTCGGTTACGATTTCTTGCGCTCGGAATTCACCGCCTCGCGCAATATCGGCGACGGCGCCGGCACTTACCCACAAAAACCGGCAGCGGATGATTATTTGCACCAGGCTGCCGATACGACGTTATGGGCCGCCGGCATTCAATATGATCCCGATAACACCAGCCGACATCTTCAGAGTTTAGGAACCCACGAACACTGGAATAACCTGACCGATAAACAGTATTCCAGAGACCTTGGATTCAACACCGGCATTGAGCTGGTCAAAGTACTGAATTATACCAACGTGGAAAGAGAAGCGGTTCTGGCCTCCAACTATATTCTCAGCCAGAATTATCCGAATCCGTTTAATCTCTCGACCAAAATCAGTTATTCGGTTCCCGGTTTTTCAAGGGTGACCATCAAAGTGTATGATACCATCGGCAGAGAAGTGGCGACGCTGGAGGATGGCGACCGGGCTGCTGGAACGTATATGGTTTCGTTCAATGCCAGTCAACTCGCCAGCGGTGTGTATTATTACAAATTGACGGCAAATGATTTTACTTCCATAAAGCGATTTACGCTTCTGAGATGATATCGGGAGACACGACCCAATAGGAAAGAGCAGTTGTATGAAAAATCCGATGAAAATCGGCCAATGGCTGTGTCTCGTCTTTATATGCATATGCACCTCTGTAACAGCGCAAAAACTGCATAGCGATAACGGCGACGGCACCTTTACCAATCCGGTCATTGCGGCCGACTTTCCGGACCCCGACGTCATCCGTGTCGGCGACGTCTATTATATGGTGACCACAACCATGTTCGTTTTTCCTGGCGTCACAGTTCTGAAATCCTATGATCTGGTGAATTGGGAGTACTGCAACAATGCTGTACCACGATTCGATTTCAGCCGATGCTATGATCTCGAGGGCTGCCATCGGTACGGACATGGTCAATGGGCGACAAGCCTCAAATATCATCTCGGCAAATTTTATTTACTTTTCATCACGCTAGATGAAGGCGGGTTTGTTTGTTCCGCCGTCAAACCCGAAGGTCCGTGGCAGATCTCCAGGCTGCCAAAGGGATTTTACGATCCCGGCCTCTTCTTTGATGATGACGGCAGAATCTATGTCGCTCACGGATACAGCACCATTCGCATGACCGAATTGGATCAAAACTTTTCTCCGATCAGTCCGGATTCGCTTGTGTTTACAGGCAATATCCGCAATGGTCTTGAAGGCAGCCACGTGTACAAGATCAACGGATATTATTACCTGTACTGCACCTACGGTGGATTGGACGGCTTTCAAGTGGCACTGCGATCGCAAAACATTTTTGGTCCCTACGAACAAAATATCGCCATTCGCGATACGACCCACGGTCCCAACTATGGCATCCATCAGGGCGCTTTGATTCAAACACAAACCGGCGAATGGTGGTCCATGCTCTTCGTCGATAGCGGTCCCTTTGGACGTTTTCCTTCCTTGCAACCAGTCACTTGGCAGGATGGTTGGCCGCTGGTCGGTGTAAACGGCAAAGCGGTTGTCACCGCTCCAAAACCCAACGTCGGCAAAGAACATCCCATTAAGGTGCTGCCCACATCCGATGAATTTCTGAACCCTGCGCTGGGAATGCAGTGGGGCTGGAATCATAACCCGGATCCCAGCAAATGGTCTTTGTCGGAACGGCCAGGATTTTTGAGGCTGAAAACCGCATCGATCGTGGACAGTCTGCCTGAAGCGCGCAATACACTGACCCAGAGGATGTTCGCCTATTATTCCGATTCGTTGATTTCCATGGCCACCACGGTCATGGATGTGAGCCAGATGAGGGAAGGAGATGTGGCCGGGATAGCGGTGCTGCAAAATCCCTACGCTTCTCTGGCAGTTCGAAAAACGAACGGACAGCATTATCTCCTCATGATCCATAACGGCAAAACCGTGGACTCTGTAGCCGTCAAGCATTCTACCATCTATCTGCGCGCCCATGCGTTTTATGGCTCCGGCGCGGCCGAACTGTATCACGGCAACGCAGTACCCCATACCGGCACGGCTTTCTTTTCCTACAGCCTGGATAACAAATCCTATATCCGGCTCGGCGACGAACTCAAGATGAAGTTTAATCTGAAAATTTTTACCGGCAACAAATTCTGTCTGTTCAACTATGCCACGAAAGCCTTGGGCGGTTATGTCGATTTTGATTGGTTTGAAACGAATGCCGGATTGGGATCTATCATTGTAAAATAGGCAAGACTTAAAAATGCCGGACTGCCGAATGAAAAGAAATATGAGCGCAAAAATTTACTGACTTGGCTTTGGTTCGCTTTTATTGGTTATGTCTTTTTGCCTTCAAGCCTTTGCAAGCGCGGTCAAGAATTCTGCGCTTCACCGGCGGTTGCTGGGTTGAGGACGAGGATTTTGTGTATATGAACCATGGGAAGAATACCGTCGACGCGCGGACACCAATCCTTTAATCTGAAACACCTTGAGATCGGCCAAGCGCCCTATGCGAAAACTGGCTGCTATTCACATAGGCCATTCATGAAAAATATCCGGATATCATTCTTATGTCAAGTGCAATTAACTGTAAATGCCAGAGATTTATATGATCGAGAATAGTACCAACAGAAAACAAATCGATCCGGAATTAATCCCAGAACTTACTCTAAGTACCGGCCACAAAATACCGTGCATAGGACTCGGAACATTCGGTTCGGATTCAGTGCCTGCCGAAACAGTAGCCCAGACAGTCAAGAGAGCGATCTACGCAGGTTACAGGCACATTGACTGTGCCTCCGTTTATGGGAATGAAAAAAACATTGGTTCTATTTTTAAAAAAATAATTCATAGCGGTTTTCTTAAACGAGAAGATCTGTGGATTACATCAAAAGTTTGGAACGACATGCACGATAGAGTTGAAGAGTCTTGCATCAAGTCATTGGCAGATTTGCAAATAGATTATCTTGATCTTTATCTTGTCCACTGGCCCTTTCCGAATTACCATCCGCCAAAATGCGATGTTAGGTCGCGGAGTGCGAACGCCCAGCCCTACATTCATGAAAATTATATGAAAACATGGCGTGAAATGGAAAAGCTGGTTGATAAAGGTCTTGTTAAACATATCGGAACGTCCAATATGACTATTCCCAAGTTGAAGTTGCTATTGAGAGATGCAGAAATAAAACCTGCATGCAACGAAATGGAATTGCACCCTCATTTTCAACAACCGGAATTGTTGGAATTCTGTTTACAGCACGGTATTCAACCGATTGCTTATTGTCCGCTCGGCTCACCGAGACGGCCTCAACGCGATAGAACCCCGGATGATACCATTGACCTTGAAGACCCACTGCTCGTGTCCATTGCTGAAAGATTAAATGTCACGCCGGCACAAGTTGCCATTAAATGGTCAATCCAACGCGGGCAAATCCCGATTCCATTTTCTGTAAATCATTACTTTGAAAATCTTGAATCTGTTGTCAAATTCCAATTAACCGAAAATGATATGCAAAGTATTTCACAAATAGATAAAAATTGCAGACTAATTAAAGGACAGGTGTTTCTGTGGAAAGAAAACCAGAGCTGGGAGGACTTGTGGGATTTGAATGGAGAAATTACTCCTCCTTAATAACTATTTTCACAGGAGATAAAATATGAGTACAATGATCGGCGCAATTATGCCCGGAAACAGTACTGTGGAACTAAAGGAATTTGATATACCTGTTCCAGGGCATGGCGAGGTTTTACTAAAAATGAAATCTTCTACAATCTGTGGTTCGGATATAAGATGTATCTATCACCAACATCTTGGTAAAGGTCCGGAAGGATACCAGCCTGGAATGATTGCCGGGCATGAACCATGTGGTCAGATCGTCACAACTGGTCCAGGGTGCCGGCGGTTTAAAACTGGAGATCGTGTAATTGTTTATCACATTTCAGGTTGCGGCGTGTGCAACGACTGCCGCAGAGGATATATGATATCCTGCACAAGTCCTTACCGGAGGGCCTACGGCTGGCAGCGTAATGGGGGAATGGCAGAATATTTGCTTGCTGAAGAAAAAGATCTCGTCTACCTGCCAGATGAATTAAGTTATTCTGATGGGGCACAGGTTGCATGTGGTTTTGGGACCGTATATGAAGGATTGGAAAAAATTGGGATAAGCGGAAATGACGCTGTACTGATCACCGGATTAGGACCCGTTGGTTTGGCATCCGCTATGCTTTGTAGAGCAATGGGTGCACAAAAAATATTTGGAATCGAAGTGATTGATGAAAGATTATCTATTGCACAAGATACTGGTTTATTCGATAAAGTCATTAAAAATCAAGATGATAATCTTAAGCACATGTTGGATTTAACATCTGGATACGGTGTAGAAAAATCAATCGATTGTTCGGCAAATAACAAGGCGCGCCTCACGTGCATACAGGCTACACGCAAATGGGGAAAGATTGTATTTCTCGGAGAAGGCGGGACATGTGAATTCCAACCATCGCGAGATATAATTCATGATCAAAAAACTATTTATGGTTCTTGGGTCACAAACATTTGGCGTATGGAAGAACTTGTCGAAAGGCTGGTTCGCTGGAAAATAAAACCGGAGTTATTAATTACCCATCGATTTCCGTTGAGCGAAGCCGGTCAGGCTTATTCATTAATGGCCAGCGGAAAATGCGGTAAAGTTGCTGTTGTTTTTGACGAGGAAATTAAATAGTCAATAGGAGGTTATAAAATGCTGAAACATATTCCAAAAATATTAAGCCCGGACTTGCTTAAAATACTCATGGAGATGGGGCATGGGGACGAAATTGTAATCGCGGACGGAAATTTTCCAGCCGCTTCGGTTGCACATAGATTAGTGCGTCTTGATGGACACAATGTGCCTGAAGTATTAGAAGCCATATTGAAATTCTTTCCGCTCGATACCTATGTTGAAAAGCCAGTAGGATTAATGGCTGTAACTCCGGGTGATAATGTGAATCCTGTCATATGGGAAAAATATCGAAAAATTATTAAAGACAGTAAAGAACCCTTTTCAACGTTTGAATTTATTGAACGATTCGAATTTTATGAAAGAGCAAAAAAAGCTTTTGCTGTAATATCAACAGGTGAATCCGCTCTGTATGCAAACATTATTTTAAAAAAGGGAGTTGTGATTTCTAACTAGTTCAACGATCATGAGAATATGCAAAGGTTTAGAAAAACAAGGTAGATCTTATGAAGTTTTTAAAAATATTCAAAGACGATGCCGGCAACAACTATTTCTTTACCTTTATCATTGTAAGCACCTTGTTCTTGTTATGGGGAACGTGTAATGGCATGATCGATGTGATGGATAAGCATTTTCAGGACTTTTTGCATTTATCCAAAGCACAGTCGGCCTGGGTGCAGTTTTCACATTATTTGGGCTACTTTCTGATGGCTCTGCCCGCGAGCTGGTTAGCCCGTAAACTTGGCTATAAAGGAGGAATCATATCCGGACTTCTCCTGGTGTCATTGGGCGGTTTTTGGTTCATCGCGGCAACCCACATCTCGACATTTTGGAGTTTTCTGCTCGGTGTCTGTTTGATCGCGATGGGGTTAACTATTCTGGAAACGGTGGCAAATCCGTATACGACCGTTCTGGGTCCGAAAAAATATGCCGCAACACGCATTAATTTTGCACAATCCTTTAATGGTATCGGCTGGATTCTCGGACCGATCATCGGCGGCGCTTTTTTCTACTCCACACAAGGTGCTGAAGTCGCTCAGCAGCAACTTTATATTCCTTATATGGTAGTGGCGATTATTGTGCTCGTGATGGCTATCATTTTTTACTTTACCGACATTCCTGAGTTGAATACAGAGGATGAATACCATCTCAGTGATTCCGCAGAGAAGAAAATCAAGCGTTCCATCTGGTCTCATCCACATTTTTCAGGAGCAGTGGCTGCACAATTTCTCTACGTTGCAGCTCAGGCAGGTATTTTCAGTTTTTTTATTAATTATATGGTTGAAGAAATTCCATCTCTCTCCCAGTCTATTGCCGGTAGCTGGTTCTTTGTCGATCGCACGAACCTGCGCGATGGCGCTTACTTTTTGAATGAAAAAGGCGCGACATTTCTTCTCGGAACAATAGGATTCCCTTTATTTCTTTTAGGCCGTGCAACGGGTGCTGCCATGTTGCGGAAAATCAAGGCACATCGTGCCCTCGGCACCTATGCGCTTTTGAATGTCTTGATGTGCGGCCTTGTCGTTCTTCAACTCGGCTGGATCTCGGTTGCTGCAGTTTTCCTGAGCTTTTTCTTTATGTCGATCATGTTTCCGACGATCTTTACATTGGGTATTTACGGGCTCGGCATACAGGCGAAAAAGGCATCGGGCTATATTGTCATGGCTATCATGGGTGGTGCAATTATGCCCAAACTCATGGGCTATCTTGGAGATATTTACAATATGTCTGTCGGATTTCTTATGCCGATGGGTTGCTTTGCGTTCGTTGCTCTTTATGGGCACATGTGGCATAAATTAAGTAAAACTGACGGTGTCGTAAATCTCTCTACGACTCACGGATGATGTTACACGTGCTTCGAGTGCATAAAACTTTGTCGATTGAACAGAAAGATGAATCATTACATCATAAACCTTGTCAACCATGAGTATAATGGACGGGCCGAGCGTTAACAGATTTATTGCCATCGGGCATTAAACCTGTAAAGGAGGCTTGTATGAAAAAGCTGCCCCTACTTGCGACGTCTCTCCTAGTGCCCTTGTCCATCGCCCTTTCGCAGACGCTCAACGACTATGTTTCCGAAGTGCGCGGGGACACACTGGTGATCAAGGACTATTACGAAATGGGCCGACAATCCAATTCTTTATATCAGGCCCTGTTTCTGGACTCGGTCAATGTCCCTCCCGGACGCGTCTATCTATTGAAGGCTAACGGTTATTATCCTCTGCTTTTAAATCCAACGACCCGGCGGCCGACCACCATTGTCGGAGCAGACAGTACGATTCTCGTCAACAACAAGAATCCCAATTCAGCGCCGCCATTGATATGCGGCAGCAATTATCCCTGGGGGAGCACCAATGCCGGCGGCATCAATGTGGCGCACGACATCACGGTGAAGAATTGTAATATTATTCCGGCGGCTTCGGCTGACGCTTTAGGTTGGGTTTTCTTTTATGTTACGAATCCGAACTGCAAAGTGACTCTGCAGAACAATCTGTTTGAGCGTACACGCTGGACCATTGTCACGAGCTTCACACCAGGCCTCTCGCTGTTCATTAGAGACTGCTATATCGTGAACCTGGGCGGTCAGCCCTGCAGGCGCAGCGGCGGCGTTTGTGACATGTTCAGCTTTATGGATACGTTGTTGGTTGAAAATACGACGCATGTCAATATTCCGGGATGGATGTACAAATTACGCCAATTTCCTTTCAATCGAGTTGTTTTCAACCATAACACGTTGATCGATTGCGCCGGATATGTGTTCATGGACCTGGGCTATCAGATCAACATGAGTACAACCAACAACATTTTTGTGAATTGCAATGTCCAGGCCTATTCTCGCATACCGTGGCTTGATATGGGTGAACACGATACCGACCTGCAATCGATCGGTCTGGTCAATGTGCAGACCTACCCGGCCAACGATACGACGTTTGACCGGTTCAGAAATTTGCCGAGAAAGTACCTGTTTGAAAACAATGTCGTTTACTGGGACCCCAGACTTGCCGATATGGTTCATATCCTGGATTCGCTGCAAGTGAACGGCCAGAGCGACTGGGCGGATCAGATGGTCATAACGAACCAACGTACCACTGCGATGTTCAACAACAAGGCCACTTACCCCCACTTCAAGTTGGGTCAGGTATACACAACTCTTCCAACCTTTACAGATACTAAAGATCTGCTCACCAGCCGGGTCGATCTTTTAAAGGCATTTGCGCTTTCAACGGTGGATACGCTCAGCATGGCTCTGCTGCCTGATTTCCGCATTGTGAGTACAGGGCCGAATTCTTATATCCACTCCGATTGGCCGATTCAGGTCGATCTGTCTTACAGCGATGCCGCTCTGCTAACCGGGGCCACCGGCGGTTACCCTGTAGGCGATCTAAACTGGTTTCCGGTGAAGAAGGCAGAATGGTTGGCGCAACGAAGCGCTGAATACGCTGCCATTGACGAAGAAATGGGAGTGACGAACATTGTGCATTCTTCAAGCCAGCCGGTCACGTTTGAACTGCAGCAAAACTATCCCAATCCATTCAACTCGAGTACAACCATCGCTTTTTCACTCCCACAAGCTGGCCGGACGACGTTGAAGGTTTTCAATTCACTGGGACAAGTCGTCGCGACCTTGGTCGACGGATATGCGGCCGCAAACGCTCATGTGATCCAGTTTAATACGAAAGGGCTCGCCTCTGGTATTTATTTCTACAAACTGGAAAGCAGCAACCGCATGCAGATGAGGAAACTGATCATTATCAACTGAAGGAATAGGTGTGAAAAAAATTGGCCTCTTATTCATTCTGGGTCTCGTGCCAGTCCTGGACACGTGGGCTCAGGATAACGCTTCGCTGAAACTCTGGTATGATGAACCGGCCAAACAATGGGTCGAGGCGTTGCCGATCGGCAATGGTCGTTTGGCTGCCATGATCTATGGAAATCCGGCGCGGGAAACGATCCAGCTCAATGAAAATACCATCTGGGCAGGTCAGCCGTACCGTAATGACAATCCTGAAGCCAAAACCGCATTGCAGCAAGTTCGGCAATTGATTTTTGACGGTCATTACAAAGAGGCGCAGGATCTGGTGAATCAAAAGTTCATCAGCCGGAATTCCCAGGGTATGCCGTATCAGACCGCCGGAAATCTCAACCTCGTATTTCCAGGACATGAAAATGTCGCCAATTACTATCGTGATTTGAATATCGAAACCGCAGTGGCAAACACCCAGTACGATGTCGATGGTGTGACCTTTACCCGTGAAATTTTTGCTTCTTTTCCCGAACAGGTTATCATCTGCCGAATTTCTGCCGGTAGACCGGGCATGCTCAATTTCACCGCGTCCCTGACGCATCCCCTGCCGGTCCGTATCGCCACAGAAGGGAATGACAAGATAATCATATCCGGAACAACCGGCGATTGCGATTCCATTAAAGGCGCAGTCAGGTTTCAAGTGCTGGTAAAAATAATGACCGTTGGAGGTGTGGTATCCGCAAAGGAGAACGGCATTGCTGTAACCGATGCCGATCAGGCGACACTCTATATTTCGATCGCCTCCAGCTTCAGGAATTATCACGATATCAGCGCTGATGCCAGCGCAAGAGCAAACGCTTTTTTAAACGCTGCTTTAAAAAAGAATTATGCCCGGACTCTAAAAGAACACATTGCCGATTATCAGCGCTTCTTTCAAAGGGTGAGCCTTGATTTGGGGGCGTCGGTTGCCGCCCAAAATACCACCGATGTTCGAATTAAGGAATTTGCCGAGGGAAACGATGCATCATTAGTCGCCCTGGCTTTTCAGTTCGGCCGTTATTTGCTCATCTCATCGTCTCGGCCCGGCGGTCAGCCGGCGAATCTTCAGGGTATCTGGAACGATCAGCTTTATCCGCCCTGGGACAGCAAGTATACCGTCAATATCAACACGGAAATGAACTATTGGCCGTCCGAGGTCACCAACCTCAGCGAGATGAATGAGCCGCTGATTCAGATGATACAGGAGCTTGCCGAAACCGGCAAACGAACCGCCAGAGAGATGTATGGCGCAAAAGGCTGGGTGCTGCATCACAACACGGACCTGTGGCGCATGACTGGCCCCATCGACGGGTCCTTTTGGGGCATGTGGCCGATGGGCGGCGCCTGGCTTTGCCAGCATCTGTGGGAGAAATATGAATTCCACGGCAGACAGGACTATCTCGAGACGGTTTATCCCGTTCTTAAGAGCGCGGTTGAATTTTACCTCAGTTTTTTAGTGGAAGAACCCCGGCATCATTGGCTGGTTGTATGTCCCTCAGTTTCTCCGGAAAATGCGCCATCCTGTCATCCTGAATCATCCATCTCTGCCGGTACCACCATGGATAATCAATTGCTGCTGGATTTGTTTACCAAGACGATCCGGGCCGCGACCATCCTGCACCGGGACCGGGAGTTCGTCCTCAGTATCCGTGATGCGCTGAAGCGTTTACCACCTCTGCAAATCGGGCAATACGGTCAATTGCAGGAGTGGCTGGAGGATTGGGACAATCCGGATGATCACCATCGGCATGTCTCCCATTTGTACGGGGTTTATCCCTCCAATCAGATTTCACCCTTCCGGACCCCGGAGCTGTGTGCGGCCGCACAAACCTCACTGCGGCACCGGGGCGATCCCTCTACCGGCTGGTCCATGAACTGGAAGATCAATTTATGGGCCCGCTTTCTGGATGGCAACCATGCCTATCAGTTAATAAAGAAACAGCTCAGTCTGGTCGATAAACCAGAGTTTGAAAAAGGCGGGCTCTATCCCAATATGTTCGATGCGCATCCTCCTTTTCAAATCGACGGGAATTTCGGCTTTACGGCCGGTATTGCGGAAATGCTGGTCCAGAGCAACGATGGCGCTATTTTTGTCCTTCCCGCCTTACCTGAGGCCTGGAGCAGCGGAAGAGTAAAAGGCCTGCGCGCCCGCGGCGGATTTGAAATAGAAAATATGGAGTGGCAAAACGGCGAAATCTGCACATTGACGATTAAATCCCATTGGGGAGGCCAGTGCCGGATTCGTTCCTACTCGCCGTTGCGTTGTGACGCGAAGGCTGAACTCGTTCAAGCGAAAGGCGAGAATCAGAACCCATTTTATCAGGTACCGCAAATAAAACAACCCGTGATTTCTGCGCAAGCGAAACTGGAACCGATCAAGGGGCGCGACACATTTTTGTATGATGTGGCCACGAAACCAGGTGAAAAGTATGTTTTTATCCGGAATCCCTAACGACCGTGATTCCGTTATTCAACCTGGCCTTCGCCAGTCCTTGATACTTTACTGAAAGACGTCCATTTGGGGGGGTATGAAGGCAGAACAATGAATAACCGTACTTATTTTCCATTCATACGAGGTATTTGCAGCTTTTGCATCCTGATCGTTGCATCGATCACCGTTTCACAGACTGTTCTGGATCCGAATGCCAGGGTAGAAATGATCGCCACCGATATTCTTCAACCGGAAGGCCCGGTTTGGCATCAGGGCCTTGGCTTGCTGTTTTCGGATATAAAGGGCAATAAAATCTATAAATGGACAGCTGAAAACGGCAAAGAGATATTCCACCCCCACTCCGATAGTACCAATGGTTTGACTTTTGATTTGCAGGGACGGCTAGTGGCCGGTCAAATGGGTTTGAGGAGGGTCGTACGTTTTGAAAAAGACGGATCGCAAACGGCCCTGGCCGACAAGTATGAAGGTAAAAGATTCAACAGCCCCAACGATCTAGTCGTCAAATCCGACGGCGCCATCTTTTTCACCGATCCTGATTTTAATATCCCCCGCGGGCAACAAAAGGAACTGAGCTTTAACGGAATTTATCGCATCGGTCCGGCCGGAAACCTTTCCCTCCTAGCCACATTAACGCTGCCAAACGGCATCTGCTTTTCGCCGGATGAAACCAAACTGTACGTGAATGATTCGCAGGCGCGCAAAATTTATGTCTGGGACGTTGTTGATGATTCAACCCTGTCGAATAAAAAACTGTTCTATACCATTCCCACGTTCGGGTATGCCGACGGAATGAAAACAGACCAACAGGGAAATATTTACTGTACCTGTTCCTCAGCCGTGTGGGTGATCTCTCCCGACGGATTGTTGCTCGGACAGATCAATTTGCCCCAGAATGCTTCTGCTTCCAATTGCGCCTGGGGTGATGCCGACCGGAAGACCTTGTTTATTACGGCGGGAACATCGCTCTACAAAATCAGACCGCTGGCCACCGCCGTCGAGAAAAGCAGGCAGAGCATGCCGGAAGGGTTCCAAGTTTATCAAAATTTCCCCAATCCTTTTAATCCGGTCACCAATATTGCTTATTCGATCCCTCGGGCTGCTCCGGTTTTGCTCCAGGTGTACGATCTGACCGGAAAAGAGGTGGCCACGATTGAGGATGCTGCCAAGACGGCCGGCACGCATGTGGCCGTGTTCAACGCAGCCCCGTTGGCGAGCGGAGTCTATTATTACAGACTGACGGCGCTCGGCCATTCGGCAACAAAAAGATTAACCGTCATAAAGTAAAACGATTTTTCCGAAAGGATTGACTGGTGCACCCTTCTAAATTTGTTGTATTTCTGTTTGCCGCTCTCGGCTTTATCAGCGTTGATATTCAGGCCCAAAATCCGATCATCCTGGATCAGTTTACCGCTGATCCTGCGGCTCGAGTATTTGACGGAAAAGTGTACCTGTATCCTTCACACGACATTCTCGCTGTTGAAGGCAAGGGCCGCCCCGGCTGGTTCTGCATGGAAGATTATCATGTCTTTTCCTCTGAAAACCTCTGCGACTGGACCGATCATGGCGTGATTGTCAGTCAAGATAAGGTTCCATGGGTCAATGCAAATTTCTATGCCCTGTGGGCGCCGGATTGCATCCGCCGTAACGGTAAATATTATTTTTATTTCCCTGCTCCGCCAGCCGATACGACGCTGGGCAGAGGTTTTTTCATCGGTGTCGCCGTGTCCGATAAACCCGATGGTCCCTTTATTCCGCAACCAGGGCCCATGTTAAAGGCCCGCGGCATCGATCCGAATCCTTTTATCGATAAAGACGGGCAGGCTTATCTGTATTGGGCGGCGAGAAATTTTTATGTGGCCAAGTTGAAAGAGAATATGCTGGAGCTCGCCTCTGAACCGCAGGTGGTTCAGGGTCTGCCTGAAAAGGGCTTGAAAGAGGGTCCGTTCGTGTTTGAACGCAACGGCCTTTATTATCTGACTTTTCCGCATGTGGAAAACAAAATCGAACGGCTCGAATACGCCATCAGCCGTAATCCCATGGGACCGTTTCAAGTTGCCGGCGTGTTGATGGATGAATCTCCCGACAGCTGCTGGACCAACCAGCCGTCCATCATCGAATATCAGCAGCAATGGTACCTTTTCTATCACAGCAATGACCTGTCACCCCGTTTTGATAAAAACAGGTCCGTAAGAATCGACAGTCTGTTCTTCAATGACGACGGCACCATTAAAAAAGTAGTACCTTCTTTGCGCGGCGTCGGCATAACGGATGCTTCTCAAAAAATCCAGATTGATCGTTACAGTCGTACCAGTCCTTCCGGCGTAACCGTTGCGTTCCAGGACACGCTATGCAAATCCAACGGTTGGAAGGTTACACTCTACGCCAAGCACTCCTGGGTGCAATACAACGCAGTGGATTTTGGCGAAAGACGATACACGACCGTCAGCGTACGCGCTGCAGCCGAGTTTGGCGCCAAGCTGCTGCTGCGGCAGCAGAACGCGGAAGGTCTGATCATCGCCAAGGTGACTGTTCCAAAAGCTATGGAGTGGAAAACCGTCACTACTTCCATCTCAGGCCTACAACCGGGGATACAGAATTTGGTGATGGTGCACAATGATGAAAATCCCGTTGCAGTCGATTGGATAAAATTCGAATAGTGCCTGGAGGAATCAATGAATCGAGGAACCGTGCAGCACTTAATCGTCACGATATTATTTTCTCTGCTCCTGTCTTCGTCATTGCCTGGTCAAACCAGTGTCATCGACGCCGGCCGTCATCAGATTATTAATTGGGAAAAGACGCACACGGCCCAACTTTCGGGCAAGGTATCATCAGGCAAAACTAAAGTGGAATGGCGATGCCCGCAGAATGCCGATGTCGTTTTTGAAGACGCAGAAAATCCGGTCACTCGGGTGACGTTCCCGCGACCCGGATATTATCACCTCATTCTTTCCGGCGAGGACTCGCTCCGGAGTTCGGTCGTTGTCAATGTATTCCAACCGAACGCTTACCAAGATCGTGTGGCTGATTTGATCGGTTTAATGACCGTGGATGAAAAAATCCGGCAGTTGACCAACGAAACGGACGCCATTCCCCGATTAGCCGTGCCAAAATATAACTATTGGAGTGAGGCACTGCATGGTGTATTGGCCAGCGGTGCGACGTCCTTCCCACAAGCAGTGGCCATGGGCGCCACCTGGGATCCGGACGCCGTCTACCGGGTCGGCGTTGCCATAGGGGATGAGGCGCGCGTCATAAACGCGACCTCCGGCAAGGGATTGACCTATTGGAGTCCTACGATCAACATTGCGCGGGATCCGCGTTGGGGGCGGAATGAAGAGTCGTACAGCGAGGACCCGTATCTTTTATCCCGCATGGGCGTCGCTTTTATCAAAGGCATGCAGGGAAACGATCCGTATTATTTGAAAACGGTTTCCACTCCGAAGCACTTCATGGCCAACAACGAAGAAGCGCGCCGTCACACCGGTTCCTCCGATGTCGATATGCGCTGCATGTTTGAATACTATTTGCCGGCCTTTAAGCAGGCGATCGTGGAAGGGAAAGCCTATTCCATTATGGGCGCCTATAATGAAATCAATCATGTACCCTGTAATGCGAACACCTTCTTGCTGACCGATCTGTTAAGACGGAATTGGGGATTCGACGGTTTTGTGGTTTCCGATTGCGGCGCCGTCAATGACATGGTCTTCGGACATCGTTTCTTCAAAACCGGAGCAGAGGCCGCGGCGAGAAGCATTCAAGCCGGATGCGACCTGGATTGCGGATGGGAGTATCGCCAATTCCTGCCGGAAGCGCTTAAAACTGGATTGTTGGAGGTTAAAGATCTCGATCGTGCGTTGGCAAGAGTATTCGCCGCCCGTTTCCGTCTCGGTGAGTTCGACCCGCCGGAAGCCGTGCCTTACCGTTCGATCCCCAAAGAGCGGCTTGACTGCCAAGAGCATCGTGCATTGGCGCTTGAAGCTGCGCAGAAATCCATCGTACTGCTCAAGAATGAGGGCGTATTACCGTTAAAAAAGGAAAAGAGCAAGTCCATTGCCGTTATTGGTCCAAATGCAGCGGAACTCCAACTCGGCATCTACAGCGGCTGGCCGAATATTCAGATCAGTCCACTGGCCGGCATAAAGTCCAAAGCCGCTGCTCTGGGTCTGCAGGTTGAGTATGCGATGGGCTGCGTCATTATGCCCGGATTGCTGCGTCCCATTGAGCCGCAGTTCTTCACTCGCGTGGAGGGCACGAATAAAACCGGAATGAAGGGAGAATACTATGCCAATATGGATCTCTCGGGAAAACCGGTTATTACGCGCATCGACTCCATGATCAATTTTAATTTCGGCACCAGCGCTCCCGCTCCCGGTCTGCCGGAAGATCGTTTCTCCATTCGCTGGAAGGGAAAAATAATCCCGTCTGAACCCATTCATCATCTCGGCGTCAGTACGGATGACGGCAGTCGTCTGTACCTGGATGGCAAGCTGTTGATCAACGACTGGATGGATCACTCTGAACAGCCGAGCAGTGTGGCCGTGGATTTGCAGCCGGGCCGGGAATATGAAGTCGTGTTAGAACAATATGACAATGGTCTGGGCGCCTGTGCCAGACTGACATGGGATCTTGGGCAAAAAGAGTACAAAGATGCCAAGGAAGCAGCTGCGCGAAATGATGTGGTCATCCTTGTGCTCGGCACGTCGCCGGGCATGGCTCGCGAGGAACTGGACCGCAGCGAGATCGAGTTGCCGCAAATACAGAGAGACCTTATCCAGGAAGTTGCCGCCGTTAATCCAAATGTGGTAATAGTGCTGGTAAACGGCGGTCCGGTCGCTCTGGCCGGAACGGAAGCCAAAGCCAAGGCCATCGTGGAAGCCTGGTATGGCGGCGAATACAGCGGCCAGGCGATTGCCGATGTCCTGTTCGGCGATGTCAATCCGGGCGGCAAACTGCCGCAAACATTTTATGCCTCGACACTGCAGCTGCCGCCGATGTCGGATTATGATCTGATTCATAATCCGCGCACCTATATGTATTTCAACCAGCCGGTTCTCTTTCCGTTCGGGCATGGCCTCTCCTATACCCAATTTACCTACAGCAATTTGACGTTCACCTCTGATCGGATTACAAAAGAGGGCGAAGTAGAACTTAGCTGTACGGTGCAAAACACCGGTCGTGTGAAAGGTGATGAAGTGGTGCAAATTTATGCTCATCCCATGGCTGCGAGCATCAAAACGCCGATCAGGCAATTGAAACGGTTTCAAAGAATCAGTCTGGCCCCCGGCGAGAACCGAACGCTTTCATTCAAGATACCGGCGGCAGAATTTTCTTTTTACGATACCGCCAGCAACGATTTTAAAACGGAATCTGGACCTTGGGAGGTACTCGTCGGGAGTTCGTCGCAAGATATCCGTTTAAAAAAATCCATCATCATCGAGTGACGACTGTAAGGCCCTTCAAGAGAAACCATCAGCCAATCAGTAAAAACACATTGGATGTAACCTCGTTTTCAGGAGAGTTGATTATGAAAAACATAAGGTATTTAACTGTTGCTCTGTTTTTGTGCCTGCCGATTGTGCTCTGGGGACAGCCGGTGGTCAACAAGCTAGTGGTGCATGCCGAATTGGCGCAGGATACCATCAGCAAGTATATCTATGGGCAATTCTCAGAACACCTCGGACACTGCATATACGGTGGTATTTGGGTGGGGGAAGCCAGCACCATTCCCAATACCCGCGGTATACGCAATGACGTGGTCGCTGCCTTGAAGAACATCAAGGTCCCGGCGATTCGCTGGCCGGGAGGCTGTTTTGCAGATGAATATCATTGGCGCGACGGTATCGGTCCGCGAGCGGATCGTCCCAAGATCGTCAATACGAATTGGGGAGGAGTAACGGAAGACAACAGCTTTGGCACGCACGAATTCATGGACCTGTGCGAGCAGCTCAACTGCGAGCCCGTCATTTGCGGAAACATCGGCAGTGGCACGGTTCAAGAGATGTCGGAATGGGTGCAGTATCTTACCTCCGATGGCGACAATCCAATGACAGCGCTGCGCAAACAGAACGGCCGGGAAAAACCCTGGAAAGTAAAATTCTGGTGCGTGGGCAATGAGACCTTTGGCTGCGGCGGCATCATGTCCGCAGACTTTTATGCCAATGAACTGGCGCGTTACTCCTTTTTCCTCAAAAACTATGGCAGCAATTCGCTCTACAAGATATCTTCCGGCGGTTTGCCTGAGGATTATGACTGGACCGAAACGATCATGAAAAAATGGCAGACCACCGATGGCTGGCTACAGGGCTTTCTGGGCGGATATTCTCTGCATTTCTACACGGTGAACGATTGGAACAAGAAGGGATCAGCGACGAACTTTGGCGAGGCGGATTGGTTCGCCACGCTGTCGCGCACCTTGCACATGGAAGAACTGGTGCAAAGACATGCTGCGGTCATGGACAAGTACGATCCGCAGAAAAGAATCGGCCTCGTCGTCGATGAATGGGGCAACTGGTTCGACGTGGAACCTGGAACAAATCCCGGCTTTTTATTTCAGCAAAACACACTTCGCGATGCCATGGTGGCAGCCGTCAACCTGAATATTTTCCACAATCATTGTGACCGGGTCAAGATGTCCAGCATTGCACAAATGGTCAATGTGCTGCAAGCGATGATTCTCACCCGGGGAAGCGAGATGGTGCTGACACCGACCTACTATGTATTCAAGATGTACACGGTACATCAGGATGCAGTGCGGCTGCCGATCGATCTGCAAAGCGCCGCATATACATCCGGAACGAATTCGATACCAGCGTTAAGTGCATCCGCTTCACGGGACCAGGCCGGAAAAATTCACCTCTCACTGGCCAATCTTGATCCGACCAATAGCCAGAAGCTTCGTTGCGAGTTGCAGGGCAAGACAGGCACCAAGGTCACCGGTGAAATCATCACCGCCGCGAAAATGAATGACTATAATGATTTCGGCAAACCGGAAACCGTGAATATCAAGCCGTTCACAGGCGCGCAAGTGCAAAACGGCATTCTGACGGTCAACCTGCCGGCCAAATCGATCATAACACTGGAAATCAATTAAGAGACCGCGATGTGCACCTTGAATAAAGCGCTGCTTCGGGCCGCTATGTTTCTGTTGCTCTTTTTACCCGCACTCTACGGCCAGGCGAATCAAAAATGCCGGGCTATCATATTGACGGACATTGAAGCAGATCCTGACGACACGCAATCCATGATCCGGTTGCTTTTATATTCAAATGAAATCGAGATAAAGGGATTGATCGCCACTACTTCGATTCACCAGAGAAGCAATGTCTATCCTGAATCGATTCGCCGACTGATTCGCGCCTACGCCAAAGTGCAGGCCAATCTGCTTAGGCATGCAGCGGGTTATCCTGAGGCTGATTCATTGTTGCAGCTGGTCAAACAAGGTTTGCCGGTCTATGGCCTGCAAGGCGTTGGCGTTGGGCAAGATTCGCCGGGTTCTGATTGGATCATCAAGGAACTCGATGAAAACGACCAACGACCGTTATGGGTGTGCGTGTGGGGTGGGCCCAATACGCTGGCTCAGGCGCTTTACAAGATTGAAAAAAACAGATCAAAAAACGAGGTGAAACGTCTGCTCGCCCAACTTCGGGTTTACACTATCTCGGATCAGGATGACAGCGGTCTGTGGATAAGGAAAAATTTTCCGGATCTGTTCTATATTGTAAGTCCCGGTGGCTATGAAAATTCGACCTGGGGCGCTATTCATCAATTCGTACAGGGCATCAATAACCAGACTGTCAGCAACAGCTGGCTGGCGCACAACATTCAACAAGGTCACGGCCCACTCGGCGCGCTCTATCCCGATGTCGGCTATGGCATGGAAGGCGATACACCGTCCTTTTTGTCTTTAATTCCCAATGGATTGAATGTGCCGGAGCGTCCTGACTGGGGCGGATGGGGCGGGCGTTATGAAAGATACATACCCGGGTATGCGTCGTTTAACTTTGGATTTACCGGCGGCGTACCCATCGAGCCCGAATCCCGGGAAATCTGGAGCAATGCGATTGATAAATACGAACCCTATCAGATATCTGAATATGGCCGAGCTGTTCAAAAGGACACGGTTACATTCACCGGTAATCGAGTGACCTTGTGGCGCTGGAGAGATGATATTCAAAATGATTTTGCCGCGCGCATGGACTGGTGTATCAAATCCTATCCTATGGCGAATCATCCACCGGTCCCGGTCTTGGCGCATCCAGAACAAATAACGGTTCAATCCGGTTCAGGATTTTGGCTGGATGCCGGTGGTACGCATGATCCGGACGGCGACAACCTGAGCTATCTTTGGTTTCATTACCCGGAACCTGGTTCATTCAAAAAAGAAATTAAAATCGCCTCGGCGGAGAATTTATACAGAGTGTTTTTGCTGGCGCCGGAAGTCGATAAAACCGAAATTGCTCATTTCATACTGCGCGTTACCGATAAAGGTGATCCGCCGCTGTCACGCTACAAACGGGTGCTGGTAACCATTGAACCGAAATCAAGGTAATCGAATGAAATCAGGTTTAATTACATTTATTTGGATATTGGCGCTTTCCTTCCCAGCCGGCGCACAGGAAATAATCGACCTGTATCCGGGCGCTGTTCCTAATACAAAGGCGTCTGCTGTCACGGAAACCGGAAACGATCAGCCTGCAGGCATCATTTCCGGCGTGACCAAGCCGACCCTGGAAATCTATCTGCCGGATAAAGACAAGGCGACCGGCGCCGCGGTCATCATCTGTCCAGGCGGGGGTTACCAGGTGATTGTCTACCAGTCGGAAGGCGTCAAAACGGCGATAGAATTCGCAAAGAACGGAGTGGCTGCTTTTGTGCTAAAATACCGGATTCCGGATGATGCCACCATGCAGGATAAAAAAATTGGTCCTTTGCAGGATGCTCAACAAGCCATTAAGCTGGTGCGAGAAAATGCTGCAAAATGGGGAATTGAACAAGTCGGGATTATGGGCTTTTCCGCGGGCGGACATCTGGCCTCCACGGCCGCCACGCATTTTGACCGGGTCGTTATCAACAATGATGCCAAAGTGAATCTGCGGCCGGATTTTATGATACTCGTCTATCCGGTGATCAGTATGCAGGACAGTCTTACCCATCTTGATTCGAGAAAAAATTTGCTAGGCGACAATCCATCCCCGGAAATCATCGGGCAATTCTCCAATGAATTGCAGGTCAATGAGAACACCCCGCCTGCCTATATTACCCATGCAGGAGATGACCAATTGGTCGATGTAGACAACAGCATCGTTTTTTATGAAAAGTTGCGGCACTGCCGCGTTCCAGCCGAACTGCATATTTATCCCCATGGCGGTCACGGTTTTGTCCTGTTTCAGCAGCCTGCGGATTGGATGCCGTCCATATTCAAATGGATGAAAAATTCAAAATTGTGGAGATGAATCATGAAACGATTACTTGGGGCCATTTTAATTTTCTTTGCCTACCCTCTTATGGCCAATTCACAAAGCATCATCAAACATGCGCCATCCGGTTTTGACGATTTACGCGCGGATATTGCCCATGGCAAAATCGACACCGTCTATTACCACTCAAAAACAGTCGGCACCAAACGCAAAGCGCTGGTCTATACGCCGCCCAATTATGTCAAGAAGGTCCAATACCCGGTGCTCTTCCTTCTGCACGGCATCGGCGGTGATGAAAAAGAGTGGCTCAATGGTGGTCAGCCGCAGGTGATTCTGGATAATCTCTATGCTGAAAAGAAAATCGCGCCCATGATTGTCGTCATGCCCAACGGCCGGGCCATGAAGGACGATCGTGCTGTCGGTAACATCATGGATCCAGAAAAGGTGCAAGCGTTCGCCGCTTTTGAACAGGATCTACTATCTGATTTGATCCCATTCATCCAGAAAAGGTATCCGGTGCTTGCCGATCGCGAGCACCGCGCCATTGCCGGTCTGTCCATGGGCGGCGGACAGGCATTGAATTTCGGCCTGGGCCATCTGGATACATTTGCCTGGATTGGCGGTTTTTCAGCGGCGCCGAACACCAAGAGTCCTGAATTGCTGGTACCGGATCCGGAAGAGGCTAAAAAGAAAATAAAGCTGTTGTGGATTTCCTGCGGCGATAGTGATGGTCTGATCCTGTTCAGTCGGCGCACGCACGATTATCTGCAAGCCAAAGATGTTCCTCATATTTTTTATATCGAACCGGGCGTGCACGACTTTAAGGTCTGGAAAAACGACCTGTATATGTTTTCCCAGCTTTTATTCAAACCAGTGGACGCGTCCCGATTCAACAAGTACAGCGTCTTGGGCGTTCCTGCCGCCAGCAACGTCCGCAGAGCCCAATATCCGCAAATCCTGCCGGACAGCCGGGCCATATTTCGACTCAAAGCGCCGCAGGCGCAAAATGTCCAACTCGATCTGGTCAAGAAATACGACATGGTAAAAGATACGTCCGGAGTCTGGGAGGTCACCACCGATTCGTTGAGCGAAGGTTTTCATTATTATTCCATCCTGATTGACGGCGTGGCGGTCGCTGATCCGGCCAGCGAAACGTTCTATGGCATGGGACGCATGGCCAGCGGCATCGAAGTGCCGTTCAAAGGCGACGACTATTACGCGATAAAAGACGTCCCGCATGGAGAGATCAGAAAAAAGCGCTATTTTTCGACGGTGTTCTACCGATGGCGGCAATTTTATATTTATACGCCTCCCGGCTATGACGCCAATCTCCATGAAAAATACCCGGTGCTGTATATATTGCACGGCGGTGGTGAAGACGAACGCGGCTGGGCCACCCAGGGTAAAACCGATTTGATTCTGGATAATCTTATCGCCGCCAATAAGGCCAAGCCCATGCTGGTTGTCATGCCGGATGGAAATGTGGATATATCCGGCTTTGACGAAAATACCTTTAAAATATTTTCGGCAGAACTGAAACAGTGTATTATTCCGTTTATTGAAAAGAATTATCGTGCGGAGACCGATGCCAAAAATCGGGCGCTGGCCGGTTTATCGATGGGCGGGCTGCAAACCCTATATGCCGGCATTAATAACACCGATCTATTCTCCTGGTTGGGCGTATTCAGCTCCGGCTGGATCATACCCATGCAGAATAGTCTGGCGGATGCGCAATACGAGTTTATGGCAAAAAATGTCGATCGCATCAACACCAACCTGAACCTTTTCTGGATCTCGATGGGCGGCAAGGAAGATATCGCCTACAACAACTGCCGGAAAATGCTGGAAAGATTCGACGAGATGAAGATAAAGTATGTCTATAGTGAATATCCCGGAGGCCACACGTGGCCGGTATGGAGGCACAATCTGTATGATATGGCCCCTTTGCTGTTCAGATGAATTCCATACTTACCCGGCCCGGATAAACCGGAACCAAAAGTCGGACATCTTCGAGATGTTCGACTTTTCTCGACCATTTTACGCGAAAAACTAATCACGCTACACTAAATTGATTGGAGGTCAAAATGAATTCTATTCGCAATCGATCGTCCATGAGTCTCCTTAGTATGCTCGTGTTGTTCATCATGACTTCGGGCACTGCGCTGGCTCAGCTGGTGACCAACGGCGGATTTGAGAGTTCCAATCCGGGCGTGGTCGATGCGGCCGGCATCAAGGGCTGGCTGATTCAGGTAGCGAGCGGCATCACACCACCACCGATCTTCGAAATCACCAGTGATACGGTCAAACAGGGCAACCGGGCGTTAAAAGTTGTGATCCAAGCCGTCGGAACCAATCAATGGGATATTCAGGCGGTGGCCGACAGTATTCCCGCGAAAAAGGGCACGACCTATAATTTTTCGGTTTGGGCCAGATCGAAAAAGAACGGCGCGAAGGTCAATTTTACAGTAGGCAATTACTCTTACTCGGAATACGGCGCTATCCGTCCTGCCACACTCGGCACGCTATGGAAAGAGTATACCATGCGGTTTACGGTAAGTGACGACCAGGCCTATATCCGGGCACCGATTCATTTCAGTTATTCCGGCGATATCGGCAATGTCATTTACATAGATAATCTAAGAATAACGGATGTGAACGCTCCCAAACTGCCGGTGATAGTCGAAGCCGAATCCGGTAAGATCGGCAGTTTCTTTTCCAAAACACAGGACGGCGCTGTCACCTATATCACTACGACCCAAAACTATACCGGGCTTGCCAGTCCTGCTGACACGAACCGGATAGCCACCTACCAGGTCGCTTTTCAGGATTCGGGCTATTACAATCTGTTTGTTCGCCTGCGCGTGGGCGCCGGCGGCTATGACGATGACAGCTTTTTCTACGGTAGAGGTTTTGGTGTAAAAGGCGATACCGCCAGTGCAGATTGGATTTTCATCAACGGACTGGCCGGTGCCGGATTTGCCAATGCGGCCGATTATGTGGATGGTCCCGGAGCGCTGGGGACACAAATCTGGAAATGGGTGAACGTTACCAAGAATTTGTACCAGGGCGCTTCACCGGAAAAATCATTCTATGTCGCTCCGGACAGCCTGGATAAAATATTTCAAATCGCCAGTCGCGAAGACGGATTGCAGATCGACAAGATCGCCTTTGGTAAAGCGCAATATTTTTATACCGTTGATGCTCTGAATAATGGGTTGCCCGGCTCTACCGCAAAAACACCGCCTGATTCCAGCAAATATTTTCAAGGTCCGCCTTTGGCCGCCGGAGCCGATAAATTTTTGGGCAACGCCTACGGTGATGTACCTGATGACTTGTTTGCAAAATACTGGACACAGCTATCGCCCGGAAACGCCGGCAAGTGGGGATCGGTCGCAGGCACGCAGGATACCACAAAATGGAATTGGACTGGATTGGACAGAGCCTATAATTACGCGATAAATAACAACATGCTATTTAAGGAGCATACCTTGATCTGGGGCGCTCAGCAACCTTCCTGGATTTCCGCTTTGGACTCTGCCCAGCAGATCAAATATATTGAAACCTGGTTCAGAATGCTGGCTAAAAGATATCCCAAAATTGATATGATCGATGTAGTCAATGAACCCTTGAACGACCACAATCCGCCGGATGGGAGCGGAAACCCGGCGCGCGCCAATTATAAAAAAGCTCTGGGCGGTAATGGCAGCACCGGCTGGGACTGGGTCATCAACGCCTTTGCGTTAGCCAGACTGTATTTCCCGAAGTCGCAACTCATTTTGAATGATTTTGGCATTATCAATGACGATGCCGCGACCACCACCTACCTGAAAATCATCAACCTGTTGAAGCAGAGAGGATTGATCGACGGTATCGGCGTTCAAGGGCATCGCTTTGAACTCGAATCGGCCAGCACAACCACCTTGACGAATAATCTCAACAGGCTTGCCGCAACCGGACTGCCGATCTACATCACTGAATTGGACCTGGGCAATCTCAGCAATTACGGCACTCCCAATGACACTCAACAATTGGATCTGTTTAAAAAAATCTTCCCGGTCCTGTGGGAACATCCTGGGGTGAAAGGCATAACCCTTTGGGGATATCTCGAAGGGCAGATGTGGCAAACCACCTGTTACCTGGTGCGCGCAGACGGAACCTGGAGGCCCGCCATGCAATGGCTGGCTCAGTATATCAAAGACTACAAGACTCTTGTCGAGCGGAACGAACCGGAACAACCGGGAATTTTCAGATTGGAGCAAAATTATCCCAATCCCTTCAATCCTACGACCAGAATCAGGTTCGATATTGATGCACCTGCAAAAGTAGTCCTCAAAATTTACGATCTGCTTGGCCGGGAAACTGCCACTTTGGTAAACGAAAACCTGAACGCCGGAGGCCACGAAGCAGTCTGGGATGGAAAAAGCGGCGCCGGCGCTCCGGTTCCCAGCGGCACCTATTTATACCGACTCGTAGCCGGCGATCGGACGGTGACTCGAAAATTAGTGCTGCTGCGTTAGCAGGCCATGACCAGCTCTTTCTCGTTTTTCCCGGAAAATGAGAAAGAGCTTTTTCACGGTCGAAACCGTAGGATCTGCAAATCGTGTTGCTGCAGAGTATGACAAATGCGTATCGTACCTCCGGCTTCGTCGTATCCCGGGACAATAACAATAAGGCGGAAAAAATGTCACACATGCTTATCGAAGATACTCGTCCCGTGCTAAAAGCAGGAATGGGCATGGCAGCCTCCATCCTCAAGCCGCATTTTCTCTTCATTGCTGTTTTGTTCTGCTTTCGTGCCTCGTTTAGCCAAACGCTGCAGGTCAATGACCTGGGCTACTTTGAAACGCCAGGCGTCAATGTCCTGGTGTTCAGCAACCAGTATAACGGTTTCTTTTTTGATGAAAAGACGGCCGGTATTGAACTCATCCATCACGGAGTGAGAACGGCAACCGGCGGCGCCGTCAGGTTGCAGAATACTCCGGAACAATGGGACCTGGTGCCTGCCGTCGTGGATCGCAAAGTGGATAAAAAGAACAACGTCATCGAGGTTACGCTCCGTTATAAGGAATTCGACTTTGACTCCCGGATCCGGGTTGCAGCCAAGGATAAGGGCGTAGAGATCGACGTTTTTCTTGATAAACCGCTTCCCGAAAAGCTGGAAGGTCATGCCGGATTTAATCTGGAATTTCTGCCTGCTGCGTATTTTGAAAAATCCTATCTGGCGGACGGCAAGCCGGCCAATTTCCCTCTGTATCCCTCCGGTGATACCGTCGTTAAACCCAGCGCGCAAAAAATAGCGCAATTCGCCGGTCATTCAACTTTTGATGACCGGGGTAAAGGCGAGTTTATCCTCCCCCTCCCTCTTGCCACAGGCAAAACCATTGCCCTGGCGCCTGAAGATCCGGAACGTTTTGTCCTGATCAGGTCTGCGGACGAAATCTTGAGCTTATATGACGGCCGCAATCTGGCGCAAAATGGATGGTATATTGTGCGCAGTTTGATTCCTGCCAAAAAATCAGGTCTGGTGCTCACGTGGTATCTGCAAGCCAATGCGGTGCCCAATTGGAAACGGGCACCGGTGATCGGCTTTTCGCAGGTGGGGTATCGGCCTAACCAGCACAAGGTCGCGGTCATCGAATTGGACAAGAATGACACGCCGTTGGCCAAGGCAACCGTCTATCAGGTCACGCCGGACGGCAAGCCGGTCGCCATGTTTACAGCCAATGTGCAACCCTGGGGCCGTTTCCTGCGCTACCAATACTTCAAGTTTGACTTTACTCCGGTGCAGGATTCCGGCCTCTATTTCATACAATATGGTCAGCAAAAAACCAACAGCTTTCCCATCGGCACTGAGGTCTATCGCAACATTTGGCATCCCACCCTGGATGTTTGGTTTCCGGTGCAGATGGATCACATGAAGGTCAACGAGGCGTATCGCACGTGGCATGGTGTTCCGTACCTGGATGATGCACTGCAGGCGCCGCTCAATCAGCAGCACTTTGACGGCTATACCATGGGCGCCACCACAGGTACGAAATACAAACCTCTGGAACGCATCCCCGGTCTGACTGTCGGTGGCTGGTTTGACGCCGGCGATTTCGATATTCAGACCGATTCTCATTGCGCCGCTATTCTGAGCTTCGTCGACGCTTGGGAGAATTTCGCTCTCGATCGTGATGAAACGTATATTGATCAGGACACCCGTTATGTTGATATACATCGCCCGGACGGCAAGCCGGATATTTTACAGCAAATTGAACACGGAACGCTGAATCTGGCCGCACAGGTGAAAAATATCGGGTTCCCGGTACGAGGCATTGTCGTTCCCAAGCTGCATCTCTACCACCATCTGGGCGACGCCTCCACCATCACCGATAATCTGCCCTATAATCCCGCTTTAAAACCTTATGAATCCGATGGCCAATCCAGCGGCACCATGGATGATCGCTGGGTATTTACCGAACGAACGGCCTGGACCGACTATCATACCGTCGCCGCTCTGGCTGCAGCCCATCGTGCACTGCTGAATTTCAACCGACCTCTGGCTGAAGAGTGTCTGACTCTGGCCCGAACTCTGTGGGAGGAAGACAACCAACTATTTAAAGGTCCTGATACATCCAGATGGGCAGCCTGGTTTGGTGGCAACGTCAAGCTCATGGCTTCACTGCAGTTGTTCCTTTCAACAAAAGACGAGACCTATGGCCGACTTTTCAAAGAATCCATCTGGCCCGAACTGGATCGAGCATTGCCTTATAGCATATCCACAGCATTGCGCGCCTGGCCTTACATGGATGACGCATATCGTGTCAGGCTGAAGGATTATGTCGTCAAGTATAAAGAGTATATGGATGGACTCGCTAAAGAAAATCCCTATGGCGTGCCGATGATTTCAAGGGGCTGGGGCGGGAACAGCATGATCGTCAGGTGGGCAATTGACAATTACTATGCACACAAGGCCTATCCTGAAATCATCGATTCAGAGTACATCTACAAAGGCTTGAACTATATCATGGGTTGTCATCCCTATTCGAACATGTCGTTCGTCTCTTCCGTGGGCACCGTATCGAAAAAAATTACCTATGGAAATAACCGTGCCGATTTTCGATTTATTGCCGGCGGCATTGTTCCCGGTCTGTTGCTGTTGCAGCCGGATTTCCCAGAGAACAAGGATGACTGGCCGTTTCTCTGGGGTGAAAATGAGTGCGTGCTGGATAACTGCGCTGAATATATCTTTCTTGGCCGAGCGGTAAACGAATTGAAAAACTAGGCTTCTCCATGAAAACCGCAATTTAGATAGCGAGGTACGGATGATAAAAAAGGCGCAGTCGTTGCTGATCCTGTTTATGGCCGTTGTTAGTACAGAAGCAATTTGCTTGGAGAGCTATAAGATACAGAGTCCAGATAATAAAATTTTAGTCGATTTCAGATTAACGCCCCTCGGTGAACCAGTCTATTCGATCTCTTATTCGGGTGTTACGGTCCTCAAACAATCCAGACTAGGTCTGGTCAGAAGTGACGGCGATTTCTCCACCCATCTCTCCCTTAGTGCTGTTTCCGACGTGCAGTTGGTTCGCGACAGTTATCAATTGCTGCATGGTAAAAGAGTGCGTTGCATCTATTCCGGCAACAAACGCACCTTTTATCTAAAGAATCCAAAGGCACAAACCCTCAAGATCATTTTTCAGGTGTCGGACGACGGCGTGGCGTTCAGATATCATTTCCCGGAGAAAACGACAGCCAAAGTGAGAATCTATCGAGAATCGACTTCTTATCACTTTGACCCGGCCGCAAAAGCGTTTTTGCAGCCCTGCGCCGACGCCAGGATGCAATGGTGCTACTCTTCGCCCTCTTACGAAGAGTATTACAATCTGGACATTCCGGTTGGCGTCGTTGCTCCCAATGCGGCCGGTTGGGTTTTGCCGGCTCTGTTCAATTATGGCAAGTATTGGATCTGTCTCAGCGAGGCGGGCGTGGATACCAACAATTGCGGATCACGTCTCGGTCAATTCTCTCCGGATGGAGAATACACGGTGCAATATCCGCAACCGCAGGAGAGCAAATCTGGTGGACCGGCTTTGCCTGAATCGACTCTGCCGTGGCTTTCGCCCTGGCGTATTGTGGCCCTGGCCGATAACCTTGCCGGTCTCGTCGAGTCCACTTTGGAAACCGATTTGGCTGCTCCGGCAAAATATGATGTTTCTTCATGGCTGGAACCGGGCCTTGCGTCCTGGAGTTGGGTCATTTTGAAGGATGATTCGACTGTTTATGATGTGCAACGGCGCTATATCGATTTCAGCGCCGCCATGAACTGGCGATACTGCCTCATCGATGCCCAGTGGGATACGCAAATCGGTTATGAAAAGATCAAACAACTGGCGGATTATGCGAAAACAAAAAACGTAAAAATCCTGCTCTGGTATAATTCGGCCGGCGATTGGAACACTACACCCCAAACGCCGCGCAATAAATTGCTCACCCGGGAATTGCGACGCGCCGAATTTCAAAAGTTGCATGATTACGGTATTGGCGGCATCAAAGTTGATTTTTTCGGCGGCGACGGGCAGTCCATGATGACGTATTATATGGATATTTTGCAGGATGCGGCCCAATACGAACTCGCAGTAAATTTTCACGGCAGCACTTTTCCCCGAGGATGGCAGCGGACCTTTCCCAATCTCATCGGCATGGAGGCGATCCGGGGAGAGGAATATGTGACATTCGGCCAATTCTTTGCCGACAACCAGGCTTCGCATTGTACGGTCATCCCCTTTACCAGAAATCTGTTCGATCCGATGGATTTTACACCGGTCAATTTTTCCGGCATACCGAATGTCCAGAGACGAACGACCAACGGTTTTGAACTGGCGCTTTCGGTTCTTTTCACCTGCGGTATTCAGCATATCGCCGAAACACCCGGCGGCATGGCGGCGCAGCCGGATTATATCAAAGAGTACATGCGGACTGTACCGGTTATCTGGGATGATGTCCAATTCATCGACGGCTTTCCCGGAAAATACGTCGTCCTGGCGCGAAAACAAGCGAATCGCTGGTATATCGCCGGCATCAACGGTGAAAATTCTCCACGCCCGTTGGCGCTGGACCTGTCCGTTCTGGCTGTCTCCGGCGAAGGGGTCCTCATGACCGATTCTGCCGATGCAAAAGAGGTTGTCCAGCAAGCGGTCGATTGTTCCCGCCCGATCAAGCTGGTTTTGTCTCCTCAGGGCGGATTTGTCATTAGAACCGATTAGCACCAAAAATATTGCAGACAAAATATCTCGCGCCGTCAGCGTCAGTTGAAAAGTTATTGACCGCCGGATCAAGACCGATGCCCACGAGTGTCCTGCTCGTCTGGAAAGGAACTATAAAAATGAAAAAGATTTTGCTGCTTGCTGTGTTCGCTCTGTTTTTTGCGCATCTCCAGGCCCAAACGCTGCCATATCAGAATCCGGGAAAAAGTTCGCTGGAGCGAGCCCGGGATCTGCTCGGTCGACTGACGCTGGAGGAAAAGGCTGTTTTAATGTGCGATATTTCTGAAGCTATTCCGCGACTGGGCATCAAAAAATTCAACTGGTGGAGTGAAGCCTTGCACGGTTTGGCGAATAATGACAGCGTGACCGTTTTCCCGCAGCCAATCGGCATGGCCGCTTCCTTTGATGACGCCCTGGTATATCAAATATTCGATGCCGTTTCCGACGAAGTTCGCTCTAAATACAACCAGGCCCAGAAGCGGGGTCTGGAAAATCGCCGTTTTCTGAGCCTTTCGGTCTGGACCCCCAACATCAATATTTTCCGCGACCCGCGTTGGGGGCGAGGCCAGGAAACTTATGGTGAAGACCCTTACCTGATGACGCGTATGGGCATGGCTGTAGTCAGAGGACTGCAGGGCCCTCCTGAGAGTCGATATAAAAAGCTCTTGGCTTGCGCCAAGCATTTCGCCGTTCACTCCGGACCGGAATGGAGCCGTCACACGCTCAACGTCAATAACGTTGACCCGCGCGATTTACGGGAAACTTATCTGCCGGCGTTCAAAGCTCTGGTTCAGGATGCCGATGTCCGGGAAGTGATGTGCGCCTATCAGCGTTTGGATGATGAACCCTGCTGCGGCAACACGCGGCTGCTGCAAAAAATCCTGCGGGATGAATGGGGCTTCAAATACCTCGTCGTTTCCGACTGCGGCGCCATTTCTGATTTTTATACCAGCCACAAAGTATCCTCGGACACGCTGCATGCCGCGGCCAAAGGCGTATTAGCCGGAACCGATGTAGAATGCGCCGGCCCGGCCTACCTGCAATTGCCGAAAGCCGTGCAAAAAGGCTTGATCGATGAAGAAGAAATAGATCAAAGCGTGCTGCGCATACTGGCCGCTCGTTTTGATCTGGGAGAAATGGATGATGATGCCTTGGTGCCCTGGACGAAAATTCCAGCTTCAGTGATCAATTGCAGCGAACATCGAAAATTGGCGTTGGATATGGCCCTTGAAACCATGACTCTGTTGCAGAACAGAAATCATGTTTTGCCTCTCTCCCGCTCCATAAAAAAGATCGCCGTGATCGGGCCCAACGCCGATGAGGCCAGAATGATGTGGGGAAACTACAATGGCACGCCTTTGCATACCATAACGATCCTGGATGGTATCAAATCCAAACTCCCTGCTGAAAAAATTGTCTATGACCGGGGATGTGACCTGACAGATAAAACGTATATTGAATCCATTATCGGAAAGTGTTCCATTTCCGGCAAAGTAGGCATCAAAGCAACGTATTGGAACAACCGTGATCTGACCGGAGACGTCGCCGCCACCGTGCAGATCACTCAGCCAATCCAATTAACGACGGATGGGCAGCATGCCTTTGCACCAGGCGTGAATCTGCAGGATTTTTCCGGGAAATATGAGACGGTCTACAAACCTTCCGAGTCGGGTGAAATCATTTTCAAAGTGGAACCCAGGGGTAGATTCGAACTGGTTGTAAACGCAGATACCCTGTACAAGCCGGTCCGGTTTGGACCGCGTACGCTGCGCATTCCGCTCAAAGTAGAAAAAGGCAAGGAATACAAAATCGAGGCCTGTTTTCGACAGATTGGCCGCTGGCCCGCCGGCCTGCGTATGAATTTCGGCAAAGAAATGCCGGTCAAATTCGATGAACTCATCAAAAAGCTGCATGGCATCGATATCGTTGTATTCGCAGGAGGTATTTCTTCTCAGCTGGAAGGCGAACAAATGCCGGTTGAATTGCCCGGTTTCAAGGGCGGCGACCGTACGGATATCGAACTCCCTGAAATTCAGCGAAACTGCTTGCAGGCTCTGAAACAAGCCGGCAAACAAATTATCCTAGTGAATTGCTCAGGATCCGCAATGGGTTTGATGCCGGAGACCGAAACCTGTGCGGCCATTCTCCAGGCATGGTACGGCGGCGAATCCGGCGGACAGGCGGTCGCCGATGTCCTGTTCGGTGATTACAATCCGTCCGGCAAACTGCCGATCACGTTCTATAAGAACATCCAACAGGTGGGCGATTTTGAAGATTATTCCATGAAGGGACGCACCTATCGCTACATGTCTGATCCACTTTATCCTTTTGGCTTTGGATTAAGTTATACCGCTTTCTTGATCGGCGAGGCAAGTTTGAATAAGATGAAAATCAACAAGGAAGAATCCGTCGAGTTGACCATTCCAGTTTCGAATATCGGCAAACGCGATGGAACGGAAATCGTTCAGGTTTATGTCCGCAAGGCCAATGAAACGGAAGGACTGCTGAAAACCCTAAAGGGTTTTCAACGGGTCGATGTGGCTGCCGGAAAAACCCAAAAAGCGATCATCAATCTGCCTGCCGGGGCATTCGAGTTTTTCGACAGGAAAAGCGGTAAAATGGCCGTGACGCCCGGAGAGTATCAGGTTTTCTACGGCAACAGTTCGGACGCAAAAGATTTGAAATGGATCACCATTGCGATTCAATGATCGTTCGATTTGTATTTCCCGCTGCTGCTCAAGCCATTGAAAAGTAAAAAGTAATAACGGTTACAGCCGTCGGCAAGCCGGATACGCAGGCTATGCCTGCAAATGTTTCGTTGTAGTATGTTCTCAAAGAGGCCTGAGATGAAATTTAAACTTCCATATATTATGAATCCTTTATTTTTACATGCAATTTTATCAGCGATGTTTACCGTTGCTTTCGCTCAGCCGCAAACAGGGGAGCTGTTCACCAAATCATGGCGCTTTCATCTCGGCGATGTCAAGGATGGACAGAATTCCAAGTTTGATGATTCGCAGTGGAGACTGATAAACCTGCCCCACGACTGGAGTATCGAAGGGCTTGCTCAATTCGATACGAGCGAGACGGAGGCGCCTGAATTCAATATTGTGAAAGGTGAATGGAAATTCAATAAAGGCGACAATCTGCTTTGGAAGGACCCTGGCCTGAACGACATTTCCTGGCAGATTGTGAAACTCCCTTCCACCTGGGAAGAACATTCAAACTACACTCCGGATAATGTGTATGGCTGGTACCGCTGCGGATTGACTGTTCCTGCGGATCTAAAAGGAAAAGATATCGTCATCAGCGTCGGCAAAATTGACGATGCTGACGAGACTTACTTCAACGGCGTAAAAGTGGGCGGTATGGGTTCTTTCCCTCCCAACTATATAACGGCTTGGGATCTTTTACGGCATTATAAAGTCCCTCACGAAATAATCAAGTACGGCGAAATAAACACCATCGCCGTTCGGGTGTTCGACGGGATCATGGGCGGCGGCATTTATAATGATGGCGAAAAAGTGATTGAAGGACCTTTTGACTCAACCTGCCCGGGCGGAAGCGGTGCGGGATATATCAATGCAGGAATCGGCTGGTACCGGAAAGAGTTTGCACTGCCGGAAAATATTCAAGACAAGCGGGTTTTCATCATATTTGACGGCGTGTATATGAACAGTGACGTCTGGATCAACGGCGTTCATCTCGGTAATCGACCTTATGGCTATTCCAGCTTTCAGTATGAATTAACCCCACATCTGAAATTTGGTCAAGACAAAAATGTATTGGCGGTCAGGGTAGAAGTTCAGCAACCCTGCTCGCGCTGGTATTCCGGCGCAGGCATTTACCGGAATGTAAGATTGAATATCAAGGAACCGGTTCATATCGCTCCATGGGGGATTATGATCACAACCCCGGAAGTGTCTGAAAGCGAAGCAACGGTTCGCGTCGAAACCAAGATTCAGAATCAATCCGGTTCTGTCGTACCAGTAAAGCTTGAAACTGTCATTGAGGATGAAACCGGACGTCGGGTTGCCAAAAGGAGCAGCGTTTTTCAGGAAATTAAAGCGGACAGCATTGGCATTTTCGAACAGTTTATAAAGGTCGCAAAACCCAGGTTGTGGTCACTGGAAAATCCGACGCTGTACTGCGTTGAATCCAAAATCCTTGTGCAAAACAATAGTGTGGATGCCTGTAAAACGCTTTTCGGCATCCGCACGTTTGAATTTACAACAGACAAAGGTTTTTTCTTGAATGGCAAACACGTCGACATCAAGGGCGTGTGCCAGCATCACGATCTGGGATGCCTTGGCAGTGCCATCAACAAACGGGCCATCGAACGTCAGTTGGAAATCCTGAAAAGCTTTGGCTGCAACGCCATTCGCACAAGCCACAATCCGCCTGCACCCGAGCTGCTGGATTTATGCGATCATATGGGGTTCCTGGTCATGGACGAGGCGTTCGACGAATGGATCAGAAACAAGACCATGTTCGGATATGGCTCGTTTTTTAACCAATGGAGCGAGCGGGATCTACGGGACATGATTCATCGCGACCGGAACCATCCCAGTATTATCCTGTGGAGCATCGGCAACGAAATCCCCGAGCAAAATAATGCTGATGCATACGAGATGTCAAAGCGGCTTGTGGATATCTGTCATGCGGAAGACCCGACGCGGCCTGTCACTTCGGGATGTAATACCCCGGAAGCGGCCATCCAGAGCGGCTTTTCAAAACCACTCGACCTGTTCGGCATTAATTATTCCATGCCCTTCTACCAGACGCTGAAAGGCAAGGCGAAGTTGATTGCCACTGAAACTGCTTCGGCCGTCAGCACTCGTGGAGAATACAATCTGGTTCAAGAAGGAGATACGCTGGTTATCAAAAAAGAGTTGAATAACCAGTGCGCTTCTTACGATATGACCACGCCCAGTTGGGGAAGTACCGCGGAAGCTACGCTCAAAGCGGTCAAAAGCGCACCGTGGGTTGCCGGTGAATTCGTATGGACAGGGTTTGACTACATTGGCGAGCCGTCGCCTTTTGCCTGGCCTTCAGTGAGTTCTTATTTCGGTATTGTGGATTTATGCGGATTTCCCAAAGATCGCTATTACCTTTATCAAAGCCAGTGGACAACCAAACCAATGGTTCATATTCTTCCCCATTGGAACTGGCAAGGTTTCGAAGGCAAGGAGATACCGGTCTGGTGTTACAGCAATTGTGAATCAGTGGAATTGTTTTTGAATGAAAAGTCACTTGGCGAAAAGATATTCCGTGATACCGAGGACTTGCATTTGGCATGGCAAGTCCCTTACGCTCCGGGAACGTTAAAGGCTATTGCTAAGAACAATGGATTGACCGTGTGCACGGATATAGTTCAAACCGCAGGTTTAGCGGCCAAAATAAGGCTGACGCCGGATCGTGCCGAAATCAGCGCCGATGGCAAGGATCTTTCGTATGTTAAAGTCGAGATTGTGGATCAGGAAGGTCGTGTCTGCCCCAATGCCAACCATCTTGTGAAATTCGTAATTAAAGGCGCAGGCGCTATTGCCGGAGTGGACAACGGGAATCCCACCAGCCATGAGCATTTTAAAGCCAGCGAGCGAAGGGCATTCCACGGTTTGTGCCTTGTTGTGATCCAGTCGCAAGAGAACTCTGGAGAAATAAAACTTGAAGCGACGACGGATGGCTTGAAAAATGCAGTAGTAACATTAAAAAGCCTGTGATAAGATCGGTAAATAAATTAGCCCTGACTAATATCAGCAGAAAACAGCGAGTCAAGTCCAAAATCTTGTGTAAAAGTCAATGCTTATGGGCGTAATACCAGTA
>DAOLSP010000008.1:147129-154249 GCA_035419245.1 bacterium | reverse complement strand
CTGGCAGTTTTCTTTTTGCCAGAAAAAATCTGGCAGCTGGTCCAACGACTGGCCGTCAAAAATCTCTTATTTTTGGGCAGATCAACTTCGAATCTACATTTTTCTTACAATTAAGAGTTTTTCAGCACCGATCAAATACACGATTCATCTTGTTCTCATATAATATACCATTGTTCAATATTTGCGCCGCATGGTTAGCCGGGTTATTATTCAGAGAATCTTCTTGCCTTCAAGCTGAAATTTCGAATAAAACCAGTCCATCAATCGCGGAGATGTGCTATTTAAAGCTCCAAGTGGAAAAAACAATCTCGGCACAATAATGATTGGTTTTCTCTTCAGAATGCCTCGCGCAACTGCATTCGCAACCCTGGCTGCCGATATTTTAACAGAGATCCATGGAACTTTAAGATCTTGAATCATCGGGGTATCTACTCGACCAGGATATACGGTCGTGACTATAATTCCATAGGGTTTCACTTCCTGACGAAGAACATCAGCCAATCCATCAAGGGCACACTTTGCGGCTACATAGGGTGCATCACCAACAATTCCTTTTTTTGCATCCAAGGAATTGATTAAAACAAAATGCCCTGACTTTTGCTCGATCATGTGTGGTAGTGCTTCTTTTACGGCATAGTATGAGCCAAAAAAGTTTATGTCAAAAGACTTTTGGAAATCAATCATTCCTGAATTATTGATTGGGCTTTGTATATACTGTCCAGCGTTTGAAATAAAAATATCAATTCTGTTCCATTTAGCCAACGTCGTATTAACTAATTTCCTGACCTCTGCTCTATGAGACATGTCAGTTTTTATTGAAATGGCCTGGCCGCCAGATCTCTGAATTTGGCTTTCCAATTCAGCAAGTTTATCAGAGCGTCGTGCTGCCAGAACAAGCCTTGCCTGAAACTTGGCAAATAGCAGGGATAGTTCTTTGCCGATTCCACTGGAAGCACCGGAGATTATTATTACTCTATCTTTAAAAAAATCATTTGCTTTCATATTTTTCTCGTAACTTGAGGATTCCTGTTTCGGCTAATGGCTTGCTCACCGGTTGTAAGAGCATAAGACAGCACTGTTACAACGAATAAAACTTTTCATCAACCGAAATACGTCCAGAGAGACCCGCTGATCCAATTCGGTGCAGCAGGATGTCAGTTTGTTATCAATTATTGATATAATTGTTATAGTTGTGTGGCGCCCAACGAGAAGTGGGATCTGCCGAGTCACATAAAATGAAGCCATTAATGCAGCTATATTCCATATCACTCTTGTCGCTGCCCAAGCGATTTGAGGCAGAGATCGGGTGAATCCCTTAGCATCCCTATCTCTTTAAAGCAAAATTTACACTTCTTTTTATTAGAAATAAACACTAAATTAGTGTACACAATCATAGTAAAAAAGAAACACATCATATTGAAAAATATAACATTGAGCGCCGAAGATGAACTCATCAAAAAGGCACGCCAAAAAGCTCAGCAGCAGCGAACTACCTTGAATGCAGCATTTCGGGAGTGGCTCAAACAATTTGTGAATGCCGGCACGAACAGCTCCGACTACGAGTCGCTGATGAAATCACTGAGTTACGCTCAACCCGGAAAAGTTTTCACAAGGGAAAGCTTATAGGAAATTTGATGTTGCTGGGGATCAAAAAATCGAGGAATTTGTCCTATGTCAAGCGCCTGATACGCCCTTTTCAGAACGCCAAGCCATATCCGAGCTCCTAATCGCCTCTTTTATGCCGGTAAATTATCCAATCAGAATCTGAAAATCAAACAATATTTCAAAAATATTTCACAAAAGCATGCAACCTGGCCATATCGCTGTTGGTGCAACTTGGGCAGAAATAAATTTAGGAAGGACTTTTTAAATGCAGATGAGATCAAAATAGCCATAATCATAGCTCGGCTCACTGTCTGCCACTCTGCTTACTGCCGGCGGCGGACGGGAAACTACCTCCTTCCACAACCCGCAGTGACGTAATATTTTCTCAACTACTGCCGGTTGACATTTATCATTAAGACTGACGATCTTCATCTCCCCGCCACAATCCGGACACCGCTGCGGTTCGACCTCATACACTTTCCTGATCAAGGCCGCCCAGCTCATCCGCCGCAGCTTCATGAACTCACCCGAATTCTCGCTACCGCTGCATTCCTTTGCCCGAGTCACAGCCTCCCCTTGCTTGCGCACGCCGCGCTCTTTATTCGAATACCAGCCAAAGTAGTGGATCTGTGCACTATGAACATTCAAATCATGCGGCTAAACTGTGTGTCGCAATTTTCGGGTATAGACCATCCTGGGTGCTAACCGTCGCTGACTAGTGAAGGGCGAGCGCATGAAACGCCACCAGCATGATGAACGCTGACACACCCAGGACGGCAATCACCAATTCTCGCTTGAACCTCAGATACTCTCCGACTTTTGCCTTCACATAGTGGGTGAGAACCTTCCAATTCATCATCACATGGACGACAGCAGCGATTAAAAAGAGAAAAGAAGCCGTGTTATGAATAGTCATGAACAGGTGGCTCGACCTGGCGGCCCCATCGTGTGAGGCGAAATGGAGCGCTATGCCGGAAGGGACCAACCATAGCCCTGCGCAAAATAATGCCAGTGATGCCAACGCGCGAATATTCATTCCTGATAGCTTAGCCGATTTGTCACCCATCTCTTCATTCCTTTTCCTTTTACTATTATCACAACCAACGGACCGGTGCAGAGGCCGCCGGCACTGGAAGGCTAGATGCCATCCTCGACTGTTATTAAAACCGCAGCGACAAACAACTCAAACCGCCATCGAGTTTCTTAAATTCGGTCATTTCAATTTCAACAACCGCATAACCCAGATCCGCTATTTTGCGGGCTGTGACGGGATACCCGGCCGGGACAAGAACCGTTTCGTTAACCCAGATGGAATTTGCGGCGTAAGCTTCCTGATCCGGGACAACCATTTTATTAAAACGTGCGAACTCCGGCTTATCTACAAATTCACCGGACACGACCAGGTTATTATGCTCCAGATAGGCCACGCCTGTTTTCAAATGCAGGACGTGTTCCAGTTCAATGGTCGAACCGGTCATCCCATAGCTTTCGAGTATTTGAATGAGCTGATCCGCACCGGCCCGATTGGTCCGTCCGGAAAGGCCAACATAATAATGCCCGCCCACCATCAGCACATCACCGGCTTCCACCGTCCCCGGCTCGCTTATCTCTTCGATGTCAGAATAAAACCGGCTTACGGCTTCCCTGGTCTGTGCAGTTTCGCCTTTTCTGGATGCGGCCCCGGGATTGGTTATAATGGCACAATGAGGCGTCACCAGCGCCGTGTCTTCCACAAAGGTGGAGTCGGGGAACTCTTCATCGGCAGGCATCACCGTTACATTCAAGCCGCATTCGATCAGGGCTTTGATGTAGGATTGATGCTGGAGAAGCGCCCGTTCATAGTCGGGAACGCCAAGATGGGCTGTGGTCAAGCCCATTATCATGCTCTTTCCGGGTGTCCTGACGATGGCGTTCGCAAACATGAATCTCAAACTCCTTCGCGTCTGACTCAAAGAATAGCAAACTTTTCCAACAAGCCCAAAACGCCACCAGCCGCTGCACAGCAATTTTACAGGGCGAATGAATTGAAAAAAGAAAAGCAGTTCACACTCTTTCAAGGCATCGGTCTGGCGGGTCGGGTGCCCGCCTCAGGCCATTATTTCGCGATGTCTTTTTTCTGCCTCATTTTTCAGTGCTGAAATGCCTTGCTCCAGTGCTTCGCTCAATGCCCTTTTCATTTTCCTGGCCAACAGCTTGACAATCCAGCCTTCAAATGATTCCTCGGTGCGTACTTTCGTACCCTCTTTCTCCTCGGCAAACGTCCAGCTATGCATCGCTCGTATGCCCATCGTGCGGCCTGACCAAACAATACGCCGCGGAGGATCGACTTGTTCTATACGCGATCGTATTTTCATGCCCCCAGCAGTCCAGCGAAACTCTGTGCCTGGCACGACGTTTCCCTGGAGATCCATCGCCTTGACGCTGTCATTCCATTCTGGCCATTTTTCCAGATTGGCTAAAATGTTCCACACCAGTTGGATCGGAGCGTTGACATAGGCCTCCCGCACTGCGTAGGCGGGTGCTTTTTGGTCTACCTGGATCTGTACCATAAGACTATCCTCCCAAGACTAATGACTGGCGGCCAGCCGCGCGTAGAAAAGCTATTATTGATACTCTTTTGCAGTGCCTAACAAGAAGTGGGATCCGCCGAGTCGCATAAACTGAAGCCATAAAAGCGGCATTATTTCATATCGCTGTTGCCGCTGCCCAAGCGACTTGAAGCGGAGGTTGGGTGAACACACTTAACAATGCTATTTCTGTAAATTAGGTGTGGATTTTTTACTTGATTTTGTCAGAAAAACACACTAAATTAGTGTACACATTCATAGTGATAAGGAGGTACATGATGTTGAAAAATATAACATTGAGCGCTGAAGATGAACTCATCAAAAAGGCACGCCAAAAAGCTCAGCAGCAGCGAACTACCTTGAATGCAACTTTTCGGGAGTGGCTCAAACAATTTGTTAATGCTGGCACAAACAGCTCCGAGTACGAGTCGCTGATGAAATCACTGAGTTATGCTCAACCCGGAAAAGTCTTCACTAGGGAAGAAAGAAATGAAAGATAAATTCTTTATCGATACTAATATACTTGTCTATTCTTTCGATCTTTCAAATCCAGTAAAGTGGCAAAAAGCCAACCATCTAATTAAAATGGCACTGGTCGAAAGCAAGGGGTGCATCAGTTATCAAGTCATCCAGGAGTTTCTTAATGTCGCTACGAAAAAGTTTGCCACCCCCCTATCGATCCGCGATTGTCAACGTTATCTAGATTCTGTGCTTCACCCACTTTGCCAGGTGTTTGCTAGTGTTGATCTCTGCCATCAAGCACTTGATTTAATGCAAAGGTGGCAGTATTCATTCTATGACTCGCTGATTCTTGCCGCCGCACTGCAAGCTGACTGCAAGATTCTCTATTCAGAGGATTTGCATCATGAACAGCCGATCAAATCTCTTACTATTTTGAATCCATTCTTGTAGAAACTAATTCAGTTGCGCATGAGCTGCGGCCCACAAACCTCTCTTCGTGAGTTCACCTCCCGGCCATCAGCTCGACGCGCTTGTCAAACAGCCCCCGGAACATGACCCTCATAGTGACGCCGTTCCCTCTATAGATAGTATTAAGCGGTATATCACTATCCAGCTCACGGCATGAACTCGACTGCGCTTTCTCCCGCTCCACCCTCTCAAGACATTTTCCCGAGTTTTTTGTATGTTACAAATCTCTGCAATCTTTGTCAAGCGAAATGGCGAAAAGCGGATTTCTATTCCCCCAGCAGTCATTGCGGCGCCATTGTTTCCTCTCTCATGCTTATTCGAAACGAACCATCCCTGCTAACACCAGAAAAAAGCCCCTTTCCCTGACAAAGCTCTTGCACCCCTCTGCGCAAAAAGCTATATTTAACCATTCAGCGCACAGAAAGGCGGGCTTTCCCCATGTACGCCACAACGACATGCCTGCATAACGGCACCCTTGTCTTCGACGATCATCTCGAGCAGGCCGATCTGCTCATCGAGAGCGGCCGCATCGCCGCCATCGCTCCGGCCGGAGCATTCACGCAGGCCGAGCGCATCCTGGACGCCGCAGGCTGCGCCATCCTGCCGGGTTTTATCGACCTGCACACCCATATCGATGATGTCATCGGCGGCAAGAGGCTGGCCGACACCTGGCGGAGCGCCTCGCAGATCGCCTTGCAAAACGGCATCACCACCCTCTGCTCCTTCATCACGCAAGGCAGTGAGGAATCGCTGAGCAGCGCCATCGCGCGTGCGCAAGAGAAGGCGGTGGGGACGAGCTTTTGCGACTTTGGCTGGCACCTGACGCCGACCCGCTTCGATGCCGCTGGATGGCGGGAGATCGAAGCAGCCATCGCCGCGGGCTTCTCCACCTTCAAGTTCTATACCACCTACCGCGAGGCCGGGCTCTATTCGACCTATTCGGAGCTGGAGGAGCGCATCAGCCGGCTGCACAGCCGCAGCGCCCGCGTCCTCGTCCACTGCGAGGATGACGCCATCCTGGAGCGGGCGCGGCGAGGGGAGATGGCAGCAGGCCTTGACGCCATCCGGCTGGAGCGCGCGTGCGCTGAAATTGATTGGAGCGACCCGCGCAGCCATGCCCGGATCCGGCCGGCTGAGGCGGAAGTGACCGCCATCCGCCGCCTGATCGAGATCGCCCGGCGTACCGGGGCGCACGTCCATATCGTCCATGTCTCGACCCCGGCAGGGTTGGATGCGATCCGCACCGCCGGAGAAGCGCTGGTCACCGGCGAAACCTGCCCGCACTTTCTTTTCCTCGACGAAAGCTGGCTGAGGCGGCCGGACGGCCGGCGCTGGATCTGCGCGCCCCCCCTGCGCCCGGAGGCATCGCGGCGCAAGCTGGCGGAGATGGTCCGCGCCGGGGAGATCGACTGCCTGGCCACCGATCACTGCGCCTTCACCCGGACGGACAAGGATTCCGGCGGTGGCGACATCCGCCGCACCCCGGGCGGCGTGGCGGGCATCGGCGCCCTGGTCCCCTTGGCGTTCAGACTTTTTGAGGGGAAAGATGCGGATGCGAGCCTGCAGGCTGTCCGCCGCCTGCTCTCGGCCCATCCTGCGCAGATCCTTGGGCTCTACCCTCGCAAGGGGAGCCTTCAGATCGGCGCCGATGCCGATCTGGTAGTGCTCCGGACCAGCGGAGCGGAGCGATCCATCTGCTCGAGCTTGGCCGATACCTTTGAAACCTATCCCGGCATGAAGACGACCGTGGCCATCCGGGCGGCCTTCCTGCGCGGTCGGCTTGTTGTGGAGAACGGGGAGATCCTGGAGCCGGATACGCCCGGAGGTGTATGGCTATGTCAGAAATGAGGGAAAAGGGCTGGCGCAACGACGGCCCCGCCAAGGTGACCGGACGGGCCAAGTTCACCGGCGATCTAAAATTCGCCGGTATGCTCCATGCCGTCCCGGTCTATGCCGATCACGTCCATGCCGTGTTGACCGGCATCGACACAGCGGAGGCAGAGAAGAGCCCCGGGGTG
>DAOLSP010000008.1:14300-147029 GCA_035419245.1 bacterium | reverse complement strand
TGAACCGCGGCTTTGCCGAGGCCGATCTGGTGCTCGAAAAAACCTTCACCACCCCGTTCGTCGAGCACGCCTACATGGAGCCCGAGGTCAGCATCGCTCTCCCCCGCCCCGACGGCACGGTTGAGGTTTACGGCAGCATGCAGCATCCCTTCAGCACGCGCCGCTTCGTCGCGGCCTGCCTCGGCCTCCCCCTCGCCGATGTCGAGATCATCGGCACGCCCCTCGGCGGCGGCTTTGGCGGCAAGGACGACACCGCGGCGATCGTCTGCGCCCGCACTGCCCTGGCGGCCCGGCTGCTCAACCGGCCGGTCAAGATGGTCTATTCCCGGGAGTGGTCGATCCGCGAGAGCTACAAGCGCCATCCCTACCGCGTCTACTACAAAATGGGGCTGACCCGCGCGGGGCGGATCACGGCAGTCGACTGCCGGATCATCGCCGACGGCGGGGCCTACTGCTCGGTCACCCCCTGGGTGACCTGGCGTTCGACGGTGCAGTGCTGCGGCCCCTATGTAGTCGAAAACGTTCACTGCGACACCTTCGGAGTTTATACCAACAATCCCGTCACCGGGGCGATGCGGGGATTCGGCTCGCCGCAGATGAATTTCATCATCGAATCGCTGATCGAGGAGTCGGCGGAGCAGCTGGGGATGTCCGGGATCGCGCTGCGGCGCATGAATATGGTGCGCCAGGGCAGCGTCACCATCACCGGTCAGAAGCTGGAGGGGCACACGGTCGCGATGGAGCAGGTGCTGGATCAGGTTCTGAAGGAGATCGATTACGAGACCAAGCTGGCGCGCTGCAGCCATGGGCGCGGCAATGAGGAGGAGCTTTACGGTATCGGGCTGGCGATGAGCTACCGCGGGGTCAGCCTCGGGGCCGAGGGGGTCGATTTCTGCGCCGCCATCGTCAATGTGCAGGCGGACGGCTCGGTGCTGCTCGAGGCGGGGGTGCACGAAAACGGCCAGGGCGCCGAGACGGCCATGGCGCTGATCCTGGCGCGCGAGCTGGGGATCGGCCTGGAGAAGATCCGTTACCGGCGCTCCTCGACCTCGGTGATCCCGGACAGCGGCACCACCGTCGCCTCGCGCGGCACGATCATGGGCGGCGGGGCCGTTGTCCTGGCGGCGCGCGAGGTGAAGAAAAAGATCGCGGTGTCGGCCGCAGCCGATCTCGGTTGCACTCCCGGGGAGATCGTCTTCGCCTCCAACCAGCTTTCCGGGCCGGGAGGCCGCTCCCTCCCCTTCGCTGAGGTGATCAGGAGGATGTTCCAGAAACAGCAGTTTCCATATGCCCTCGGGGTCTATCGTGCCCCCCAGGTGACCTGGGATGAGGAGACGGGCCAGGGCAACGCCTATTTCACCTGGGTTTACGGCTGCCAGGCGGTGGAGCTGACGGTGAACCGCAAGACCGGCAAGGTCCGGCTGCTCAATGCGGTGGCCTGCCACGATGTCGGCAAGGCGATCAACAACACCATGCTCCTCGGCCAGATCTATGGCGGCATCGCGATGAGCACCGGCTATGCCCTGCACGAGGATCTCCAGATCGCCGGGGGCAGGATCGCCCACACCAATCTGCAGCGGTACCGCATCCCGCGCGCGGGTGATCTGCCGGAGATGACGGCGTTGATCGTCGAGAATCCCGATCCGGTCTCGCCCACCGGGGCCAAGAGCATCGGAGAACCGGCCAACGAGATCATGGCCCCGGCGATCGCCAACGCGATCTATAACGCGACGGGGGTCCGTCATTATGCCCTGCCGATCCGGATCGCCGGATCGGATGCGCCCGGGGAAGCGCAGAAACGAGGTGCGCGATGAAGTTGATGGTGAACGGCGTGACCCATGAGATCGGCGAAGGGCTGGCCGAAAAAAGGCTGCTCGACTGGCTGCGCGAGGAACTCGATCTGACCGGGGCCAAGGCGGGCTGCGAAATCGGTGCCTGCGGGGCCTGCACGGTGTTAGTCGACGGCCGGCCGCTCAAGTCCTGCACGCGGCGGCTCAAGGATGTAGCAGGGTCGGAGGTGCTGACGATCGAGGGACTGACGCCGCCGGACGGCTTGCTGCACCCCCTTCAGCAAGCCTTTCTCGACGCCGGGGCCGTGCAGTGCGGCTTTTGCACGCCGGGGATGATCCTGGCCGCCCATGCCCTGCTGCTGCGAAATCCCGCTCCGACTCGGGCGGAGATCCGCCAGGCCCTGCATGGTAATCTCTGCCGCTGCACGGGGTATCAGCAGATCATCGATGCGGTGGAGCTGGCGGCGCCCTTTTATAGAAAATAGTCTCTCACAGGGTCGAGGAGACACAGAGAAACTACGCTCTTTGGACTCTGCCACCGTGTGAGAATCCTTTTCCAGCAAACATTTCAAATAATGGAATCATTACCCTGAGGACAGAATGGATTTAATCGCAAAGAATGTACTGGCGCTCGAGAAACTTGACGTCCACGCGCATAACCGGGACTTTCTCCTCACCTGGGAAAAGAGCCGCGACGAGATCGAGGCCCTCCTGCTTACGGCAGAATTTTTTTCCGAGATGCACCGACAGAAGAAACCCTTCCGCCTCTTCGACTCCGGGCTGGCGATCTCCATCTTCCGCGACAACTCGACCCGCACCCGCTTCAGCTTCGCCGCCGCGGTCAACGCTCTGGGGCTGGGGCTCTCCGAACTCGACGAGGTCAAATCCCAGATCGCCCACGGCGAGACCGTGCGCGAGACCGCCAATATGATCTCCTTTCTCGCCGAGGCGATCGGCATCCGCGATGACATGTTCCTGGGCGAGGGCAACCGCTATATGCGCGAGGTGAGCGCCGCTCTTCAGGAGGGATTCGAGGCGGGGGTCCTGCACCAGCGCCCCGCGGTCATCAACCTCCAATGCGACATCGACCATCCCACCCAGACCGCGGCCGATCTCCTCCACATTCGGAACCACTTCGGCTCGCTCGAGGCCCTGCGCGGCAAAAAAATCGCCATGAGTTGGGCCTACTCCCCCAGCTACGGCAAGCCCCTCTCGGTGCCGCAGGGCATCATCGGTCTGCTCACCCGCTTCGGCATGGAGGTGACCCTCGCCCATCCGCCTGGGTACGATCTCATCCCCGAGGTCCTCGAGATCGCGCGCCGGAACAGCGCCACCAGCGGCGGTAGCTTCCATCGGACCGAGAGCATGGCGGAGGCCTTTGCGGGGGCCGATATCGTCTATCCCAAATCCTGGGCCCCCTACCGGGTGATGGAGGAGCGCACCGCCCTGCTCAAGCGGGGCGACCGTGAGGGGCTCAAGGCCCTCGAGAAAGAATGTCTCGCCAACAACGCGCGCTTCAAGGACTGGGAGTGCGACGAGACGAAAATGAAGGAGACGAAGGGGGGCTGCGCCCTCTACATGCACTGCCTGCCGGCGGACATCTCCGGGGTGAGCTGCGAGCGCGGCGAGGTCGCCCGCGAGGTCTTTGAAAAATACCGGCTCGAGACCTACCGTGAGGCGGGCTTCAAGCCCTTCATCATCGCCGCCATGATCGCCATGGCCCGGATCCCTGACCTGCCCACCCAACTGGCCCGACTGAACGCATAGGAGCTGTCATGCCGCAAATCATCAAAGAGCTGCACCCCGAGATCATCCGTAAAACCGCCGCGCGCTGCAAACAGCTCGGCATCACCATTCCGACTTTTCAGCAGCTCCGGAATCCGGAGACCCTGCCGCCGCAGATCACGGATAGGCTGCAGAAGGTCGGCCTCTGGGATATCAATCCCCTCAACCTCTACCGCATCACCTGGAAAAACGACATACGCACCGGCCTCTTCGGCGGCGTAAACTGGCTCGAGATCCCTCCCGCCCTGAGCGGTATCAAGGCGCGCATCATAGGACTGGTAGGCCGGTATTTTCCGACCGGGGCGCACAAGGTCGGCGCGGCCTTCGGCTGCCTGGTGCCGAGGCTGGTCAGCGGCGCATTCGATCCGGAAAAGCACAAGGCGGTCTGGCCCTCGACGGGCAATTACTGCCGCGGCGGAGCCTTCGACTGCGCTCTGCTCGGCTGTACGGCGATCGCCATCCTCCCCGAGGAGATGTCGCGCGAACGCTTTGAATGGCTGCGCGAGATCGGCGCGGAAGTGATCGCCACACCGGGCTGCGAGTCGAACGTCAAAGAGATTTATGACAAGTGCCACGAACTGCGCCAAGACCCGCTGAATGTGATCCTCAACCAATTCGAGGAATTCGGGAATCCGATCTGGCACTACAGCGTCACCGGCCCGGCCTGCGACGAGGTGGTGGAAGGGCTGGGAAATCCGGCGCTGCGCCCCGCCGCTTTTATTTCGGCGACGGGCTCAGCCGGCACCATCGCGGCAGGGGATTATCTCAAGGCGCATCATCCCAGCCTCAGGGTGGTCGCGAGCGAGGCCCTGCAGTGCCCCACCCTGCTGATGAACGGCTTCGGCGGCCACCGTATCGAGGGCATCGGCGACAAGCACATCCCCTGGGTGCACAATGTCCGCAACACTGACGCCGTTGCCGCCATCGACGACGAGGATTGCATGCGCCTGCTGCGCCTCTTCAACGAGCCAGCGGGGCAGGAGTACCTGGCCGAAACCGGCCTCGAAGCCGCTCTGATCGAGCGACTCCCCCTGCTCGGCATCTCGAGCATCGCCAATCTGCTCGCGGCCGTCAAAACGGCGAAATACTTCGAGTTCGGCGAGGAGGATGTGATCCTCACCATCTTTACCGATTCGGCGGAGATGTACGCGTCGCGGCTGAGTGAGCTCGCCGCCGAACGCGGTTTCTATCGCCGCGACGACGCCCTGCGCGATCACGCGGGTCCGATCGCCCATCAGTCGATCGATTACTTCAAGGAGGTGACCTACACAGACCGCAAGGCGATCCACCATCTCAAGTATTACACCTGGGTGGAGCAGCAGGGCAAGAGCAGCGAGGAACTCAACGCCCAGTGGGATCCGGAGTACTGGCGGGCGCTGTTCGAGGATGAAGTGGGCTATTTCGATGAACTGATCGGGGCGTTCAATGCCGAAATCGGGAGGGCCTGAGCCCGGGCTAGCAGCCATCGGCGCTGTCATCCTGGCGGCCGGCAGCGGCCGCCGCATCGGCACCCCCAAGCTACGCCTGGAAGCGGCGGGCCGGAGCTATCTGGAGCTGATCCTGGATCGGCTCGGAGAGGCGGAGATCGCACCGGTGGCCTGCGTCGTAGCCGCAGATCAATCGGCGTGGGCCGGCCCTCGTCTGGCGGCAGCAAGCCGGATGGGCGATCCCCGGCCGGATGGGGCGCCGGACAGGCCCTGCGCGGCCGAGTGGAGCCTGCTGGTCAATCCCCATCCGGAGCTGGGGATGTTCTCGTCGGTGCAGCTGGGCGTCGCAGCCTTGCGTTCGTGTCCGGGGCTCTTTATCATCCCGGTCGACCATCCCTTCGTGGCGTTGCCGACCTATCTGCAGCTCAAACAGGCTTTTCAGCATCATTCCGACGCCGTCATCAAGCCCGCTTTTCACGGCCGGCCGGGCCATCCGGTCGTTCTGCCGCGGGAGGCCCTGGCGCAGCTCCTGGCTGCTGCCGCCGATGCCACGCTGCAGCAGGTGCTGTGGCAATCGGGAATCCGCCAGTTCCTTGTCGAAGCTGGCGATGCGGGCGTTCTGCGAAATATCAATCGACAAGGCGACATCGAGGGCTAATCTCTACTCCGATGTGCGTGCAAGCCGGCACAGCCACCAACTCAATGCGCCGGCCAGGGCAGCAACCACAGCACTGGGCCACAACGGCACCAGCAATCCCGCCGCCGTCACTTCTACTCGCGCAACCAGCCGAGCCAGCTGCGCTAGAGCGATCAGGGCAAAAATGATGCTGGCGACGCGCAGACCAAGTTGTTGCTTGCTCATGGTATCCCCTCCTACAATTAAACCCAAGATGGTCCGGATGAACAGCCTGGGAAAGCCAGGCCTGCACGGCAAACCGGATTATGGCGTCCAGGAGCCCGTTTTAGAGTTCACCCAGCGTCAGCGGAATATCTCGGGTCATGCGCCAGATCGGATATAGATCCTTATCCTGATCATACCAGGGCGAATTCTGGTAAAAGAAGGCGAGCCGCGCCCGCGGATTAGCGGCAAAGGCGCTGTCTGACTGCACTTTGCTGGCAAACCGTTCAGCCAGCGCCTTATCGCCCGCCATCATTTTCTCCGCCAGGGGCTCCATCACATAGGATTCAAAGTATTCCCGGTCTTCAAAGATGGTGTTCATCAATCCCCAGGCGACCAGGGCGTCCGGGGCCTCGGGCTCCAGGAGTTGGATGATCAGTTTGCCGCGGGGATTTCCCATCGGCACAAAGATGGTGCCGGCGGGAAAAACGCGTTTTTCGGTCACGGGAACGACCTGGTAGGAAGGCAAGGAGCGGCCTTCATAGGAACGCGGGCGGAACCGGACCTCCCTGAAGCGATAGCCCTCAAAATCCCCGGTACACGGTTGGATCAGGCGCTGCATTTTTATGCCATGGGCGCGCAAAACCTCGACGATGGCCTGCCAGCCCTGCGGGATGAGATAGCCCAGCGGCGGCGCCACCTGCACGGCCGGTTCGGCCTCATTGTAATAAACCGTGGGGATCTCTTCTTTTTCGGTGGAATAGGCTGGATAGGTATCTCCGGAAACCACCCCCGCCTTCATTTCCGAGCGAAAACCAAGAAACAGGGCCTTCTCTCCCGCGTCGAAACGCGTATTAAACTGCAGCGGGATTTTAAGCGTATCCGCCGGACCACGGCCCCAGGCCGAAACCCGCTGATCTTCCTCTGCAACGGCTTTAAGCAAGGCCTCCGGCTTTTTGACGATCTCCCGCAAGCCGATGAGAATGAAATCGAGGGTCGTCTGGACGCGGACGGCATAGGGCTTAAGCGAGTGGGTCTCGATGAGAAAGCCCGCACGGTTGCACACAGTGGCATAGGCATTCGAGAGCATTGGCCGCCAGACGCCGATGGCAAAGCCTTTCTCGGGATGATCCTCCTCGAGCAGATCGGCATAGGGCCCGATGAGCAGACCCCGCGTCCGGCACGCATTCCGGACGCCGGGCAGGAAAATCTCCCGCGCCCACCGAGAGACAGCGCCGCCGAACTGATCATGTTCGTCAATATTGAAGGTGAGGAGGTACTGATAATCCATGCCGTCGGTGGTGTGGCAGTCATAGAAGAGGTGCGGCAGCCAGCGATGGTACATCTGCAGCCACTGGCGCATCTCCGGAGCATCGGCTTTCATAAAGTCGCGATTCAGGTTGAGGCGGGTGGAGGTTACCCGCCATCCCATTTCTCGTGGGCCGTTCTGATTGATGCGGTTGTAGGGCGAAAAGCGCTCATGGCCATCGACGTTGAAGATGGGAATGATGAGGAAGATGAGCTTTTCAAACAGCTCCGGGTGCTTCTTGTCAATCAGCAGGTCGCGCGCCAGCAGCATCGCCGCATCCTTGCCCTCGCATTCGCCGCTGTGGATGGCGCTCTGAATCAGGATGACCGGTTTGCCGGTCCGGTGCGCCTTTTCTGGGGTGAAGGCCTTGTCCGCGGAGATGATAAAGAGGGGCAGCGAGCGCCCCTCGGGACTGCGGCCGAAGGACTCGAGTCTGGCGAAAGCGGAGGCCTGGTCCAGTCGCTCAAAGTAGGCCATGGTTTCAGCGTAACGCGGTGTCTCCAGGCCCCCAGATTTTTCGAAGAAGGTGAGCCATCCCTCCTCACCGGCCATTGCAGGGGATGTGAAGAAAGCTGTCAAAGCGCATGCAATGGCGGACCATTTATAAGTTTTGCTGGACAAAGGAGTTCTCCCGAGTGATCACCGGTGTGAGCGTTCAGGTTTCGAATTGAGAAAAACGGAGTTGTTTCAGCGGCTGCTGCCGGACTCGCGGGCATCGGCCTCGGCCCCTTCTTTCCAGTTCCACCATTTGAGCAGCTCGGGATCATGGCGGTCGTGGCTGGCAAAATAGACAGCCTCGCGAAAGACATAGAGGACGCAGCGGTCGATGCGGCCGCCGTGGAGTTCGCAGAGCCGGGCGTACATCGCCTCCGGATCGGCATCCCGCAGCTGGGAGACGCGATGGTAGCCGATCTCGCCCAGATGCCGGGCAAGGTTGGGACCGACGCCGGGGATGGTTTGCAGATCCTCGGAATCCTGGAGCGTACGTTTTGAAGTCATGACCTTTCTTTCCGTGCAGTACATATCCCGCGATATGCGCTTCAGGTGGAAGCCCCCTCCAGGAACGATCGGTAGAGCCGGGCATCCACGCTTTCGAAACAGCAAAAGATGACGATTTCGGGCAGATCATAGGTATCCAGCCATCCCCGAACCGTCGTCACCGCAATCCGGCAGGCCTCCGGCTTGGGATAGCCGAAGACGCCGGTGGAAATGCAGGGGAAGGCTATCGATTTCAATTCGGCCTCTTCCGCCAGCTGCAGAGAGCGCAGATAGCAGGATTCAAGCAGGGCGGCCTCGCCGCGAAGACCGCCCTGGTAGACCGGGCCGACGGTGTGGATGACATGGCGCGCCTTGAGGCGGTGGCCGCCGGTGATGCGTGCCTCTCCGGGCGGGCAGCCACCGAGGAGGATGCACTCCTGCAAGAGGCCCGGGCCGGCGGCGCGGTGGATGGCGCCGTCCACGCCTCCACCGCCGCGCAGCGAAGAGTTGGCGGCGTTGACGATGGCGTCCACCTCGAGACGGGTGATGTCACCCTTGACCACACGGATGCGTGATCCTGTTTGGACTGGATCCATGGAGCCCTCCGGTTCTCTACCAAGATATGAAAATTGCCTCCGTGCAGAAAGATAACCAAAGCGAGGTTTGAAAGCAAGAGGTTTTGTTTCAGGCCAAAATCATCGGTCGCAGCGGGGCGGGAAATGAATCTTTTTAGGAAGAATGGCGTATCAAGAGGTGTACAACCAGGGAGGAAAAGCCATGGAAGAAAACGTACTGCAACGACTGGCGCGATCCAGCAGCGATAAAGTGATCGCCGGAGTCTGCGGCGGACTGGGTGAGCATACGGGCGTGCCGGCATGGACCTGGCGGCTGATGTTCGTCTTTGCGTTTATCTGTTTCGGCACAGGAGCGCTGCTGTATATCCTGATGTGGATCTTCATGCCGGCCGCCGCGGCCAGCCCGGCCGCCGGGACGGAACCGCGCCAGGCCAGCTGGCTGCAGCAGATCAGCCGCTCCGAACGGGACAAAAAGATCGCCGGCATCTGCGGCGGACTGGGAGAGCACAGCGAGGTGCCCTCCTGGACCTGGCGGGTGATCTTTACGGCGCTGGCATTCTGCTACTGCTTCGGGGTGCTGGCGTATATTCTGCTCTGGATCTTTATGCCGCGCGCGGGCAGCCTGACACCAGCCGACCGGAATGCGCCCATGGCCTGATCGCTTATTAGAAGGGCAGATGCCGGAGGAACGCATCGCCCTTTATGCTCGTTTTGGACCGGGCCGGATGACGGCCCGGTTTTTTTATGCCGCCGCGCGGCGCACTAGTCGCAGACCGGACAGCCCTTGTCGAAGATGATCCGCCACCTCCCCGGCGCCTCAAGGCGCCAGATCGAGGTGAAGGTGCCGATGAGCTTGCCTGTGGGGTCATGGACCGGTCCGGTACTCAGGGCGAGGGTGCCGGAATCGAGCACCTCCACCTTGTCCGGCGCCCAGGAAAAAGGCGCCTCGGCCGCCTCATAGTATTTCTTCCACCAGTCGGCGACCTGCTGAGCCCCCCGCAGCGGTTTGGGTCCGCTGAAAAAGACCGCTTCGCTCGAGAGGAAGGAGACGAAAGCGGCATGATCGCGGCGGGCCATCGTGGCCGCAAAGGCGCGCTCGGTCTCGATGACCTGCTGACGCAGGGCCACCGCATCGGGTTGCGGTTTTCCGGATGAACAGCCGAAGACCAGGCTGACGAGAACATAGGCGCTGAGTATTCCGGCCTTCATACTATTCCTTTCTGACAAAATCGAGATCCTGGAAATCAAAGCTGAAATCGGTCAGCGGCGAGATGGCTTTCATCGTCATCGCGGCCGGTTTGCCCTCGGTGTCCAGTGTAAAGATGGCGAAGGCGTCGGCATCGAGCGTCCGGTCGTCCCAGCGCACGACAAAGGTGTTTCCGGCATACCAAAACATCTCCCCGCGCAGTTTGGGTGAGCGCAGTGCCTGAAAGCGCATCCGGCCACGTTCCAGCGTAAGGGCGACATCACCGAACCAGCGGTCGAAATAGATCCCCGCATAAGGCGCCCGGTCCGGGAGCGCCTTGCTCTTGAGCTGTGCCGTGATTTTTTGCTGTACGGCCTCCATTACCTTCGCGGCCTCGGCGTTCTGCTCCACCCGTCTCTGGCGCAGTTCCTCCACCCGGTCCACCGGCGCCATCCCGAGATAAAAATCCTTGATGGTGCTGGTGATAGCGGCAAAGGCCGCTCCCTCCTGCTGGTTGGTGAAAACGATGATGCCGAGTTGGAGTTCCGGGAGGATGGTCACCTGCGTGACGATCCCCATCAGGCCACCGGTGTGGCTCACCTGCAGCCAGCCTTTTACATCCGACAATCCCCAACCCAGGCCATAGGCCGAAAAGTGGGTATTGTAGGGGCCGGGATTCCGCACCGGGATGATGGTCTGCGGCGTCCACATCTCGGAATGGACCTTCTCGGAAAAAATCCTCTTCTCCGGATTTTCGTTGTACCTCCCCTTGTTGATCTGCACGATAACCCACTGGCACATCTCCGCGACGCTGCTGTAGATCCCGCCCGCGGGATTGAGGAGGTTGCCTTTCTCCTTGGGCACGACCCGGAGCCGGCCGTCGACCGGCACGTGGGCATCGATGATGTTGGTGGTATCGGGCAGGCGGTTGATCGAGGCCGCGGTGCGGACCATGCCGAGCGACCGCAAGATCCGCGATTCGACGAACTCCTCCCAGCTCGTGCCCGAGGCCCGGGCGACCACCTCGCCGGCAACGATATAGAGAAGATTGTCATAGTCATATTTCGTCCGGAACGAGGAGGCCGGCTGGAGGAAACGCAGGTTGTGGATGATGTCCGGTGTGGTGAACCGCGCCGAGTCGGGCCAGATCATCAGGTCGCCAGCGCCGAGGCCGAGGCCGCTGCGATGGGTCAGCAGGTCGCGGACGGTGAACTCGGCGGTGACCCAGGGATCGTGCAGCCGGAACTCCGGGATCAGGTCGGTGACGCGGGTATCCCACCCCAATTTGCCTTCATCGACCAGGATGCCGAGGGCAGCCGCGGTGAAGGCCTTGGTGTTGGAGGCGATGGCAAAGAGGGTGTTCTCATCCATGGGCCGGCCGGTGGCGATGGAGCGCACACCGTATCCCCGGGCGAGGACCACCTGGCCGTCCTTGACCACGGCGACCGCGATGCCGGGCACATCAAAGGCGGTCATGGTACGCTGGACCAGGGTGTCTACAAAGCCCGGGCGCAGCGTCTGGGATTGGGCCGTCAGCGCCAGCCCAAGCAGAAGGGTCAGGGAGAGGAGTCGTCTCATGGGTGACGGGCCTATTTTTTTTCTTCGGATGATTCCTTTTTGCCGCGGCTGAGGAGGGCGGCGCTGATGACGATGAAGGCGCAGGCGAGAATGAAAAAGGTGGTGCGGCTGCCAGCTATGGCGGCGAACATAAAAACAAGTCCGGCGATGAGGAAAAGAATGCCACTCAACTGCTTTTTCGAATCGGACATGACGTTTACCTCCTTGATGGTTGGTTCCGGCCCCCCGGATCTGGCCCCCGGATCTGGCCCCTGCATCTGGCTCTCACCCCGACTCGGGCCCGGTCGCGCAAATCAAAACGACAACAGCAGGGAGAACGAATGGTACGGTTTGTCCATCTTCACAGCATCCAGTTCGTGGAGACGGCTGAAGGAATAGCGCAAGCCGAAGACTCCGTGCGCCCAAGACATCCATAAGCCCAGAATAAGGCCGACTGATGAATTATTCAGGGCGACTGCGGGCCCGGGATCCTCGATGAACGAAATATCGTGATCGGTTACATGAACGCCGCCATCTCCCTTCGGTTCGTCATCGATCACCCCGAGCTTAATACGCTCGACGGCTCCTGAAAGACAGAGGTTCAGGGAAGGGCCAGCATACAGTAGCAGCCGCGAACTGTGAACCGGAATTGTAAAACCCGCCAAAACCGGCACTTCAAGAAAGAGCGTTTTTACATTCAGGTCGTAGAGGGAAAGCATACCGGGATAGTGCCAGACCCGCTGCTCCCGGAGCGCGATGCGCTTGTAATGAAGGTCGAGCTCGCCGCTCAGGACCATTCTGGCGGCAAGATGCCATTCCCGGGCAATGCCGAGCATGATGCCGGGGGCAGAGTGGAATGTCAAAGCTTTTTCGTCCGATTGCGAAATCCCGAGCAGCGCGGTACTCGGAGCGGCACCAGCGGTGGTTTGCAGCAGCAAGGCGATAAGCATCGCAACTAGGGCCATTTTCATGCGCACCTCCAGCTCAGGGGATCCGCGAGCGGGCAACCTCGAGATTGATCATGACGGGCACCTCAAGGCGGTCACTGTAGTCATGGATCAGGGCGGTGAGCCGTTCATAAAAGCCGGCCATCTGCTCCGGCGGATGGATGGCATTCTCAGAAAAGGTTTGCAGCAAATCAATATATGAAGCCGCGCTGAACGTCCGGATTATCTGATATTCCCGGTGGGCAAAAAAGTCCAGACCCGGCGCCTGCTCCAGTTCGCATTTAATAGATTCGATTCTTTGCCTCTGAATTCCGCGGAGATCATCATGCAGCTCCGGTTTGGGGTGATACCGCGCATAGATTTCACGGATCGCGTCGAAGACCGGGGCGTCATCCCGGGAATAATTGCTCCACCAGGCGGCGACGAAACCGCCCGGCTTGAGCAGCTCGCGATAGAGCACGTCCGGATACCCCGGCCGTGCGGCATCGTAAAGCGCTGCATTGCGGTTGAAGGAATCCGCCCTCTGTCGGTCGATCATCGGTCACCCCTCTTATACGGCCTGTTGATCGTTCGGTTTCAGATCAAAGATGTCAGTGCACTCCACCCCGATGTATTTCTGCTGCACCAAGCAGTCAGGGCCTCGGGAAACAGGGCTGACCTCAAAATGAACGATGCGGATCAGGGGCGCCTCCCTGGCGGCGATCCCGATTCGCAGTGGATTGATTGCGGATCTGGATGAGCTGCGCGGCAATGCTAACAGCGATCTCGGCCGGAGTGTGGCTGGCGATCGGCAGACCCACCGGCGTCCAGACCCGCTGCAGCAGCTCCTCCGCTACCCCCTCCCTGCGCAGATGCTCCAGGATCTCGGCAGCCTTGGTACGGCTGGCCATCATGCCGAGATAGCGCAAGGGCAGGCGCACCAGCGTGCGCAGGACTATTTCATCCGCCCGGTGCGAGGGAGTCATGATCACAACCCATGATTTTTCCCCGGGATGAATGTGGCGCGCCGCTTCGGCATAGGGAGTGATGATTTTGTCCTCAGCCCAGCGGTTGTGTTTCAGAGTATCCACCCCAGGACGGTCATCAAGCACGACAATGCGCCACTCAAGCAGATTCATCAGCTGCGAAAGGGCTAGACTGACGTGACCTCCGCCGACGAGGTAGAGGGTGTCATTCGGGAAAATCCGCTCCTGATACAAGACCTCGCCTTCATGGGCGTCATCACCTGGCTGAGTGCCGGATGGCCCGGTTTCTTCCGACCAGAGCATCTCCGAGTTCGTGATCGACCAGCTGCCTGTGCCCCCCACCGCCAGAACGGCGATGAGGGTCTCGATGACGGAGCGGTCCGCCGGCTGCAGCGGGTAGAGCAGCACGCTCTGCTCGCCGCCGCAGATCATGCCATTGGCCTCCGCAGAGCCATCCTCCTCAAGGCGCAAACGCCGCAGCACCGGCGCCGGATTGGCACTTCGCAGGAGAGCCCGCGCCTCCTCAACCAGATCGAACTCCAGCTTGCCGCCGCCGATGGAGCCGGCCAGTCCGCCATCCGCAGCCGCGGCCATCTTGAAGCCGGGCTTGCCCGGCGTGGCGCCGCTGTTGGCGGTGACGACCAGAAGGACGACAGGAATTCCCAAACGGGATTTCTCGAGAATAAACTGCCAATAGTCCTTTATTTTCAATTGTTTGTTCCCTGATCTCTTTCGGGTGTAAATCCGGATCGCGTTCTCGCTGGTAATCTACTCAAGAGCAAGTAATTTCTCAATAGAAAAATAAACTTGGGGGTGGATGGAGGCGGGTGGGAACGAGAGCGCCGTGGCAGCCGGGTGGGGGCGCGGGCTAAGCCGGCGAATCGCCGCCGTGCAGCGCCATGAGCAGGCGCTCGGAAGTCAGCGGGGCCACATAGGGCAGCTCGAGTCCGGGACGCGCGGCGCGCAAGGCGTCCAGAAGGGCGAACCAGCCACCGATGCCGTAAAGTAAAGGGGGCTCGCCGATGGCCTTGCTGTGATAAGGCCCGGCACCCCCCTCCGCCTCCTCGAGCCAGTGGATTTCGATCTCCGCGGGCGCAAAAAAGAGGTCCGGCACCTTATAGGTGGTCATCGAGCCGGCGAGGAGCCGACCCTTGGTGTCCTGCACCACCTCCTCGAGCGTCATCCAGCCGAGGCCCTGAACCACGCCTCCTTCCACCTGGCCGCGGTCGATTTGCGGGTCCAGCGACCGGCCGGCATCATGCACAATCCGCACTGCGTCGAAACGGCAGGTGCCGCGCAACACGTCGAGGGTCGCCTCAATCAAAGCGGCGCCGTAGACGTGATAGGCGAAGGCATCGCCCTTGTTGGTGGTCTTGTCAAAATGGATGGCCGGTGTGGCATAATGGGCCTGGCTGCTGAGACTGATCCGCGCCGCATAGGCGGCCGCAATGAATCCCTCCCAGGTGTAAGGCAGCAGCCGATCCTGGATCTGGATCTGCTCCCGGCGGATGGTGAACGCTCCGGGGCTATCGATCCCTGCGATCCGGGCGGCAAAGTCAGCAAGCCGGGCCAGAATCGATTCACAAGCGAGACGCACCGCCTGGCCGTTGAGGTCGGCTCCGGTGCTCGCCGCCGTAGCCGAGGTATTGGCATTGCGCACCGTGCTGGTGCTCTCGATGCGGATGCGACCGGGGCGGATGCCGAGGGCGCGGGCAGCGACACTGCGTAGCTTTTCGTGTACCCCCTGCCCCATCTCCACTGCGCCGGTGCTGATGCCGACGCTGCCATCGCTGTAGATATGCACCAGGGCATTGGCCTGATTGAGCAGGGTATTGGTAAAGGAAATGCCGAAGCAGATGGGCATAATCGCCATGCCCCGCTTCTCATGGCGGTGCGTGGCATTGAATCGGTCGATGGCGGCGCGACGGGCTTGCGGATCATAGCGCTCATGGAGTTCCTGCCAGCAGCGCCGGGCTAGCACATGGCGTCCGCGCTGGCCATAGGGGAATTCGTTCCCCTCCTCGATCAGGTTGGCCGCCTGGATAGTGGCGACCGGGAGTCCGAGCCGGGCAGCAGCCTGGTCGAGGGCTGCCTCGAGGACGAACATTGCCTGGGGGCCGCCGAAACCGCGAAAGGCGGTGTTGGGCGGTAGGTTGGTGCGGCAGCACCAGGCGGTGGCGCGCACATGCGGAATGGCATAGCAGTTGGTTGCATGGAAGAGGGTGCGGTCGAGGATGGCCGGCGAGAGGTCGGCGGCCGCTCCGGCATTCTGATAGTAGGTCACCTCCCAGGCGAGGATCTTGCCGTCGCGACGCAATCCGATCCGGTAATCGGAGGAGTAGGGGTGGCGCTTGCCGGTGCAGCGCATATCCTCGTGACGGCGCAGGATCAGCTTGACCGGTTTGCCCAGGTGGAAGGCGGCCAGCGCGGCGAGGGCAGCCCAGGCGGTGGCCTGATCCTCCTTGCCTCCGAAGGCGCCGCCGAGGCGGAGCACCTCCACCTCGACCTGATGCATCGCTAGGCCGAGCACCCTGGCAACACTCTTCTGGACCGTCGTCGGCGACTGGGTGGCGGAAAAGAGCTTGATGCCCCCCTGTTCCTCCGGCAGGGCCAGGGCCCCCTGGGTTTCGAGGTAAAGATGCTCCTGTCCCCCCGAATCGGCCCGGCCCTCGAGGATAAAGTCGCAGTGCGCCCAGGCGTGGTCGATATTCCCGATGGCAAAGGTGCGTGGCGGCTGGATCAGCTCTCCGCAACGGACGGCCTCGCGCGGATCGAGGACGGGTGTTTCTTCCGCATAGCTCAAGTCCATCAGCTTGAGGGCAGCGCGAGCGGCCTCCGGGCTTGCCGCAACGATCAATGCGACGGGCTGGCCAATATAATCCAGACGCTCCGCGGCGAGGAGCAGCTCGTCGGCGATTATTCCGCCGATTTGGTTCTCGCCGGGGATGTCGGCGGCGGTGAGCACGGCACAGACACCGGGTGCCTTGGCCGCAGCGGTGGTTTCGAGAGCGATCAGCCGGCCGCGGGCGACCGGTGAGGTGAAGACCGCTGCATGCAGGGTTCCGGCGGGCGCCGGCCGATCGTCGATGAACTGCGACTCGCCGCGGAGATGGAGAACGGAATCGAGGTTCATGCGGCGCCTCCGCCGAAGCGTTCCGGCATCAGTCGGACGAAATGAGCCTGAAGCAGCTGACGCAACAGCAGCCGTTTATATTCCGCCGAGCCGCGCACATCGTCGATTGGAGCGATCTCGCTCCCGGCGACACGTACCGCCTCGGCCAGGACGCTCTCATCCAGTTCGCGGCCGCGCAGATAGGCGCAACAGGCTTCCAGATAGAGCGGCACCGGCGCGACGCCGCCGGCGGCGAGATGGATCTCTTCAACCCGGCCGCCATTCAGGCGCAACAGACAGGCCGAATTGACGGAGGCGATATCGAGGTGTTCCCGTCGGCTCACTTTTTCAAAATTGTAGAGGTCACCAGGCTGCGGCAAGGGAAAACGCACCGCAGAAAGGAGTTCCTCCTCCCGTCGGTCGAGTTTCTTGTACCCCAGGTAAAAGGCACGCAGGGGCATGGAGCGGGATGAATCGCCATCCGTGAGTTCGATCTCGGCGCCTAACGCCAGCAGCAGGATGGTCAGGTCGCCGATCGGAGAGGCGTTGATGAGGTTGCCGGCCACCGTGGCGCGGTTGCGGATCTGTGTCGAGGAGACGAGTTCGAGAAAGCGTGGCAGGTCGGGTAGAATGGTGCGCAGCTCCGCGGAAAGGCGCAGTTCCTCGACCGTGACCGCGCCGCCGATCCGGCACCAGCCTGCCGTGACGGCTATCCCGCGTAGCTCCGGGCGGCCGCCGATCAGCTCGACCGCGGCTGCTGCCATCTGCTCCGGCTTTTGCACCAGCAGATCCGTCCCGCCGGCGATGCGGATTTTATCCGGTTCGGCCGCTGCGGCGGTGGGCTGCGTGAAGGCGGCGAGCTGGCCGGGTACACCAGCGAAGTAAGCCGGTACGAAACCGGCGGCGATCAGGCTCTCCAGCCGCGGCGCCGCCGCATCCGGAAGCTGTGCGAGCACCTGGCGGACGGCGCGGCGGATTGAGAGGTAGCCGGTGCAGCGGCAGATGTTGCCAGCGATGCTGAGGAGGGCCTCCTCTTCATCCCACTGCGCGGCCGTGAGCAGCCAGCCGGTAAGGGCGACGACCAGCCCGGGCGTGCAAAAACCGCACTGGATGGCGCCCTGGTCGAGAAAAGCCTGCTGCAAGGGATTAAGGGGGTGACGCTCAAGAACGGGACCGGCATCGACCGGCGCGGGGGAGAGGCCTTCAATAGTGACAAGGTGGGTGCCGGCGCAATCGCCGAGCGGGAGCAGACAGGAGACGACGGCGTGGTAAAGGACGCGCCCCTCCTGCAGACGGCCGTGGAGGATGGTACAGGCGCCGCAATCGCCCTCGCGGCATGCATCCTTGACGCCGGTGAGGCCGAGACGACCGCGCAGGAGGTCAAGGGCGATGCCGCCGGGATTCGCTTCCACTTCAACGGGATTTTGATTGATCACCAGTTGCATGGACAGCCCAACCTCCGCATCCCGACACCGGCCGGAAGCCGCCGGCCGGTTCATCGCAGGGAACAGGATAAAAACAGGCGCCATCACCAGAAGGGTGAAGGCGCCCGATAACAGAATGGTCTTACTTCATCAGCACCATACGTTTCGTAGCGGAGAACCCGGCGCTGCGGATGGCGTAGAGATAAATCCCGCTCGCCAGGCCATTGGCGTTGAAGGTGAGCTGATGCATGCCCGCAGCCATGCGGCCGTTGGCAAGTTCCGCCACCCTCTGTCCGGCGAGGTTATAGACGGCCACCTGCACCTCGGCCGCTTGCGGCAGAGTGAACTCGATGGTGGTGGAGGGATTGAACGGATTCGGGTAATTCTGGCTCAGGCTGTAGCCTTCGACCACCTTGGGATCGACCGCCACGCCGGAGCCGCCGCCGTTAGTCGCGCCCCTGGTGATGACCGGAGAAAGCTGCCAGACGCCGGCATCGGGGATGCGGCTGTAGGATTCGGTCGTTTGCATCGCCAGGAAGGCCACCGAATCAACCACCACACCGCTGCTGTCCTCGAGCCACACCTTTTCGCCGCCGCTCGAGAGGCCGAAGGCCGCGGGAGAGCCATCATCGGTGACGATAACGAACCAGCTTTTGGGGGCCATTTTGGTAGCAGGCGCGACGACCATCTTCGGCTTGGAACCGCTCTGACCGCCGGTGTCATAGATCTTGTAGCCGCTGATGTCGATGGTATCGGCCGAGCTGTTGTAGAGCTCGATCCAGTCCGGGTCCGCGGTGGTGCCGCGCGAATAGATTTCGTTCATTTTGACGGGAGCATTGGTCTTGCCCTTGCTCAGCGGTGACCAGAGTTTCCAGGCGCCGCCGTCCGGGATGCGCTGGTAGGACTGACCCACCTTCATGGCCGGGAAGACGCAGCTGTCGATGACCGCGCCGGCAGGATTGGCGAACCAGACGGTTTCACCGCCGCTGCTGAGTCCGAAATCGCTCGCCGTATCGGTGGTGTAATCGGTGTTGAACGCCAGAACGCCCCAGGCAGGAATGGTGGTGCCGGCGGGAATGGCCTTCTTTGGCTTGCTGCCGGCTTGGCCGCCGTTGTCATAGAGCAGATACCCGCTGAGGTCGACCTGAAAATCGGAGCCGTTGTAGATTTCGATGAAATCCGGGGCGGTGGCATCCTTGGTGCCCTGACTGTAGATCTCGTTCATCATCAGCACCACGGGTCCAGCGGCGCCGACGGTGACCTTGTGATTCATCGAGGTGTCGGCCCAGGCATTGTCGTTATCGGTATCGCTCGGATTGATGCTGTTGAGCATGTCAACGGTGTTCTTGGTCACCAGATAGCCGATCTGGAAATCGCCGGTCTTGGTCCCGGCTTTCAGCTTTACGCTCGCCTCATGGACAACATCGGCGCCGTTGGCATAGGCGGCGTCGGAGAGCAGTTTGATCCATTTCATGCCTGCCGGCGGGGGAAGTTTGGCATCGATATCGCCATAGGTTGGCGGGGTGGTGGGATCGAGCGCGAAAGCGCCGCTGCCAACCTGGGAGTTATAGGTGCCGGAGATGAATTCCCAGTCATCCGGCACCAGGATGGCCAGGGCGCCCTTGTAGGCATTGACATCCGCGGTCTTGTCGGTGATCGTGATCTTGGCTTCAAAGGTGCCACCGGGGGCCACGGTCAAGGACTGAATCACTTCGGTAATCAGGCAGCCGCTGATAAGGAAAGCGGTCAGCGCAACGGTCAATAAAAGGACTGCAACGCGTGTAGCATTTTTCATAGAGTCCTCCTTCATGGTATTTTTTTAATTTACAAAACCCGGGAGTGAAGCACAAGCATAATCGGTATCAGATGGGTTTGGAAAAGATGTAGAGTTTTGCATCCTGGTCGTTGACGATATACATTTTGGCCCCGGCCAAGGCGATTCCTTCGCCCTTGTCAAAGGGGAGGTTCCACTCCCCGAGCAGTTCGCCGGTCCGGGAGATCCGGATGACCTTGCGTGATTCATCGCTGATGATCCAGAAGCCCTGGCCTCCCGGGTCGCAGCAAATGTCCGAGAGGTCATCGACGAAGGCGATTTCCCTGCGGCTGATTTCCTGCGTCCCGGCGAATTCGAGCAGCAGGCGCGGCATTTTTTCATTGATAATCCAGAGATGTCCCTGGGCATCGACCGTGACTCCTTCCAGGGCATTATTGGCCAGAGTAGCCACTTTCACAGGGAGGACGGACAGCAGTCTACCTGCGCGGGTATAAGTATCGATGGCCTGGTTTCGTTCTTCGGCCAGAAAGAGAGAGTCCCCGCCTGCCGAGAGCGCGATGCCCTCGAGATCGGAGCCGTTGGTGGGAAGCGTCCGCTGAACGACGCCGGCCGCCGAGATCTCGAAGACCTCGGGACGTGAATCGGAGACGACGAAAAAGGTGTTGCTCCCCGGGCTATAGACTATGCCCGAGGGTTCCGTTATGGCCGGTGCGAGACTGATGACCTCGACGGGTTTCAATGCGTTGTTGACGGGTTCTACGGGCGAAGAGGCGGGGCCGCTGCGGGAGCAGCCGGCCAGGCCGAGCGCCATCAGGAGGATCAGGAGAGTCGAGTTCTTCATAGTGCCTGCGTAGTGAAGTGGGTCCGCTGGCGTCAGCGGACCCGGTCAGGATGCAAAAATCGTCACGGCTGGTTCGGCTTGCCGCGTGTGATGGTATTGGAGATCTGCCAGTTGTCCGCGCCATCCGGGATACGGCAGTAGGAGGTGGTCGTCGAGACCAAAGCCGGGATTTTGACGTAATCGATCTGGGTGCCGCTGGCGTCTTCCAACCAGATCTCATCGCCGCCGCTGGAAAGGCCGAAACCGGCTGCGGAGGTGTCATCGACCACGATCACGAAGAAGCCCTTGGCGGGCACAGAAGAGCCGGCCGGGAACTCCATCTTGGGTTTGACGTTCTGATGCCCACCCGGGTCGTAGATCTTGTAGCCGTTCAGCGATACCGCGACATTCGAGGGATTATAGATCTCCACCCAATCCGGATCGGTTCCCGGAATGCCGCGCGACTCGGCTTCATTCAACTTGAGCGGCAGGATGACGACATCGCTGCCATTGTTGAAGAGGCCGCGTGTCACCTGGTCCCAGATCTTCCACTCCTTGCTGCCCTCGACTGTTTTGCCATAGGACTGGGTCTCACTCAGCGCTGGGAAGGTTACTGTATCGATAACCTTGCCCTTGCTATCCTCAAGCCAGATCTGCTCGCCGCTGCTGGAGAGGCCGAAGCCGCTCGCGGTCGTGTCATCGGTCACGATGATCAGCAAACCCAGAGCGGGGATGGTGCTCCCCGCCGGCAGCACTTTCTTCGGTTTGGCGCCAGACTGGCCAGCGCTGTCATAGATCTTGTAGCCGCTGATATCCAGGGTATCGGTCGAGCTGTTGTAGAGTTCGATCCAGTCCGGATCGGCGGCAGTCCCTTGCGAGAACACCTCGTTGAGCGAAATGTAAATAACCGGCTCCGGTGCGATGATCGGCGGAGCGTCGCGGTCGCAGGCGACCAGAAGCGCCGCACCGGCAAGCAGGACCGAAAAAAGGATACGTCTGTCCATGATTGATTTCTCCTCTGCTTACAATGAAGCCTGGATTCTTCCCTGGATGAACGAGTGGTCATCATTCCCGAACATATTGCCATTACGGGTGGCATATTGGTCCAGGTTGACACGGGAGTAATTGAACTGCAGCTTGATCGCGGGATTGGGATAGTAGTTGATTCCCAGCATGAGCTGCCGCGATTCGCCGCCGTGGATGCCGGCTTCCAGATCGTTGAGATCGGTATAGCTGAAGCGGGCGCACAGCTCGACGGCGCCCCAACTGCGCTTCGCTTTTTCGACCGGACCGACCTCGCCCTCATCGACGTAGTAGAAGCGGGTCTCGCCAGTTGGCGTCCAGGTAAAGGTCGCATAGGCGCCCCAGAGGTTGACGTCCGATTTTCCGTACCAGCGTTTCATGGTTTGCGAAAAGACCTCGGATTGGAAGTAGAAGGGTCCCTTGATGCCCATCAATTCGCCGCCGAGGCGATCGTAATAGTTGACATCGGTGATGGTGCCGGTGTGCAGCGGTTTGGGATCGGAGACATAGTTTTCCGTGCGCGCCTTGACCTCCACGCCGTTGGGTGCCACATCGCCTAGGGTTTCGGGATTTTTCCGCGAAAAGGCGAAGCCGATGTGCAGGTTTTTGCCGTGAAGGTTGATGGGCGCGGCGGAGATGCGCAGGTTGCCTGAGAAGGCCTCATCGCGCTGTCCCTTGTCGATGCGGGTGCCGGTTTCATGGCCGAAGGCGCCGAGGCAGACCTGGCCGTATTTATTGTAATAGCGGCCGGCGATGCCGACACGGCGGCCCATGGCGAAGGCATTGGTGGGTGCCGATCGTTCCAGGAAGGTGAGCAGACGCGAGCTGTTGAGGCGCTCCATACCGAAGGGTTCCTTGAAATTGCCGGCCTGGATGGCAAAATTGGTATTGGGGACGTCGAAACGCACCCAGACGTCGCGCATGTCGAGGACACCATCGCCGAAATCAAGATCGATCTCGGCTTGCCAGTCCTTGTAGAGCACCGATTTCATGGCGAAGGTGCTGCGGCGTAGCACCGTGCCGCTGCTCAGCTCGTTTTTGTTTTCAAAAAAGTAGGCGCCGTCATACTGGATGCGGGCATCAAACCACCAGCGGAATGAGCCGTCTTCGGCTTCGAAGACCAGCTTGCCGTTGCGGACCTCGGATGCGAGTGGGGCAACATAGTTGCCGCCGGGGACTTTGGAATCCTGGGCCGGCAGGATCGCCGCCGTGCCCAGCAGCAGGGCGGCGGCGAAGAAGAGGACCAGGGTGGAATGCAGATGCAGTTTTTTGGTTTTCATTGCAGCTCCTCCGGTTAATGGATTACTGGAATGGTGGTTAAGGTATCAGGAATCGAAAGAGTATCCGGCCGGGTCGGCACCGCAACGGGGGGTGCGACCGCTTGCGGGACCGCGGTACGGTGGATGACCTCCTGCTCGAAGACGTTCTGGACAAAGAAAAGAGCGCTGAATGAGATGAGTGCGGCAAATACCGGGGTGATGATCCAGCCGGCGGCAATTCTTCCCAGCAACCTGAAATTGAGCCCCTTCATCCCCTTGACCATGCCGATGCCGAAGATGGCGCCGACGATGGCCTGCGAGCTTGAAACTGGCACCAGGGGGATCGTCGGGAGACCGAGAGCGAGCAGCGCGCGTTTCAAGCCGGTGGAGGCGAAGATGAAGAGTACGATGGTATGGGCCAGAACCACGATCAGGGCGAGTATCGGTGTGAGTTTAAAGATTTCATTGCCCACAGCCTGCATCATGCGCTGGGAATAGGTATAGATCCCTGTCGCGATCGCCAGGGCCCCAAGGAGAAAAAGCTGCTGGGTGCCGTGCAGGCTGGCACCGACGAACAGGGGGATGTCGTGAAAGGGTGAGGCGGGTACGAAGACACCCATGACATTGGCAATATTATTAGCGCCCAGGGTATAGGATCCGAGTGCGCCGACGATGATCAATCCCGCTCGGGTATAAGCATCCAGCCGCAGTATGTGAATACGCGCCCGGCCGAGGATACGTTTGAACAAGAGATAGATCAGGACAGCGAAAAGCGACGCCAGCAAGGGGGAGAGAAACCAGGTCGCGACGATTTTGGAGAGGACCGCCACATCGGTCGGTGACTTGGTGAACCAGTTCCAGCCAAGGATGGCGCCGACGATCGCCTGGGAGGTCGCGACAGGCAGCTTGGCGCGCGTCATCCAGGACAGAGTCAGGCCGGCGGCCAGGGCGACTGTAAAAGAGCCCGCCATGGCGTTGACTGCACCAAGGTGCCCAAGCGTCTCCGTGGTGCCGGAGCCTTCCACCATAGCCCCGAGAATCACGAACAGGCTCGCAATGCTGGCGGCCACCTTGAACCGCACCATCCCCGATCCCACCGCGGTGCCGAAGACATTGGCGGCGTCCTTGGCACCAAGAGACCATCCCAGGAAGAGACCGCTTGTCAGGAAGAACCAGATCATCTAGCCCGTCTCTCAAATAGAACGCTTGATGGTGGCAATGGACAGGCGGTCGCAGACATCTTCCGCCTCCTCTGCAATCAACTCGATATGATAGGCAAAATAGCGCAAATGGATTTTATGACTCAGGCGCAGTTCGCGGCTGAAGACAGCGCGTTTGAATTTTTCCGCGCTCTTATTGGTCTCCTTTCGATAGAACAAGACCTGATTGACATGGTCGCGGACCGACGCCAGGTCGCGAAAATAAGCGCGAATCGCCTTGCCCATCCCTTCACAGGCATGGACCGCATAATCCGCAATATCAAGAACGATCGGGTGAAGATCCTCCGGAATGACCGGGGATTCGACCGAAAACTGCAGCAGAGTCTCGGTGGTCTGGTTGAGCACCTTGTCGGAACTCTCCATCAGTCCGAGCACATCGCCGCGGGACTCGGGAATCAGGGTGCGCAGGTAAAGTTTGCTTTCGATCTCGCGGCGAAGGTCATCCCCCTTTTCCTCGGTATCATTGAGTTCCTTCAGATGGTTCTCGAATTCCTCGAGCCGGCCCTGGAGATAATAGCGGACGGCCTGTTTGAAAATGAGACCGCCCTTGATGACCAGGTCGAGAAACTCGTCAATCTGAACCTCGATCTGTTTGCTTTTTTTGAACAGCAACGCCATAGCTCTGCCTCGTGATCTGTTTAGAATAGGCCGAAGACGCCTTTGGGAGTGATGCCCAGGAAACGGAACCAGGTCTCCCCGGCGACAATGAACACCAGCCAGGTAATCAGCATCATGACCAGTCCGAACTTGATGGCATCGCCCAGGGAATAGCGGTCCGTTTCGTAGAGCAGGGCCGCCGGTTTGCTGTTGAACGGCAGCACATCGACGTGCTCGATCAAAAAGACCACCGGCAGCGCCAGGCTGGCAATGTTGAGGCCGAAACGGTTGGCCGTCCCGATGGCAATCGGTACAAAGATCATACAGCGCATGGTCTTGGACTCGAACGCAATCGCACTGAAGATCATGACCCCGGTCAACAGCAGATAAAGCACCCAGAAGGGCGTCTGATCCCCGATACCGACATGATTAAAAAAGGCATTGACGCTGAGAAAGGAGAGATCGGTCACATCGAGACCGGCGCCGAGTGCGTAGGCCCCGGCTGAGAAAAGCATGAGATGCCAGGGGATGTCGACGTCATTCCACTTGATGATGCCGATACCCGGCAGTAGCGCGATGATCGCCCCGACAAAAGCCACAGCGGTCGCGCTGACATGATGCATGCGCTCGGTCGCCCAAAAGCCGAGAATCAGGAGAAACAACACGACGGCCTTGATCTCCTGGCGGCTCAGGGGCCCCAGACTGCGGTACTCCTGCCTGAGCCGCTCCATGCCCCCCTGGATCTGCGGCATCCGCTCCTCCGGTTTGAGCGGAAAGAAGAGACGCGCCGCCACCAGATAGGAGAGCAGCATCATGGTTATCGAGACCGGCATCATCGCCACAATCCAGTCCGAATAATAGACCCGGGTGCCGATGGCGCCGCCGATCAAAGCCGCCCCAAGCAGATTAGCCCCCGAACCGGTCATGAAGGCGCTGGCACCGATGTTGATGCACAGAAGGTTCTGCAGAACAATGCTGCGGCCGAAATTGGTTTTCTCCTCGCCGCCGCGAGCCCCATAAATGGCCGCAATCACCATAAAGATCGGCAGCAGAATGGCGGCCTTGGCGATCGTGGAGGAGATGACAGCAGAAAGGACCAGATTGATAAAAATGAAGCTGAGAAAAACCCGGTTCGCATTTTTGCCGAAACGCAACAGAAAGCCCAGCGCGAGGCGCTTGGCGACACCGGTGGTCACCAGCATACTCGCCAGGACGAAGGACATGATATTGAGCCACATCACCGGGTGGCCCAGTTGAGCATAGGCCTCTTTCTCCGGCAGCACGCCGGTGAGCACGAGCGCGATGAGCACGATCAGCCCGGTCAGATAATTGGGCAGGGCTTCGGTTCCCCAGAGAATAAAACTCACGACGAAGATCGCCAGCATCATTTCGTTGCTGCGCGTGAACGCCGCCGCACCCAGCTTGGCATACGCCGCTTTGGCGGAGGAGGAGGAAAGCGTCGCCGCATCGATGTTCTGAAGAAAAGGGATTTCGAATCCAAAAGCGAAAAGCAGAAACGCCGCCACCGCAAGAAAAGGGCCCGCCGCTGCAACCCTGCTGGCGAATTTGCCCTTCTCCCGTTTGGGCAGCTGCTCCATGCGGTAATTCCGCATATCCAGGGGATCAAAAGGCGTCATGGCATCCCGTCTGCAGAAGTCCGGTCCGAGAGAAAATCGAATGGAAGTTTTACTTCTCCACTCACCATTTGGTATAGGGCGTTTTCATCAGCATCGAATTGTAATAACGGACATCGCCGGTGACCTCTTCGCCGAGCCATTCAGGCTTTTCGAAGGCGTCCTCCTCCGCCCCCAGCTCGACCTCAGCCAGGACCAGACCCTGATTCTCGCCATAGAACTCGTCCACCTCGAAGGTGTGGGCGCCGGCTGTGACCTGATAACGGCATTTGTCGATGACCCCGGGCTCGCAGATCTTGAGCAACTCTTCGGCCTCATTGAGCGGGATCTCCTTCTCCCATTCATAGCGGCTGGCGCCGGAGGCGTTGCCGATCCCCTTGATGGTCAGATAACCCTGGTCGCCCTTGACGCGGACGCGCACCGTACGCTCGGGCACAGAACAGAGGTACCCCTGAATGATGCGGGTCTTTTTATGGGCAAAACGGGCGAATTCGCCCTTTACCAGAAACTTGCGTTCAATCTCTTTAGCCATGGAAACTCCGGAGTAAGGTAATTGCCGGGCAACGGGAGACGGTCTCCTCGCTTTCTGCCGGGATGATGGTTTCAGTACTTTGTTTTGAACATGGAAGAGTCGGGAAGCGGCTCCATGCCGATGATGCGCTTGATCGCCAGCAAATAGTTGACATTCTCATAATCCGTGAGGCCGATCATATCCTTCGCCTTGAGGATGTCCGCCACCTCGGTCGATTCGAGGCTGGCGGTCATAATCCGGGCCCCATTGACCCAGACCTCAGCCAGCTCGGAAATGCAGTTGTTGATGGTAAACCCCATGCGGCGTTTGAAAACATTGACGGCAACGAGGCCGGGATGCGGCTTGATGATCTCATCGAGATACTGCGCCAGGGTGTAGGCCTCACGCTTGAATGCCGGCATGGGCACACCGAAGGCGGGAAAAACCTCGTTCTTTATCTGCTCGGCAGCCATGGGGAACTGCCCCTTCATGCGGGGATTCCACTGCTCCAGCCCCTGCTGCACCTGCACCAGGACCTTGATGTCCATCAGATCGTTGCGGATCTTGGTGTTGTTCTCGTTGTTGCCCGCCGACACGATATAGATCTCGGCGCTCTCGCGGATCTGATCGACAGGACTCAATGCGCGCATTTTCTCTTCGACGATGCCAAAAGTCTGGGAAAACGTGCGGAATTCAAAACGGGGTTTGATCTCAGGCATAATGGCTCCTCATGTTCGTCCTGTAAAAAAAGCTTGCAGCTCTTGCTGCTTCTTTCTATCTTTCACAGAGACCAGGCAAGAGATTCATCTGGCACAGGCATCCGGTGTAAAGGAGAATATATGAAAGAATTTGCAAAAATCACCGAACTTTTTAATGAAACAGAAGCAAATTATCTCAGTGCGTTGCTTACCGAGAAAGGCATCCCCCATCTGGTGCGCTCCTACCACGACTCGGCCTATGACGGGCTTTTCCAGCTGCAGAAGGGCTGGGGTTCCCTGCTGGCGCCGGAATCATTCCGGGAGGCCATCCTCGAGCTGAAGCAAGCGATCAACGCGCCCAAGCCGGAGAGCAGGAAGCGCCGGGATTAGGCTGCCATCACGACCTTCCTCATTTTTTGATTTGAGAGATGAACTCTTCCACCTCGGGAATCCCCCCCTGGAAGATCAGATAGCCGTTGGAGGGCTCCCGTTCGGTGATCTCGCCGTTGACGGGGGCATACATGATCTCGCGCACCCGCATGAGATCGCTGCTCTGCCCCAGCGCCCACCCCAGCTTGACATAAGCCACCTCCGGCAGCATATTGGCCATGGGAGTCACCCCGAGTTCCATCATATCCCGCCCGGTGTCGTAGACGTACATCTGCACATAGCCCCAGAGGGTTTGCACGGTCATGTAGACGGCGATGTTCTTCTCGCGGGCCCGCTGCAAGGCCGGATAGAGCGGCTTGTTGACATGGCCGAGGCCGGTGCCGGCGATGACGATGCCGCGGTAACCGTTATCAATGAGGGCGTCGATGATGTCGGGCTTCATGTTGGGATAATAATAGACGATGCTTACCTTCTCCTCAAAGGCGGTGTTGATAGTGACCTCGCGGTCGTGGCGGCGGCGCCGGTAGTCCTGGCGCAGCGGGGTGATCTTGTCGCGGCTAACCATGGCCAGTGGGATGTCGCCAATGGTGCGGAAGGTCGAGCGATAGCTGGAGTGCATCTTGCGCACCCGCGTGCCGCGATGCAGCAGGCCGTAGACGTCGGAGGTCGGGCCGAACATGCAGACCATCACCTCAGCAATGTCCGATTCAGCAGCGGTCTTGACGCTGTGCATCAGGTTGAGGGCGGCGTCCGAGGAGGGGCGGTCGGAGGAACGCTGCGATCCGACCATGACGATCGGCACCGGCGAATTCTGGACCATGAAGGAGAGGATGGCGGCGGTGTGGTGCATGGTGTCGGTGCCGTGTCCGATGACGATCCCCTGCACGCCCTTTTCGATCTCGCGCCCGATCGCCTGCGCCGTGCCGATCCATTGCTCGGGGCCCATGTTTTCAGAAAAGACCCCGTAGAGTTTCTCGGTCTCGAGGTTGCAGATATCGGCGAGCTCGGGTACCGAGCCGTAGAGCTCGCCGGGCGAGAAGGCAGGGATGACGGCGCCGGTACGATAGTCGAGGCGGCTGGCGATGGTGCCCCCCGTGCCCAGTAGTTTGACGCGCGGCTTTTTGGGGTCGTAGGGGAACTCTTTTTCGGGGATCTTGTAGTGGGCCTCCTTGCGGCCGAGGATCTCGATGGCCTGAATGCGAGCGGCGGCGATGCCGATATTGTAGCCCGAACGCAGCTTGAGCACGATATGTTTGGGATCGGCGGTTTCCGAGCGCGGCAGGACGATGCCGCTGTAGCTGCCCTGGCTGGTGAGGACCTTGACGTCGCTCCAGACCGGGGCTGAGAAATTCTCCAGTGCGGCCAGGGCCTCGCCGCGATAGCCTTTGTATTCGCTCGACATGGTTCTGCTCCGCTAGGATTGGATTGGTCTCTCGTGGCCGGCGCCGGGGGCGCGGCCGGTCACGGGGGCCTCTGCCGGCAGGAGGCCTGCCTCCTGAATAATACGCGGCGTTATGCTCTCCCACAACACCGGCATCAGGTGGATGCCGGACACCCCCGCCATGCGCCGCAGGGCCTGGATCAACTCGAGGGCGATCTTCACCCCTTCCTCCTGCGGCTCGGCGGCGGCGCGCATCCGTTCGAGATAGGAAGGATCGATGCGCATCCCGGGCACTTCGCGGGCCATGTATTCGAGGGCGCGGGCCGATTTGACCGGCAGCACGCCGGCCAGCAAAGCCGTCTGCTCGTGCAGGCCGCGCCGTCGCGCCAACTCGAGCCAGCGGCCGAACCGCTCGAGATCAAAGACCGGCTGTGTCTGAATGAAATCGGCCCCGCTGCGGATCTTTTTCTCGAGGCGAATCAGGCGAATCTCGAGGGGCTCGGCGAAGGGATTGGCCGCCGCACCGATGCAAAAACGGGGAGCCTTTTTGAGTGTCTGGCCGGAGAGCAAACTCCCCGCGTTCATCTGCCGCACTGTCGCAATGAGCTGGATTGAGTCCAGATCGAAGACCCCCTTCGCCTCGGGATGGTCGCCGAAACGCTGGTGATCGCCGGTGAGGCAGAGCAGGTTCTCGATGCCCATCGCCGCGGCGCCGAGCAGGTCGCTTTGAATGGCGATGCGGTTGCGGTCGCGGCAGGTCATCTGGACGATCGGCTCGACCCCCTCCTCGAGCAGGATCTTGCCCGCGGCGATACTCGAGAGGCGGACGATCGCGGTCTGATTGTCAGTTATGTTGACGGCATCGACGATGCCGCGGAAGCAGCCTGCCTTTTTCCGGATCACCGCATCATCGCAGCTCTGCGGCGGGCCGAGTTCGGCGCAGACAATGAATTCCTTCCGGGCGATTTTTTCGCACAGCCGCATCGCTATCTAACCTCTTCCTCTCCCCGGCCGGCTTCCGGCTTCTCCGCGATCACGGATCCGCTTTTTGCAGCAGGCGCGGACAGCGCCTCCCCCTTCGGCACCCGCCAGGACGGCGGCTCGATGCGCCGGGTGAAAACGTTCAACCAGGCCGAGGTTTTCTCCAGGTTCCAGTCGTGAATCTTTTCGACGCGGTAAAGCAATTTGACCCGGCCCAGCAGCGAAGCGCGGCGCCAGGCGAGCACCCAAACGCACATACGCTCGGGATAGACTTCGCAGCGGCCGCCCTCGCCGGTCCCGCCGCAGGGGCCGTTGCGGAGGCGCTTGGGGCAGCGCTGGGAACAGACAAATCCGGTATGGCTGAGAATGCATTCGCCACACCGCTGGCAGTGAAAGAGCGGCACCTTGAAGCAATCCTCGAAGAAGAGCATCACTTTGGACAGCCAGCGTTCGCGCCGCGAAAAGGGGCCGGCAGACCGGGTGGCCAGCAGTGCCGGTTTGCCCGCTGCCGGATCGGGGATCAGGCTCGAACTCATCGCCCATCCTCCTGGCGGCGCAGCCGTTCGGCCAATTCCGCACCCTTGACCCGTCCGGCGGCCTGCGCCATGACGCGTCCCATCAGCAGACGAAGCCGCGCCGCCGGGTCGGTCGAGCGGCAGGTGCCGATCCGTGCTTCCGCGATCCAGCTGATCAGCTCGGTCTCGGTGGCCGGGCCTTCCCAACGTTCCCACAGCTTTTCACCGGTAGCGAGCACATGCCGCATCGCCGGCAGGATGCCCTCCCGCTGCAGGCGGCCGGCGCCGAGTGCCTTGAGCAGGTCCGCCATAAAGTCGTCAGAAAGCGCGCCCGCCGAGCGCTTACGCAGGCGTTTGGGATACTGGATCAGGAGGACGGCGGCCAGCTTCGGAGGAACGCCCCAGTTCCCGATGGCCTGCTCAAAGAGCGGTGCCCAGCGTGAAGCGGAGAGCGGGGCGATGGTATCGGCAGGGAGGCCGAGCTTGCGATAGCGCGCCTCGCGCTCCCAGACCGGGGCGGGCAGGCCAGCCCGGATGCGTTCAAGCCGCGCCGGCGGGATGGCCTTGGGCGGCAAGTCGGTGTCGGGATACATACGGTCGGGTCCGGGAAGAATACGCTCAAATCCGTTGGTGCCATCTTCAAGGGCTTGACGGGTCTCGGAGGGGACGCCCACGGTCGCCTCGCGGGCACGGATGAGGATTTCGCAGGCGCCGGTCTCAGCATCGGCCGGCGGCCCCCACACCAGGACAAGGGTGTCCTCCTCGGTGGCGCCCAGCAGCTTGCGCAGATTGAGCCACTCGGAGCTGGCCAGGGTTTCGCCGGGAGAATCGGAGTGGATGATGTTGGGCAGCGTGGTCAGGCAAGCGACGACGCGAACGCGATCGGAGATTTCGCGGGCGAAAAAGGTATCGGTCTGGGTCGGCCAGCGCAGGAGATCGCGGAATCCCTGCAGCACCACGCCGTTGACCGTCATGCCGGCCGCGATGGCTTGGGCGATGGGCTGAAAACGGGTTTTACGCAGCAGCTTGTTGACGTTCTCAAAGCGGCCCTTGAAGCGCTCCGGGGTGATGCCGCGGCGGCCGAGTTCGTCGCGCAGGCGCAGCAGGTTCCACTGGCGCATCGCCTCGTTGTAGGTCAGAAGCGGTATCTGGGGAATGCGCGCGACCCCCTTGATCTCGATGCGGGTGCCGCCGGTGACGCTGACATTGACATCCTCGCGCGCGGCGCCGATGCCGGTGCGGACACGGCCGGTCGAGCGGACCATGCGGCGCAGCAGCTGTGCCACCTCCGCCACCTCCTGCGGCGTGCGCAGGTCCGGCCCGGTGACGGTCTCGATCAGGGGCATGCCGAGGCGGTCGGTGAGGTAGACGCGGCGGTGGCCGATATCGCTCACCTCGCGGCAGGCGTCCTCCTCGAGGCCGAGCTGGATGATGCGGATGGAACGATCCTTGTAGGGAATCGCCCCGTCGACGCCGACAATGGTGGTGCGCTGGAAACCGGTGGGAATGGAGCCATCGAGGTACTGCTTGCGAGCGATGTGCAGCTCGTCGACCATGACGCAGTTGTAGAGCATGGCGATGCCGAGGGCGATGTCAAGGGCCTCTTCATTGAGCTCGAAGGGCGGGGTATCGTCCATCTCATAAGTGCAGACGGTCTCGCGGTTGATCTGGTAGATGATCTCTTTTTTCGTCTTGAATTCCATCAGCGCGGTCCCGTCGTACTCGCCCAGCTCCGAAAGCGTCGGCCGCATGTGGCGGAGAATCTCCGCGTCATAATCCGGGCTATAGCGGCCTGCGGGACAGCGGCAGAAGAGCTTCTTGGTGGTCAGGAGCTGTTGATGGATTTCGAGACCGGATTTGAAGCCGATAGCGGCGTAATCGTCGGGCTGCATCTCTTCAAAGGATTTGAAGGAAGGCATAGAGCAAGGCTCGGGAATTAGGGGTTAGCACATCGTTGGCGGCATGGACCGTAAAACATATTAAATTCCGGACTCATTCGCAAGATAAAAGCGCGCCACCAGCAGGCCGGCCTGCCGCGGGAATCCCCCCTCTCTCGCACCCACCCCACACTTTTTGCTTTGGTCCACCCCATGTAATCCGTATATTTACGTACAACCAGTACCTTGAATCCAATGAGAGAATGCCATGCGCAAAATCCTCTTGCTTTTTTTGCTGATCTCCGGGATTGCAGGCGCGTCCGAACTGACCGTCAAATGTGTCGATCTGCTGCGGCCTCTCAATCTCCAGGTCAATGCCGCCGGGCCGGTTCTGATTCAGGTCGATACCCTGCGTCACTGCCTGATCGCTGCCAACACCCTCACCTCATCCCTCACCGTCAACGATCTGCACACCTGGCAGGTCGTCAACATCCCGCTGGCAGGGCGTGCACTGCAGCACCTCAAGTCGGAGGCGATGACTTTGAATGGGCGCACCGGGGCTGTCGCCCTTATCGGCGACCACGCTTTTCATCTGGTCAATCCCGCCACCCGCAGTGCGAAAAGCTATACGACGGATGTTCAGTTCGAAAGCATCGCCTGGGACGAGGCCACGGGGAATTGCTTCCTTGCCGGGCGAGAGAGCCCGGTTCTCTTGCTACAGGAGGGCAAATCCGGTCTGCAAAAGCGCATCCTCTGGCAGGAACACGCGGAGAAGCTGATCAATCTCAATCAGACCCCGCCGCCGCCGATCCGCAAGGTCATCGCCGATCCGGACGCCGGCCGGATCATCGCCGTGGACGGCTATTCCGCGAGCATCACCCTGGTGCGCGGCCGGGATGGCAAAATACTGAATCATTTTGAAGTGCCGCTGCAGCACGGCGGCCGCTGGCATCTGGCGGGATTCGATCGCGCGCGCCATATTCTCTACCTGGTCATCGAGACCGCAGCGCGCCAGGTCGTGCAGGCCGCCCGGATCGAGGTGCAGACAGGCGCCTGCCAGGTGATCACCCTGCCGCAGTATACCGAGGGCGCTGGAATCACCAGCCTGCCCATCCGGGAGCAAATCTATATCCCTTACGACAACCATCCCAGTGTGCATATCGCCGATTTTTCCGATGGAACCGTGAAAGAGATCAAGGTTCCCAACTTCGGCAATGATGCAACCGCGCTCGACCCGGGGCGAGGCCTCCTCTATGTGGCCAGCTGGGCCAAGGGCGAGGTGGATGTCATCGACCTGCAGCAGCCGGCGATGATCAAGCGGATCACCGATCTCGGCATCCTGCCGCACATGTTCTCCATGGCCTTCGATCCCCACGAACGCATCCTCTATTACAGCAAGGGCGCCACGGCGGTCAACGGGACCTATGGCGCAGCGATCACCCTGCTCGATCCGGTGGGTGGTCATACCGCCCGGCTGACTACGGGATGGGCTCCGATCGCCATGACCGAGTGGCCCGGTGGCGAGGGCTTTGCTCTTTTCAACAATGAGGCGGGCTATGTCCATCTCCGCCCGGATGGCTCCTTTACCACCCATTCTCTGGCTTATGACTATCCCATCAGCGCGGTGACGTCGCCCGAAGGCAAAATCTACCTCTCCTACGGCCCGCATCAATCCTATTGGCCGACGGTCTATATCTGGGGGGCGAAGAACGGCCTGCTCACCATCGATCCGCGCACGGCGGAGCTCAATGACCGCCGCATTCCGCGCCAGGCGCATCGGCTAGCCATGGACCGGGCGGGCGCGCTCTACCTGACCCAGAACGCCTGGGGAAAGGAGGAAGAATTCATCGGGGTCCTGAACGATCCGGTGCGCGACTGGGAGATCGGCACCCGTTTGCTCACCGGCGATTCCATCGAACGCGAGAACACCCCTCGGCTGCTGGTCTACGATCCGGACAGGAACTGGCTCTACAGCGTCAAGGTGGGAGAGAAGGACACGGATCCGGGGCTGCTGCGAATCTTCGATCTGGAAACCCGTCAGCGCATCGGCTGCATCGAGGTGGGTTCTTCGCCGGTCGACCTGGCCTTTGATGATTCCCTCATTTATGTCGCCAATTTCGGCAGCACCAGCATCAGCATCGTCAACAAGAACAGCCTGACGAGCCGCACGCTCACTACGGCGGCACAACCGCTGCGGTTCGGCCGCCTCGCAGGCCGCCTCTATCTGCTTTGCCAAAGCGGCCGGCGCCTGCAGGAGATCACGCCGCACGGGATCAAGGATCTTTTACGGCTGGAAGAGTTGCCCAGCCAGCTGATGGTGTGGAAGGAAAAGCTGGTGATCGCCACCTGCGACGCTTCCACACTCTATCTCTATCAGTATCAACCGGATTCCCTGCGCTTCGGACTGCTGCATATGGTGAAATACCCCTACGGTGAAACCCGATTCGATAGCGGCAACACCGCGTTCTACCTCCAGGGGCAGTATGGCGACGCGGTGTTTGACCTTTTCTGCGGAAAAACCGACCGCGACGGCCGCCTCTGGATCAGCGATTTTCTCGCCGGCCGGGTCTATATTCTGGAGGAGCGATGATCCGCTTCCCGGAGGGATTTACCTGGGGCGCTGCGACCTCGAGCTATCAAATCGAAGGGGGCTGGCTGGAGGGCGGCCGCGGGCTTTCGATCTGGGATGCCTTCACCCATACCCCGGGCCGCATTGACGGCGGGGCAACCGGGGATATCGCCTGCGACCACTTTCACCGCTGGCGCGAGGATGTCGGCCTGATGGCACAGTTGGGGATCAAGGCTTACCGCTTTTCAATCGCCTGGCCACGGATTCAGCCCGCCGGCCGCGGACCGGCCAACGAAGCTGGGATCCGTTTTTATTCGGAACTCATCGACGCCCTCCTCGACCACGGCATCGAACCCTGGGTGACACTCTACCACTGGGATCTGCCCCTGGCGCTGCAGCTCGAACTCGACGGGTGGCTCAATCCTGTTCTGGCTGACCTTTTCCGCGAGTATGCCGGCCTCTGCTTCGATCGATTCGGTGATCGTGTCAAGCACTGGATCACCCTTAACGAGCCCTGGGTGGCCGCCGTCCTCGGCTACGGGCAGGGGCTGTTCGCTCCAGGGCGCCGATCGGACGCCGAACCCTATCTGGCGGCCCATCATATGCTGCGGGCGCACGGGCTGGCCGCGGAACTGTACCACAGCCGGTACGCGCATCAGCAGGGGCGCATCGGCCTGGCCCCCAACTGCGACTGGCGCGAACCGCTCACGCCGAGTCCGGAAGACCGGGAGGCCGCCCAGCGGGCGATCGAATTCATCCTCGGCTGGTTCGGCGATCCCTTGTACTTCGGCGCCTATCCGGAGAGCATGCAGGCACGCCTGCAGGACCGGCTGCCGAACTTGAGCGCCGGCGACCGGGCTCTCCTCAAGGGGAGCAGCGATTTCTTCGGGATCAACCATTACACGACCCACCAGACGGCGGCTGCGGCCGGAGCGCCCGGCGCCAGCGCCGCCTGGTCCCCCGAGCAGGATATGGAGGCGGCGTTCACCTTCGATCCGGATTGGGAGCGGACCGGCATGGGCTGGGCGATTGTCCCGGTGGGCCTCAACCGGTTGCTGCACTGGATCGACCAGCGGTACGGCCGGCCGGAAATCGTCATTACAGAAAACGGCTGCGCTATCGAGGAACAACTCATCGATGGCGCAGTGAAGGATTCCGCGAGGATCGCCTATTTCCAGAGCTATCTCGCCGAGTGCCACCGGGCGATTGCCGCGGGGGTCCGCCTGACCGGCTACTTCGCATGGTCCCTGATGGACAACCTGGAGTGGACCTCAGGGTACGGCAAACGGTTCGGGCTCCATTATGTGGATTTCGCCAGCCGCGAACGCATTCCCAAAGCGTCAGCGGCATGGTTCCGGCGCGTTGTGCAGCAGAACGGATTCTGACTCGACGGCAAGGCCCACTCTTCGCGCAGCACCTCCCCCCCGCACACTCACCATGATCCGCTTGAGGGGTGCCTCGCAGCTGGACTGCGCCGTAGCGGCCTGGACCAGCCGCGGCAGGCCGGCGAAGTGGCGGCGACGGGCGAAATGAGGTGGAGCTGTAAGGGCCCGTGGCAGCTCAGCCACGGGCGGCGGCTGAATGCCACGCACCCGCCCCATAAGGGTTGAGAGCGGAAGGGCGAAAGTTAAGGGGCGAAAACGAGATCGTAGGACTGAAGGGGTGAGAGTGAGAGGCTGGATACCGGGCGGGTGACCGCGTGACGAGCACGCTGCCACCCGCATCAGAGTCACGCCTACCGGCCGCTGCCCCGGCCGGAGCCGGAATCACCCTGGCGATCACGATCGCGGTTCCGATCCTTGTCACGGCTGCCATCGCGATTCCGGTCGCGATCATAGTCCTGGTCGCGCTGGCCATCCCTGCCGGCACGGGCGTAGCCGTCCCGGTCGCGAAACCGCTCAGGCATCCGCACCTTATGCCAGTGGCCGGGGATCCAGTCCCATCCCTGACGGGTGCGGACCCAGCGGCCCGCCACCCACTCATGTCCGGATCTCGGCTCGATCCAGCGCCCATCGATCCAGACATAATGCCCGTGGTTCCAGTCCCAGTACCCCTCCACCCAAATACCGAAGCGGAAGGGGCTGGCAGGGCGGACGGCAATCACCCGGGGTGCAGGCGGTGCGATCCGGATATGGCGATGATAACGGCCATGGGCTTGCGCGCTGTCGACGGCGCCGGCCAGCAGAAAAATCGTCAGAGCCGAAATGATCATGAAAGTGAAGCGTTTCATACGAACCTCCTGTTCGGTTAAGCAGGGCCGGCCTTGAGGGCTGGTCCATCACCTTCTCTGACCCGGTTTTTGCAAGCGGGATGCCAAATTTCAGAAACAGCAGGCCGTTTATTTTAATCTATTTATTAATAATATATTATGTATTTTTTGTCATGAAGGAGCAGCTGCAAGAGTGTACCCTGAGGTACATCCGTTGTACCTCCGGGTGCACCGGCGAGGGCCCTGTTGACGATTTCGCAGGAAGGGAGAGACGATGACCATACCGGCCCTAGACGATCGGGAAGCGTTGCAGGAGCATTTTCCCTACTGGGAACTGCTGCGGGAGATGGTGGATCAGTGCATCGATTTCAGTCTCAACCTGCGCCAGAGCGGCCACCCGGGAGGCTCCCGCTCCAAGGCCCACATCCTGCTCGCCCTGATGCTTGGCGGGATAATGCGCTGGGATATCCGCAGGCCGCTGCAACCGCTGGCGGACCGCTTCATCCTCGCGGCCGGACACGCCAATCCCCTGGTCTACTCCGCCCTGGCCGTGTTGAATGAAGCGCTGCGCCGGCGTGAGCGCCGCGGCGGCGGGGGAAAATACTGGCGGCCGGAGGATACGGCACGGCAGTTGATCTTGGAAGACCTGCTCCTGCTGCGACGGCGCAGCGGACTGCCCGGCCATGCCGAGATGGCGGGCAAGACTTTGTTTTTAAAGCACAATACTGGACCCTCCGGCCATGGCGCTGCTGCCGCAGCGGGCCAGGCCCTCGCCCTGAAACTGGCCGGCTGCAGCGGCGTGAAGGTTTTCGTCCTCGACGGCGAGGGCGGACTCACCCCTGGTATAGTCCATGAAACGATGAATTCGGCTTACGGACTGGGTCTGGACAATCTGTACTTTCTCATCGACTGGAACGATTTCGGCATCGATGCTTTTCCGGTCAGCCGGGTCGTGCACGGCGGGCCGGCGGAGTGGTTCGCCGCCCATGGCTGGCGGGTTCTCGGTACCGGGGAGGGGATGAACTGGGAGACGGTCAGCAGCACCCTGCAGGATCTGGCCGCGGACCGGTCGCCCTTGCGCCCCAAGGCAGCCTGGTTCAGGACTCGCAAGGGGCGCGGGTACGGGATTTACGATGCGGCCTCGCACGGCACGCCGCATCCGATGAACAGCCCGGCCTTCTGGGAGGGCAGGCGGGCCTTCATGGAAAAGTACGGGATCTCTTTCATCGGATTCGAAGCGCCCGCGCCCACCGATGCCGTCGAGCAGCGCGAGCAGACGCGGCAGAACCTGGAGAAGGTGCTGTCGCTCTTCGATTTGCAGCCGGAATTGGTTGACTATACGGCGGAGCGGCTGTGTGAGATAGCCGCGAGGGTGCCGGAACGCGCCGCTGGGGTGGGCGGGGGCGAGAGGGGGGGAGTCCGGTCGAAGCGCGCGGTCGGGGCGGACGGGAGCGAGAGGGGGGGTGGCAGGGATCCCGGCAGCGATCCCGATCTGATCGACTTTACCCGTTATCCCGCCGCGCTTTTTCTGCCGCCCGGCACCCGCGCCGCCAACCGTCAGGGGCTGGCGGCTTTTGGCGCCTATGTCAACGCGCTGTGCCAATCCCGTTATGGCCGTCCACTCTTCATCGCCCTTTCAGCCGACCTGGCCGAGTCGACCAACATCGCCGGCTTCGCCCGGGACTGGCAGGATTTGCCGGGCTGCGGGCTCTATGACCGCGAAACCAATCCCCGAGGCGCCCTCCTGCCCCAGGAGATCACCGAACTGGCCAACGCCGGCATCTGCACCGGCCTCGCGGCGGTCAACCTGTCAAGCGATCCCACCGCCCGTTTTGAGGGCTTTTACGCGGCCTGCTCCACATACGGCGCCTTCAGCTATCTCAAATATGGCCCCCTCCGCCTTTTCAGCCAGATGGTCCAGGACGCCCCGGTGCGGATGGGCAAAATCCTCTGGATCGCCGGCCATTCCGGCCCGGAGACGGCCGACGATTCGCGCACCCATTTCGGCATCTTTGCACCGGGGGTCACGCAGCTCTTCCCGTCCGGTCAGATCATCAACCTGCACCCCTGGGAGCACAATGAAGTCCCGGTCCTGCTTTCGGCCGCCCTGATGAGCGATGTCCCGATTATCGCCCTGCACCTGACGCGCCCGGCCATCGACATTCCGGATCGCGAGGCCCTGGGGTTGCCCGTAGCCGCCGCAGCAGCCCGCGGCGCCTATCTGCTGCGGCCTTACGATCCCGGTCTGCCGAAGATGGGAACGATTTTTGTTCAAGGCACGATGACCACGGTGAACCTGCTCGAACTCCTGCCCGATCTGCAGAGGCGCCGGCTCAACATCCAGCTGGTGGCAGCGGTCAGCCATGAGCTGTTCATGCGTCAGGATGAGGCCTTCCGGAGAGAGATGGTGAGCGAAGAGGAGTGGGAACGATCGACGGTGATCAGCGACGGGGCGCGCGTTACCATGCAGCCGTGGCTGGCGAACCGGCGCGCAGCGCGCTTGGCGATGACCCCGGATTGGGATGACCGCTGGCGAACCGGCGGCACCATCGCGGAAATCATGGAGGAGGCCCATTTGTCGCCGGAGTGGCTGCTGCACGGGATCGAGCGATTCATCGAGGCCGTGCGGGGGTGATATGGAGCCTCTCCCCATAGGAGCGCACCGGCACATCGGCCTCCGGCGGTGAGAGCCGCCTGCACTTCGGCCGGCTATTTCCTGGACTGCCCGTAATAGGCTTGCGGCCCGTGCTTGCGCTGATAATGTTTGTCGATCAAGGCTTGCGGTAGACGCGGGGTTTGTGGATTGATCTGCAGGGTGAGATAGGCCATTCGGGCCAACTCCTCGAGGATGACGCTGTTCTGCACCGCCTTTTCCGGTGTCGCCCCCCAGGTAAAGGGGCCATGGCCAGCCACCAGCACCATCTCGATTTCCTGAGGTGAAAGGGCTGCAAAGGCAGCGGTGATCTGATGCCCGGTCGCGGTTTCATAATCGCCGGCGATCGCCGCGGCACTCATGAATTCCGTGCATGGAATGTCGAGGTGGAGCGAGTCGGCATGGGTGGTGCCGAGCAGGGGAATCGGCTGCGCCGCCTGCGCCCAAGCGACAGCGAAGGTGGAATGGGTATGGGCGATACCGCCGATCCCGGGAAAAGCCTCGTAGAGGACGAGATGAGTTCTGGTATCTGAGGATGGGCGCAGCCGCCCGTCAACCACTTTACCCTGCAGATCGACCACCACGATATCCGTCGGCTTCAAAGCCTCGTACGGGACGCCGCTCGGCTTGATCGCCACGACACCCGCCTCACGGTCGATGGCGCTGACGTTGCCAAAGGTAAAAATGACGATGCCGTGACGGGGCAGCTCCATATTGGCCGCAAAGACCCGCTCCTTAAGCTGTTCATAGTCGCTCATACGCCACTCCCATTCACAGATCCGTTCACGTCATGCCTGAATCGCCGACATCCAGCCGGCACTTTTTTTCTGCAATACCAGATACAGTCCGATATCGACCAAGGTGAGCAGCGCCGCGAGACCCGCAACCAGGCTCCAGCCGAGCCCACCGTGCTTCAGAGCCATCCAGATGCAGGCGGCACCGAGCAAGCCGCTGAAGAGCATGAGCAGCATGATGTTCATATTCTGTTTGACCGCGCGATATTCATTGTCCCAGACCAGTTTGGGAAAATGAATATCCAGGATCAGCCCTGCAAGCACGGGCAGGGCGAGGGCCGGCAGCGCAATCAACAGCCCGGCGCCAAGGAGCGGCAGTGAAAGATGGTAACGGATGGCCAGCACCCCCAGCAGCACCGTCAGGCCGGCGAAGGGGAGCACGAAGGCGATCGCCAGCTTGGCCTGGACCTGGACTCTGAAGGGAACCGGCAGGTATTTGCTGACGAAGAACTGGCTGCCCTCCCGCGAGATGCCGGAAGCGCTGGCACCGCTCGAGCCAGCAATGAACAGGCTCGCGCCGAGCAGGAGCAGGAGCAGCGTGCTGGCCGGCAAGCCGCCGCCGAGCATCTGGCCCATCTTTTCGATTTCCTGTGAATCGCCGCTGCCTCCGATGAAGAGCAGCATCACCGGCCAAAGGAAATTGATGAGCACGCAGTTCATGAAGAAAGCCGGCGTGCGCACCAGCAGCCGCAACTCCTTGAGGATCAGGGCTTTGACCGGCTGGCTGGACCGGGTGGCCTTGGCCAGTTCCCCTCCGGTCAAAGCACGGCGTGCGGCAAAGCTCTCTGAGCCGCCGACCGCGCCGCGGAAGTACAGCACACCGCCCGCAGCCAGCATCAGCAAAGCAAAGAGAGCCGAGAGCAGCAGAAAAGCGAGCAAATAGAGCCATCCCGCGGCCGGCCCGCTTTGCATCAAGCCGTAGACAGCGAATTTAACCCCGGGGAAAAGCCACAAGCCCAGATCGATCAGGCTATTCCGGCCCTCCTGAAGCATCCGGACGATATCTTCCGGTTTGGTATGGATCATTGCTTTTTGCATGAGAAACTGCAGACCGAGAGCGGCTATCAAGCCCAATCCGCCGGCCCAGATGCGGAAGCGGTCCTTGTGCCGGGCAACCGAAGAGTAGCTCATCAGCAGCATGGCTAGAAGGGAAGCCAACACCAGCGGGATGACCGGCAGGGTCAAGAAAACGACCAGGGCGATCAGATAATAGCCGGCTCCGGCGCCGCTCTTGATCCCGAACACCACCAGCAGCGGGGCGAGGATGAGCAGCTGCGTCAGATATTCATAAAGGAGCGTGACGGTGAATTTGGCTCCGAGGATTTGTCCGGGTTTGAGGGGCAGCGGCAGGAGGAACTCGACATCCTGCGCAAAGTAATAGGTCGTGATGACATAAAAAATGCCGAAAAAAAAGATCAGCAGGCCGGTCAGGGCGCAGCCGAATGCGAGGATCATGCCCTGCTGGCCGATCCCGGCCAATGGCGCATAAAGCTGACCAACGAGCATGACGATCGCGGCGATCAGCGGCATCAGCCCGGCCGCAATCAGCACCACCAGCGCCGCTGTCTTGCTGCGGGAAAACCGGCCGCTGGCCAATGGCGCATAGCTGCTTTTCAGCAGGATCCGCGTCAGCGAGAGGAATCTATTCATCGTCGGTCATCTCCAGAAACATCTTTTCGAGCGATTCGTTCGCCTTGAAGTGGTCGCGCATCCCGGCAATCGTCCCGTCGAAAAGCAATTTGCCCTTGTGGATGATGGCCACCCGATCGCAGAGCCGCTCGGCGACATCCAGCACATGGGTGGAGAAAAAAACCGTCTTGCCCTGGCCCGCTTCCTGGCGCAGGATCTCTTTGAGGAGAAAGGAAGATTTGGGATCGAGACCGGTGAGCGGCTCATCGAGCACCCAGACCGCCGGATCGTGCAACAGCGCCCCGATGAGGACGATTTTTTGGCGCATGCCGTGGGAATAGCTCTGGATCTTGTTGCCGAGTACCTCCCCCATCTCGAATTGGCCGACATAGGTCGCAATACGCTGCTTGCGCTCTGCGGCAGCGACATGATAGAGATCGGCCATGAAGCGGAGATACTCGAGGCCGGTGAGGCGGAGAAACATATCCGGGCTGTCGGGGATGAAGCCGATCTGCTCCTTGACCCGGATGGTCTCACGGCGCAGGTCGAGGTCATTGACCCGGATCTCCCCGCTGTCGGGATTGAGGATGCCGGTGAGCATTTTAAGCGTGGTGGTCTTGCCGGCGCCGTTGGGGCCGAGAAAACCGACGATCTGGCCGGGCGGAATGGTGAGGGTGAGGTCATCGACCGCCTTGACCCGGCCGTTGTAGGATTTGTGGAGATGGACCAGTTCGATCATGGGAGTGCTCCTTGGGATAGCATGCGGACACAATATATTAAAAATCCGGATCAAACGCACGAAGAATCCGCTCCCGGCTGCATCGCACTTTCCATCTGCCGCAGCCCGATCGCGGGACTTGATTCCGTCCGCAGGTTTGGTTATATTGGGCAGAACCAGGCCAGGGGCATAAAAGATGAAAACACGAACCCTCTTAGAACTGACCCGCTATTTACAGCAGCTGCTCGGCGACGATTATGCCGCCTTTGCCGAGGCGCCGATGGAGCCCCCCGCCCTGCGCATCAACACCCTTAAAAGCGAGCGGACGACACTGCTCCGCCACTTCGAGCGCTGGGGGGTGAGCGCCCGGCCGCATCCGGTCAATCCCGACGGCCTGGTTCTCGAGGAGGATCGGCTGCCGCTCAGCCACACCCTTGCCTTTTTCGCGGGGGCCTTTGCCTATCAGGGGCTCTCCTCGCAACTGCCGGTCCTGGCCCTCGATCCCCGGCCAGGGGAGCGTGTTCTGGATCTCTGCGCAGCGCCGGGCTCGAAATCGACCCAGATCGCCGCCCTGATGCAAAACCGCGGCCAACTCCTCCTCAACGACAGCTCCGGTCGCCGCCTGCAACCGCTCATGGCCAACCTCTTCAGCGCGGGTGTCCTCAATAGCTGCCTGCTCAATCTGCCGGGGCAGAGCCTGGGCCGCCATTTTCCCGAACAATTCGACCGCGTCCTCGTCGACGCCCCCTGCTCCGCCCTCTCCAACCTGCCTACTCGGGCTTTCCAGTCACAGTGGTCTCCGACCTTTCTCGAAAAGATCTCGGGGATTCAGGAACAGCTGCTGATTTCCGGGATCAAAACGGCCCGAATCGGCGGCGTCATCGTCTACTCCACCTGTTCGATCTGCCCCGAGGAGGATGAGCGGGTCCTGGAGCGTATTCTCTCCCGCTATCCGGTCGAGCTCGAAACCATCCCTTTCTCCAGCGCTCCCTGCTGCCGGCCGCCACTCACGGCCTATCAGGGTCACACCTTCCCTGCCGCGCTGCAGCGTGCCGTGCGCATCCATCCCTGGCCTCTCCCCTTCGAGGGCTTCTTCATCGCCCGGCTGCGCAAAACCGGCCCCCTCCCTATCCGACCGGTGACCGAAACCATGCCCTGGGTGGATTCACTCACGGCGGGCGATCCCGCGATCGCGCCGCTGCTCGATCATCTCGAAACCCTGTGGGGCCTGCCTGTGGAGGCCCTGCACGCCGGCCGCTTCCTGCGCACGCAGCACCGACTCTGGATCCTGGCGCCGGAATGGGAGCGCTTGCCGCAGCGCACCCTGATGATGGCCGGTTTGCCGCTCGCTCATCAGAAGACCAACTTCTGGCGGCTGACCACGCCGGCCATCCAGCGGTTCAGCGACCAGGCACTGCAGCCCGTCATCGAATTCAGCGATACGGAGCTCAAAGAACTCTTCCGCGAAGGGCGCCTACCGGCGCCAGCCGGTCCGCTGCGGTACCACATTTTGCAGGTGGGGGGGCGCAACCTGGCGGCTGTCGCCCAATCGGAGGGATTTTACCGGATCCATCTGCCGCACCGCTTCACCCTGGTGCTGTAGACTCGGGCCGAGGATGGATGGTTTATTGGAGACGCAGCAGGAGATCGTCCCAGCTGCTGCGCCCCTGCAGTTTTCCGCCGGCGCTGCTGAGGACAACCGCCAGCGTTTCGGCGGCAACCGGAGCCTGAGCAACGGTCCGGACCAGCTGCCAGCCGTTTTTCTTTCCCGGCCCGAGGCTCTCCTTTTCGAGCAAAAGTTTGCCAGCGCCGTCATAAAACTGCAACCTCAACCGCTGCGGATTGCCGGATTCGAAACGGCACCACGCCTGCAACTCGTAGGTCTCACCGCCAGCGCAGGGGATGCTCTGACGGAGTGCCGCGGTCTGGTCTCTGCCCGCAGCGTGATCCTCCAACTGGAGGCAATAGTCTCCGAGCTTCGCCCCGGTCGAAGAGCGGATCACAGAGGTTCCTTCGGGGAGCACCGCTGTCCATTGCGACGGCAACTGCGCCGCCGCCGATCCCTGCCAGACCTCGAACGAGAGGTTAGCGAGCGGGGCGAGCTGCCGTATCGCGGCGCCGGTGTTCAACCAGACGCCGCATTCGTTTTCCCCAAGACCGAGCTGCGCTCCGTTGGGCAACTGCAGACTCTGGTCATCGGTGGAGGTATTGACCACGAAGTAATAGAGGGATCCGCCATGCTTCGGGTTGCGGCTGAAGCAACGCCACTGGACGGCGCCCGCATACCGGCTGCTCACGGCGGTAAAATTCTCGAGAACATCGCGATAGAGGACCACCTCCTTGACCAGATCAAACATCCGGTCCCAATAGATCTGCGCCTGGCTGCTCCGGGCCACGACACTCTGATCGTTGTAAAAAAGGATGCCGGTGGCGCCATGGACAAGGGCTGAAAAGATTTGGGCCCGGACGGTGGTGTACATGCTCGCCGGGCTGCTGTAGCGATACGGCTCGGCGGAAACCCAGGGCCAGACGGGCTTGTAACCTGCAGCCTCCTGAATGGCCGTAACCGCCTCCCCGAGCAGAGAGGGCCTGCGGTTGGTGGCATCGTAGGAATTGATGCCAAGGATATCTGCGACCGGTGCATAGGTGCGCGCCGTGACGCGAACATTTTCGTCCACGCTGGCATAGCTGTACTTGAGGCTGGCAAAGTAGGCCGCCGATCCCTTATCGGGTGCGCGCAGGGGATATTTTTTTTCATAAAGCAATTTGCTGCCGGTGACCGGTCCGAGATCGATATAGGCCAGGGTACCCTTGCGGCGCTGATCGTAAAACCGCTTGAGCAGCGAATCGGTGAAGGCCCAGTGATGGTCGGTGGCATAGCCGGCATCGGGTTCATCCATCAGATAATAGATCATGCTGCGTTTGGGTCCGCCGGGCGGATTGACCTCACGGTAGATGGTCTCCATCGCCCGCCGGGCTGCAGCGGGGGCAACCCGTTTGTGCGCGACGCGCTGTTCGCTGGGCTGAAAGATCCCGTCCCGGTTGACGTCGATGATGCATCCGGGTTCGGTCTGCAAGCGCCAGGGCAGATCGCCGGCGAGGAAGAGGCCGTTGTCATGCCGCACGTAATCGAGCCGCGTAAAGATGCCGTCGGGATAGAGGTGTTTCGGATCGTCGATATCGCGGATCGTGATCCAGAGGGTGTTAAAGATCTCGCGCAGACTGGAGAAGGTCGATTCATCGACGGGCTTGACCTTGATCCCGTCCACCCGGGTGCCGATGGCGAAGAATCGCCGGCCGTCGCGCAGGAGATAGCCGGCAGGGGCTCCGGAGTGGACGGTGAGGGTCTGCGCCCCGCCGGCAGTGGTCAGGCTCCAGACCAGACCGGAGAGCGCAAGGCTGAAACATCTCTTCTTGATGAAGTGCATCGCGATGCTCCATTTCACGCTGGGACGCGTAGCGGCGTCGCAGCAGCCCTTGTTTTTATCCCAAGAAATGGTTAAGTTTCACCCAGTAAAACACGCCCCTGTCAGGCGATGTTCCTGTAAATCCGGTCTTCCTGGTTGGAGAGGTCTGATGATGAATGCTTCACCTGAATTCGAACACCTGTATGCCAAACTGAAAAATGTCATCCCCGTTGCCGAGATCCGCTACAAGGCGGAGCTGGCGGAGGAGATCAACCGGCTCAAGAGGGAGCGCCATGCGGTTATCCTCGGGCATAACTATATGGAACCCGCCCTTTATCATTCCGTGCCGGATTTTCGCGGGGACTCCCTGGAACTGAGCCGCCGGGCTGCCGAAGTCGAGGCCGACATCATCATTTTTTGCGGCGTCCGTTTCATGGCGGAGACGGCCAAGATCCTCAATCCCGGAAAGACGGTGCTCATCCCTTCACCCAAAGCGGGCTGCTCCCTGGCCGAAAGCATTACAGCCGAGGATGTCCGCCAACTGCGGCAACTCTACCCTGGGGTGCCGGTGGTCACCTATATCAACACCTATGCCGACGTCAAGGCTGAAACCGATATCTGCTGCACCTCGGGCAATGCGGTCAAGGTGGTGGAGTCGCTCAAGTCGGATAAGGTGATCTTTCTGCCCGATCAGTATCTGGCCGGCAATGTCGCTCGCGAGACCGGCAAGACGATCGTCTTCCCGGTCAAGAGTCCAGCCGGCCTGGTCCGGCCCGAGCCCGGTCTTGAATATGCAATGATCGGCTGGGAGGGCCGCTGTGAGGTTCACGACAAATTCACCGTCGAGGATATCGAAAACATTCGCGCCCAGTTCCCCGACGTGGTCATCCTGGCTCATCCGGAATGCCGGCCCGAGGTGACCGCGGCTGCCGACTTTTCCGGCAGCACCTCTGCGATGATCCGCTATGTGCGCGAGACCAAGGCGCCGCGCTATCTGCTGTTGACCGAGTGCAGCATGGGCGACAACATTGCGGCCGAAAATCCCGACCGTGAGCTGCTAAGGCTCTGCAGCGTGCGCTGTCCGCACATGGCCGAAATCACTCTTGAGGATACCCTGGAATCCCTGCGGCAGACGCGCTATGTGGTCGAAGTGCCCGAGGAGATCCGTATGCGCGCCTTGCAGGCGGTGACCCGCATGCTGGAAATCGGCTGAGGCCGATGGCAACGCAAAGCCATATCCTGATCCTCGGCGCCGGCGGCTTTATCGGCAGCGCCTGCGCCCGTGCGGTTCTGGAATCGGGTGATCGCCTCACGTGCCTGGCACATCGCACACCCCTCGCCAGCGAGCTCTCCGGCGCCCGCACAGTTCCCGGCAGCTTGCCGACCTTTCCCTGGCGCAGCCTCGAAGCGGATCCTCCGACCATCATCCTTCATCTGGCCCGTCTCTCCGCGCCGGGGAGGTCCGGCCGCCGCATCGCGGCATGGCGCAGCGCACGGGCCAACCGGCGGCTTCTCAGCTGGCTGGAAGGTCAGGCGCATCCCCCGCTGCTGGTGCTGGTGGCCGGTACCCTCGCCTATGGGCCCTCCGCCGATGCCGAGGTATATGAAGAGCACCCGCTGAATCCCGTGGGATTTGCCCGCCAGTATGCGCGGGGCGAGGCGCCGGTGCTCGCAGCACTGCAGGCGGGTCGGCTTCCGGTTCAGATCATGCGGCCGGCCTGGGTTTACGGCCCGCGCTCCTGGCTGAAAAGCTTTTATCTAGATCCCATGCGGCGGGAGGGTTTCGTCCCGCTCTACGGCTCCGGCGAGAACTGGATGTCGCTGATCCATGTGGAGGATGCCGCAAGATGGATCCTGCGGCTGGCACAAACGGCGCCAACCGGGACGACCTTCAACCTGGTCAGCGGTGCGCCGATGCGCCAGACGGAACTGGCGGAACGGCTCAGCCGGATCAGCGGTCTGCCGGTGCGGCGGCGTACCCCCGCTGATCTTGCCATTCGGGATTCAGCCCTCTGGGAATCACTCACCTTCTCACAACGCACCGCCACCCGTCACGCCGCGCGCTACCACGAGATCGGTTGCGATCACCCGGACCCCGGCCTCGCTCTGGAATCACTCTGGCGCGCCCTGCGCACGGCCTGACTTGCGCAGGGTGCAGATGCTGTCCGGCAGCCCCGTATGGTAAATATAGGTCGGAAAATCGACCCGCTCGATGGTATACCGCTCGCTAAGACGCGCGATCAGCTCCGATTCAGCCGAATAGTCCTGAAGTCGGAAACCGCCGCTCTCGAGAAAAAGGCGCTTGCGCCCGAAAAGCGTCGACCCGATGATGCATTGGGAGAGATGGATCAATGCACCGGGATGGAAGGCATCCTCCACCCAATGGCTCTCTTCGGGGCCGCACAACTCCACCCCGCCGTGCACCAGATCCACTTCAGGGCGGGCGCGCACATACTCGATACGCAGCCGGAGATGATCCGGCCGATATTCATCATCGGCGTCCAGAAAGGTCACCCACTCGCTGAGGGCGGCATGGATGCCGATATTGCGCGTGGCGGAAAGCCTGCGGTTGCGGTGTCTGAGGTAGCGCCAATTCGGGTGCATCTCCTGGAGGGCCGGCATCCACGCCTCGAGCCCGTCGCTGCTGCCGTCATCGACGATCAGCAGCTCATAATCCGTAAAGGTCTGCGCCTCGACCGAGGCGAGCGCGCGTTCCAGAAGATGCCGGCGATTATTAACGGGCAGGATGATAGAAACCGCTGGGTGCATCAGGATTTCAAGATCGGGCTGTATGGCGCCGCCCGGGTCATGGTTTTCGCCAGCCATGAGGGACTCCGTTTGGGTTCCCTCCAATTTAGGCAATTTGCGCACAATTGCAAGCGGAAAGCGCCAGGCCGGGCGGGAGCCGCCTTGCCCGTCAAATGGCGTGAGGCATCAGGTGAGAGCCGGATCTTGCGGCGTATCCTGGCCCTTTCGCACCTTGACTGGAATCATGAAATTGCGTACATTGAACGAACTTCATCGGGATCCAGCAGCAGGAGAAGAGATGAAACCTAAAATACTCATCGGCGTTAGCGTGATTATCGCGGCGTTGATCTATCTCATGGTCACCAGCTTCAAGGAGAGTTCGGTCTACTACCTGACCGTCTCCGAAATCCGGGAAAAAGCCGCAACCATCAAGGGCGAGGGTTTACGGGTGAGCGGCTATGTGGATCCCGCCTCCATCCGTTGGGATGCTCAAAAAATCGAGGTCCGCTTTACGATGATCGAGGGGCCGGACAGCCTGCACGTCTATTACAAGGGGGTGATGCCGGACCAGCTGGCGGATGCGCAGGGGGTGCTGGCCGAGGGCAAGATGCTCGCGGACGGCACGTTCGCCGCGACCCGGCTCATGCTCAAATGCCCCTCCAAATATGAAGCCCGCCTCGAGGAAGATAAAACGGCGCGCACCCGGTAGCGCGTCCTCGATAAACTGAAAAAGCCGGTGCAGGATACCTGCACCGGCTTTTTTAAAACCGGAATCGGGCGGCCTTGCGGCGCCGGCGCATTATTTCTTGAGGCCGCTGAAATCAACGGTCGGCGCTGTCTTGGCCTCGACCGGAGCCTCGAAGTAAGGTTTTTGTGGGAAGCCGAGGAGATTTGCGATGAGAACCGTCGGGAATTTGCGCACAGACTGATTGTAAACGCGCACTTCATCGTTGTAGCGCTTGCGCTCGACCGCGATGCGGTTTTCGGTTCCCGCCAGTTCATCCTGGAGGCGGATGAAATTCTCATTGGCCTTCAGTTCGGGGTATCTTTCGACGACGACCATAAGGCGGCCAAGGGCGCTGGTCAGGCCGTTCTGGGCTTCCATGTACTGCTGGAGCTGCGCCGGATTCATGTCCCCGGCATTGATCTGGGTGCTGGTCGCCTTGGCGCGGGCATTGATCACCGCCTCGAGGGTCGAACGTTCAAAATTGGCATAACCCTCGACGGTCTTGACGAGATTGGGGATCAGGTCCATTCGACGCTGCAGCTGGTTCTGGACCTGCGCCCAGGCGTTTTTAACCCCCTCGTCGAGGCCGACAAGCCGGTTATACGGGGTGAAGATCAGGAAGCCGATGACGGCCAGGATCGCGACGACGATCAGGATGGTTTTTAATGCTTTCGACATGTGCTCCTCCCTTTACTATTCCATTTGGTCTATAATCCGTGCCAACTTGTTGATTTCTTCAACATAAGCTGCTGCAATATGGTTCAATTCGACATGGGATAACTTGCTCTTCCTGTCGCCGGCCTGAAGCAACTGCTGAAAGAGGTCCACATCCAGTCCGTAGACTTCGGCGGTTCGCAGGATGGTCGCACCCGCCTCCGCTGGAATTTCAGCCCCCTTGAGGACGAGCAACGCCTTGAAGAGAACGGCAAAGGCAGCCAGGGTCAAGTTGAAGAACTGCTGGATCCGGTGCCTTTTGCCCAGCGTGGCGAGATACTCTGCGCGGAGGTGCAGCAGTTTGCCCTTGATCTGCTCTTCGCATTGCAGCCGCAAATGGGCGTGTGCAATCTGCAGGGGTTCGAGCACATCTTCACCATAGAGGGTGGTGTGGCGGCGCTGCATGTGGAGAAATTCGATGGGAAAGCTGTCCAGTGAAGCCTCGATGTACTGCCGCGTCATGAAAACCGGCAGGGTACGGAGGCGCTTGTGCCATTTTTCGACCAAGGGAAAGGCCGCATTCAGTCCGGTGATAGCCACCTCGGAGAGGACAATGAGGAAATTGATGTCCGATTTTTTCGGCTGCCATGCGCCGCCGGCCGCGCTGCCATAGAGGATTACGGCGACGAGTTCCTCGCCAAAGATCGTTTTAACCTCTTCAGTGAATTCTCCGGCGATCACCATGGGTGATTCGGGATGCTTCGCCATCTTCTTCTCCTATGCTCCTGGATAACGGGCAGGTTCGTGTGCCTGCCGGAATAGCCCCAGCTAATAGCCGCCACCGGCGCCACCACCGCCGCTCGAGCCGCCGCCAAAGCCCCCGAAACCGCCGCCGCCACCACCGCCAAAACCGCCGCCCCAGCCTCCTCCGCCCCAGCCACCGCTGCCCCAATCGCTGCCCCAGCCGCCGCGCCGGCTCGAACCCCAGCCGCCGCCTGATCCCCAGCCCGTGCCGCGGGAAGTCCCCATCAGGATCATGGCAATGATGAAAAGGACAAAAAGGGCGACAATCCAGTCCTCCCCGTCCAGGGATGATCCGGACACACGCTGCGGCATGATGGTCTGATTATCGAAGGTCAGGCCATACTCCTCACCGACCATGCCGGCGAAAGCTTGGGTTGCTTCGAGGAACCCCTCGCCAAAATTCCCTTGCTGGAAATTGGGCACCATATAGCGGCGGTAGACATCGCCGGCGCGGGCGTCGTTGATGAACCCCTCCACCCCATAGCCGGTTTCGATCCAGATCTTGCGAATATCCGTGACATTGAAAATCAGAAGTCCCTTGTCTTCGCCCTTTTTACCGATGCCCCACGCCGAGTAGAGTTCGTTGGCATAGGTCTGATAATCGGCTTCCCCGATGGTGGGCATGGTGCAGATCACGATAGCCACCCCGGCTTTATTCCAGACCTCTATAGCCAGCGCTTCGATCTGCGCTTCCACCGCGTCGGGGATGACCTCGGCGAAATCATTGACCGCACCCCGCCGCGGAGGAAAAGTGTCCGTTGCAGGCAGCAAGGCCGGTAACAGCGTCATCAGTATAAGTAGAGCAATCTTGCGCATGGGGGACGATTCCGGGACGATTCGATTTTGATTAAAGTACATCATTTCTAAGGGAAATGCAAGGAAATTGCGAGGTGGCGGCGGGGATCTCCATCTGCCGAAACGGAAGGAATTGGACGAAACTTTTCGCAAAAAATCCCGATTGCGCGTACATAACAGCAGATCAGATACCGTACGGTTTTCACAGGCAGCACCCGGATCGACTTCGTAGAGAGGCCGTTCACGATCAGCAGAGGAGGTAGAAGGGAGATGAGATATCCGGCCTTTGATTTCGCAGCAGTTGTGCTATGGATCGCCACAGGTTTGGGGGCAGCAGGCGGCTCTGCTTGGGCGCAACCGGCCGTTCTCCAGCCCCTCTCCAAGGTCTTGCGCGCAGATGGGACGATCGATCTCAGCAGCACTCCTTCAGGCGTCCTGGATCCCTCCGGCTTTACCATGTCGGTCGATAGCCAGGGGCGGCCCCGCTTCACCCCGGCACGCACCGTGCAACCCTCCACCCCCGAAGCGATCGAGAAATGGAGCTCCGAGTACGCCTTCTCCGGCGCCGACAACATCGTCACCGCGCTGGCCGTTCGCGACGGCGTGCTCTATGTCGGCGGCTATTTCAGCGCCATTGGCCCCATCATGGCCAACCGCATTGCCAAATGGGACGGCGCCTCCTGGTCCGCGCTCGGATCGGGTGTTGATGGCAACGTGCACGCCATCCTGGTAACGGAGACCGGGGTTTTCATCGGCGGCGATTTTATCTACGCCGGCAATATCTTTTGCCAGCGTATCGCCCAATGGGACGGAGCGCGCTGGAACCCCCTCGGGGAAGGCTTTAACGGCAAGGTGCGCGCCCTGAGCTATTTCAACGGCGCCCTCTACGCCGGCGGCGAATTCACCGCAAGCGGTCCTATCGCCCTCAACCGCATCGCCCAGTGGAACGGCAGCAGCTGGAGCGCCGTCGGCGCCGGCTGCAACGGTCCGGTCCTCGCCTTCGCCGCCAGCAGCACCGATCTCTATGTCGGTGGTGATTTCACCTTCATCGGCAGCACCCCGGTCAACCGCGTCGGCCGCTGGACCGGCGCCGCCTGGTTCACCCTGGCTGCCGGGACCGATGCCACCGTCCGCGCCCTCGCCTGGCATAACGGCGCTCTCTACGCCGGCGGCGACTTTACGACCGCCGGGACCGTCTCCGCCAATTATATTGCGCGCTGGAACGGCGCTGCCTGGATCGCCCTCGGCAGCGGAGCTGACCAGCGCGTCACCGCCCTCGCCACCGACGGCCTCTCCCTCTACGCCGGCGGCCACTTTTACACGATAGGCGGCATCGCCGCCCTGCGTCTGGCCAAATGGGACGGCAGCACCTGGCGCGCTCTTGGCAACGGCGTCAACAGCTTTGTCTACGCCCTCGCCTGCAGCGGCAGCCGTCTGCACGTGGGCGGAGACTTTAGCACAGCAGGGATGGTCACCGCCAACCACATCGCCACCTGGGATGGCGAATTTTTCAGGTCGCTCTACTCCGGAAAGGGTTTTAACGGCCCGGTCTACGCCATCCTGAGAGATGGAGCAATGACCTATATCGCCGGCTCGTTCACACAAGGCGGCGGCATCAGCGCCAGCAGTATTATTTGTTACAACGGCACCACCTGGAGCCCGCTCGGGAAAGGCATCAACGGCACCGTCTATGCCCTGGCCAAGCAGGGGAGCGATCTTTTCGCCGGCGGCCGTTTCAACAGCGCCAGCGGAATCGCTGCCAGCAATATCGCCCGCTGGAGCGGGACGGCCTGGTCCGCTGTCGGCACAGGTCTTTCGAACGGCTCACCCGGGACCGGCACCGTCTATGCACTTGCAAGCAACGGCATCGACTCGTTAGTGGCCGGCGGCGAATTCAACACCGCGGGTGGCGTGCCCGCCTATCGCGTTGCTCTTTGGAACGGCGGATCCTGGAAGCCGATCGGACTCGGCATGGACAACACGGTCTATGCCCTGACCTATGAGAGTTTCATGTTCTACGCCGGCGGGAAATTCCGCAACACCCAGGGCGGCGGCTACTATCTCAACTACGCGGCCATGTGGTCCGGCGACCGCCAGGCCTGGTTCCCCATGGTCACCGGCCTCGACAGCACCGTCTACGTCATGCGGCCGGGCCTGGCCGGAGTGGTCTACGTCGGCGGCAATTTCACTAAGGCGGGTACCCTGCCCGCGCGGCGCCTCGCCCGCTGGGCGGGTTCGATCTGGGACCCCGTCAGCAGCGGTGCCAATGGCCCGGTCCGGGCCATCGATGTGATCGGCGATAACATCTACATCGGCGGCGATTTCATGGAGGCGGGGGGGCTACCGGCACGACGGTTTGCCATCTTTCACGCTGGCACCAACAGCTGGAGCGCTCCCGGCAACGGCCTCGACAGCACCGTTTACGCTCTCGGCGGCGGTGACCTCTTCCTCGGCGGGGCGTTCACCAAGGCGGGCAGCAAACCCTCCTTCCGCTTCGCCCAGTGGCTCGAGAACAGCTACGTCTATCTCCAGGCGAAGATCTTCCTCCAGGGCCCCTATGATCCCGTCAGCGGCCTGATGTCGACAGCCCTGAACACCGCGAATCAGATTCCGCTGGTCTCCCCCTATCCCGACCATCGCATGCTCACCTCCATACCGGCCAATATCACCGACTGGGTGCAGGTCGAGCTACGCGATGCCGGTTTCGGATTCGTAACCGCCAAAAGCGTGCTGCTGAACAAGAATGGTGCCCTGGTCGATGACGACGGCATCAACACCCAAATCATCATGGAGGGGGTACCGGACGGCAATTATCATATCGTCATCCGCCATCGTAATCATATCGCCGTCATGAGTGCCACCCCGATAGCCCTGAGCTCCGGCCCGGCGGCCATGTACGATTTCACGACCGCCGAGAGCCAATCCTGGACCTTAGGACCGGGCGGCCGCGCCTGCGTAGAGCTCAAGCCCAACATCTGGGGCCTCTGGGCCGGCGACATCAACCAGGACGGCATCATCACCACGCGCGATTATGTGATCTGGCACAGCGCCAACCTGAACAGCGAATCGGGATACCGCGTCAGCGACATCGATCTCAACGGTTCGGTGGCCGCCAGCGATTATACCCTATGGGACAACAACGCCCGGCTCGATCCGCACCGCCAGACGCCGTGATCGGCCCCTCGGCCGAGCACCAGGAATTCCCCTTGCGGCGTCCCTCCGGCAGCACCGTTGGGACGCCGCTTATTCTTTCTACTCGACCCCGCAATGCACATGATCCATCGCAGCCAAGTATCTCGCCTAAGGGAATCCGCCGAGAGCGGCAGCCCGATACGCCGCAGCGGCCTCGATTATGGTGAACGCATGCGAACCCCATCTGCAACCCGACCGCTTATGACCGTACCCCCTTCCCCTGTCTAAAATCCGCTACCGTCTCTTTTCCTGCAAATAGTTCTTGCATTTTGCTCTACAAGTGAGTAAATTATGACTTATTATTCACCAAATGACCAAGCAGTCATATAACTAACCAACGGGTTCTGTATAATGTCCCATCCCCCCCTTTGCCGCAAGGCACGGGAAAAACTGGCGCGGCAGCAGGATATTTTCGCCGCCGCCCGTGAGCTTTTCCTCCGTCAGGGCTATCACGAGACCACCCTGGAGGAGATTGCACGCCACGCCGAGTTCGGCAAGGGCACGATCTACAATTACTTTTCCTCCAAGGAGGATCTCTTCCTCGCCATCTGTGATCAGCTGGTCGGCGAGCTGGAAGCCATCGCCCGCAGAACCCTCATCGAGAGCGAGGGTGAGGGCCGCCGGCGCCTGACGACCTATGCCGGCGCGATGATCCGCTATTCGCGCGACAACGCCGAGCTGATCGCCCTGGTCATGCACCGGATCCATCAGATCAGCCAGGAAAAGAGAAAACCCTATCTGGCCCGTTACACTTCGGTCATGAAGAGAATCTGGCAAGCCATCAGCCACAGTTTCCAGGAGGAGCAGCAACAATGCGGTGCCTGCCGCTATGATCCGCTGGCGCTGGCCATCCTGTTTGAGGGGATGGTGCGCACCTATACCATGACTCGCTTCGGCCCGCTGCATTCCATGCCCAGGGATGAGGTTGAGGAGGCGGCCGATATGATTACCACGATTTTTTTTGACGGAATCGGAAAACCCAACCAAGGATAAATCGAGCAATGTCCAGATTTCGCGTAACATCCCTTCTCGTTCTCGCTGTTTTCTTGTGGCGCGGTCAATCCGTTCAGGCCGAGTCCCTGTCGGCCACCCGGGACACGCTAGCGCTGAGCATGGAGCAAGCGATTGCCATGGCCCTGCATCAGAACCGCGATCTGATGATCGCCGGCGAGGAGCGCGTCAAGGCCAACGCCCAAGTGGGCGAGGCCAGGTCGGGGGCCTTTCCCCAGCTCACTGCGTCCGGGCAGTATATGCGGTATATCAAAAAGCAGGTGATGTTTCTGCCGCCCGGCAACGCCATCAATCCGACCAACAAGACCCTGCTCTTCGAAATCGGCTCCAACAACGCCTACTCCGGCGCGGTGCAGCTCTCCCAGGCCCTCTTCAGCCGCAAGGTGGGGGTTGCCCTGCAGATCGCTAAAACCTACCGCGAACTGGCGAAGGAATCATACAGTGCCGCCCAGCAGGCGGTCATCCGCGACACCCGCAAAGCCTGGTATCAGATCCTGCTGGCCAAAAAGCTGGTGGAGGCCAATCGTCAAGGACTGGAGGTCATCCAGGCCAACTACAATAATGTGCAGGCGCAGTATCGCGTCGGCGCCGCGGCCGAGTACGACCTGTTGCGTGCCGAGGTACAGCTGGCCAACACCGAGCCGTTGGTGATTTCCGCGGAAAATAGCTATCAGCTGGCGGTCAATGCGCTTAAGAATCTCCTGGCAATCCCCCTCGACCAGCCTGTGGCCATCGAAGGCGATCTGACCTATGAAGAGCTGCCCGAGGATGTTGCACAACAGGCCGAAGCGCAGGCCCTGGCGGTCAATCCGGCCATCAAGCAACTGGCCTTGCAGGAGCAGATGCTTGATAAAAACATCTCCATAGAGAAGGCGGGCAATTTCCCCACCCTCTATGCCGTCGGCAGCTATGTCTGGCAGTCGCAGGATAATACCTTCAAGTTTGGCAATTACAACTGGGCCAACACGGTTAATGCCGGGGTTTCGCTCTCCTATCCCCTCTTCGACGGTTTCCGCACACGGAATCGGGTGCAACAGGCCAAAGTGGACCGCAACAAGGTGCGCTACACCCGCCTCAAGATGGAGGAGGGGCTCAAGGTACAGATCCAGGCCAGCGCGTTGCGCATGACCGAAGCCCGCAAGCGTATGAGCGGTCAGGAGAAGAACATCGAGCAGGCGCAGAAAGCGGTGCGCATCGCCCAGACCCGCTTCAAGAGCGGTGTCGGCACACAGCTGGAGCTGCTCGACGCCCAGGTGGCGATGACCCGTAGTCAAACCAATTACGCCCAGGCGCTTTATGATTATCTGGTCAGCAAGACCGAGTGGGAGTTTGCAACCGGGACCAGCCGTTGATCCCTTCATTCACAGGATATCAAGTGGAGTATAAACGATGAAAAGCACATTTGTTTTAAAACGTGGATGGATCCTTGTTTCGGCCTTTTCGGCTCTGGCGCTCCTGGGGGGGTGCAGCAAGACGGAACAGCAGGCTACAGCGAAGCCCGCGAACAGCAGCGCCGAGATCGTTCCGGTGGAGACCGTCCGGGTCAAACGCGAGGCGTTGGCAGTGAACAAGAGCTATACGGGCACGCTCGAAGGCGAGGCCCAGGCCAATATCGTCGCCAAGATTTCGGAGCGAGTCACGGCCGTCTACAGCAGCGTCGGGCAGTCGGTGCAAAAGGGCCAGACCGTCATCGTGCTCGATAAAAGCGGCACCACATCCCAGTATTTTCAGGCCGAGGCGAACTATAAAAATGCCGAGAAGAACCTGGAGCGGATGAAGGTGCTGCTGGCGGAGGGGGCGATTTCGCAGCAGCTGCTCGACGGCACCCAGACCGCCTTTGATGTCGCCAAAGCCAATTTCGAGGCGGCGCGCAGCGCGGTCGAGTTGGTCTCCCCCATCTCCGGGGTGATCACCGCCCTCAATGTCAACCTCGGCGATCTCTCGCAGCCGGGTGCGGTGCTGGCGACCGTCGCCGATATCCGCCGCATGAAGGTCATCTTCAACATCAATGAGGCGGATGTCATGCAGATCGCTCCGGGCCAGAGCGTCGAAATCTGGTCCGAGGGTGGGTTGGAGGGACGAGTCCAGGGCAAGATCGTGCAGATTTCGCGCTCGGCCGATGTGCGCTCGCGCTCCTTCGAGGTCAAGGCGCTATTCCCCAACACCGCGAATCAGTGGTACCGCCCCGGGATGTTTTGCAAGGTGGCGGTGACGATCTCGCCGCGCAGCAACGCCCTGGTCGTCCCTGCCACCGCGATTCTCAGCGATGGTCTGACCAGCAAGGTATACAAGGTGGTCGGCGGCCGCGCCATTCCGCAGCCCGTCCTCACCGGCATTTCGGATGGATTTTGGGTGGAGATCCTTCAAGGCTTGCAGGATCAGGAAATGGTAGTGACCACCGGAGCCACCAATCTGCGTGACAGCAGCCTGGTGAGCATCGCCCCTGCAGCCAACTGACATCATCGCCGCTGCTGAATAATAGGAGTATACCTTTTCATGAAATTAGCCGATGTTTCGATAGATCGCCCGGTTTTTGCAACGATGATGATCCTTGCGCTACTGGTGCTGGGCCTCTTTTCGTATATGAAATTGAATATCGATCAGTTCCCGGATGTCGATTTTCCCTATGTTACCGCCACCACCGTCCTGGCGGGAGCGGGGCCGGAACAGATTGAAACCGATGTCACAAAAAAAATCGAGGACGCCGTCAACACCATCGGCGGGCTCGAGCATATCCAGTCGATCTCCCAGGAGAATGTCTCGATCGTCATCATCCAGTTCAAGCTGGAAGTAGATGGCAAGCAGGCAGCCCAGGAGGTGCGGGAAAAGATCGCGGCCATCCGCGCCGATCTGCCCGACGATATTGAAGATCCGGTGATCCAGCGCCTCGATCCGGCGAGCACGCCGATCTACACCCTGGCCCTGTCGGGGAGCATGGGCGATAAGGAGCTCACCACCTTTGCCAAGGATGTCGTCAAGAAACGTCTCGAAAACGTGCCCGGAGTCGGCCGCGTCGATTTGGTCGGCGGGGCTGAGCGTGAGATCGAAATCCAGGTGGATGCCGCCCGGCTGCAGGCTTATAACCTCTCGATTCAGGAGGTGGTGCAGGCCATCGCCGCGGCCAATGTCGAGGTGCCCGCAGGCAATCTGATCCAGGGCGAACGTCAGATCCTGCTGCGTACGATGGGCAAGTACACCGCGGTCGCCGATTTTGACAAGGTCATCGTCGCCTCGCCCAACGGCAAGCCGGTGTACCTCTCTGAGATTGCCACGGTAGTCGATGGCGTCAAGGAGCGCACCAGCCTCTCGCGCGTCGACGGCAAGCCCGCAGTGGTCCTCAGCATCCTCAAGCAGTCGGGGAGCAATACTGTACGGGTAGCGGACAGCATCACCCGCCAAGTTACGGAGATCAGGAAAGAGCTGCCGCCCCAGGTGCAGCTCGTCACCGTGCGCGACAACAGCACCTTCATCCGCGATTCGGTGCGTGATGTGCTCTTTGACATCCTCTATGGCGGTCTATTGGCCGTGATCGTGGTTTATCTCTTTCTGGCCAATCATCGGCCGACCCTGATCAGCGCCATCGCGCTGCCGACCTCGATCGTCGCCAGCTTTATCATCATGTACGCGCTTGATTTCACCCTCAATACGCTGACTCTGCTCGCCCTGTCTTTGGCGGTAGGTTTGCTAATCGATGATGCCATCGTCGTCATCGAGAATATCTACCGTCACCTGATGAAAGGCGAGAAGCCCATGGAGGCGGCGCGCAAGGCCACCGGCGAAATCGGCCTAGCGGTCATGGCCACCACCTTCACCATCGTGGCGGTCTTTATCCCGGTGGCCTTTATGCCCGGTATCGCCGGCCGCTTCTTCTACCAGTTCGGAATCACGGTCTCGGCGGCCGTGCTGGTCTCGCTCTTTGTCGCTTTCACGCTGACACCGATGCTCTCCTCGCGCTGGCTGCGGGAGGAGGATGAGGAGCTGACCAACGAGGGCTCGCTGCTGCGCCGGGGCCTCTACTGGTTCAACCACTTCTTCGAGATCCTGAGCATACAATACAAAAAGGCGATCGAATGGTCCCTGCATCACCGCAAGACCCTGGTCTTCGGCGCCATGGCGACCTTTTTCGTCAGCCTCTTTCTCATCCGCTTCCTCGCCACGGCCTTCATGCCCAGCTTCGACATGAGTCAGCTGACCGTCACTGTCGATGCGGCGCCTGGCAGTTCGCTGGAGCAGACCGGCCGGATTTGCACCAGGATCGAGGAGACCCTACACCAGCGTCCCGAGGTGACGATGGTGCTGACCACCATCGGCTCGGGCAACGATCCAGTGACCAAGGGGACAGTATTTGCCAAGCTGGTCAGCAAGAAGGAACGTGAAAAGGGCGTTGAAGCCATCCTCGGCGAACTGCGCAGTGAGCTTCAGTCCATCCCCGGCGCCAACATCGGTTTTACCATCCAGCAGGGCATGGGCGGCTCGCAAAAACCGATGATCATGAGCGTGCGCGGAGATGATCTGAATGTCCTGAAAAAACTGGCCGACCGAGTCGAGGGGATCGTACGCGCGACGCCCGGCGCGGTTGACGTGCAAAACAGCCTCGAGACCTTCAAGCCGGAAGTGCGCATCCGTATTGACCGCGAGCGGGCCTCGGATCTCGGGGCCAATGCCGCCCTGATCGCCACCACGGCACGCGCCATGGTCGACGGCTATGTCGCCAGCACCTTCCAGGAGGGGGACGAGCAGTTCGATGTGCGTGTCCGTCTCAAAAAGGAGGACCGTTCTTCACTGGAGGACGTAGGAGATCTATTGGTCAAGAGCGGCAAGGATATAGGCAACGGCCAGCGGCTGATGGTGCCGATCCGCGATGTCGCCAGGATCCAGCAGGGCTCGGGTCCCTCCAAGATCAACCGCTTCGACCGGCAGCGTGAGATCCGCGTTGAGGCGAATACCTATGACAAAACCCTAGGGCAGGTCATGGGGGGCATCCTGCAGCAAACCCGCAAGATGGAGGTGCCGCCCGGGTATGCCATCGGCGTGGTCGGCATGGGGCAGATGCAGACCGAGACCTTTGCTAACATGCTCATGGCTCTGGCCCTGGCGATCATCTTTGTCTACATCGTTCTGGCGGCACAGTTCGAGAGCTTTATTCATCCCTTCTCGATCATGCTAGCGTTGCCGATGTCGTTGATCGGTGCGGTCTTGGCCCTGCTGGCCTGGGGCAGTTCGATGTCGATGATGTCGATGATCGGTATCATCATGCTCATGGGGCTGGTGACCAAAAACGGCATTTTGCTGGTGGACTATGCCAATCAGCTGCGCCGTCAGGGCGTGGCGCGCACTCAGGCACTCATTCAGGCGGGCGCCATCCGGCTGCGACCGATCCTAATGACCACCTTCGCCATGATCTTCGGCATGATCCCAGTGGCCTTCGCCCTCGGCGAGGGCAGCGAGTTCCGCGCGCCCATGGGACAGGCGGTGATCGGCGGCTTGATCACCTCCACTCTACTCACTCTTTTCATCGTGCCGGTGGTTTATTCGATTCTGGACGACCTCGGCACCCGGAAGCAGCGCAAAGAAAAGTAGCCCGCCCATTTCCTGTAAAAAAAGGCAGCCCGCCCGGAGCGCGGCTGCCTTTTTTTATTCCTGCCGCGATCCGCGCAGGTTTTTGGCGTGTTCGACGAGGAGGGCGTGATACTCCTGGAAAAGGGCCAGATCACGCGGCAGCTGGTTTTCGAACATGCTTTTTATTGCATCATAGGATTCAGTTCCGCCGATCCATCCGGCAGCGATCAGCACCCGCCGGGTATAGGCATCGACGACAAAGGTGGGCACCTTGAAGGCGTAGAGCAGCATCGAGTCGGCGGTCTCGGGGCCGATGCCCCAGAGGGCGAGAAGTTCCTCCCGGGAGGGGGTGCGCTCCTCCAGGGCGAGGAAAAACCTGGCAAACGTCCGGATCTTTTTCGCCTTCTGATTGAAATACCCGGAAGGCCGGATGGCCTCCTTAAGCAGCGATTCGTCAATGGCCTCCAGCCCTTCCGGGCGGAGGGCCTTCATCTGCTGCAGGTTGATCAATGCTTTTTCGACGGAGCGCCAAGCGGTATTCTGAGTCAGGATGGCACCAAGGCAGATCTCGAACCGTTGTCCAGGGGTGGCAGGCAGGTCATAGTTGCCGGGGTGGTAGACGCCCCGGCTGCCGCTTTGGCTGGGGGATTCGCCTGGAGGGTCGAGCAGCGGCCACCAGCCCTGGGGGCCATAGCAGGCGAGAAGCTGATGATAAAAAGCGAGCAGGGTATTCATCTCCTGGCACCGGGAAAAGGATGCTGCATGGCCGCGGGCGGGGCGCCGTGGACCATGCAGCGGTTGATTATTATGCCATCCCCCGGCTCATTTGAACCGGAGGGCCTTTTCCGGGCACGCCTCGATGCAGGCGCCGCAGGCGTGGCAGTCGGGCCGGCTGCGTTTTTCCGCAAGGATCGCCGGCACCGCCGGGCAGGGACTCTTTTTAACGCAGATCATGCAATCGGTGCAGGCCTTTTTGTCGAGGCGCACGCGCAGGATAGAGAAATGCTCGACCAGCCAGGTCAACAGTCCGACCGGGCAGACCAGATAGCAGAAGGGGCGGTAGAAAAAGAGCGCCCCGATGAAGGTGACGGCGAAGGCCGGGACAATCGCCCATTCAAGGCGCCAGTGGAGAAACTCGAAGGGATTGAGCCAGCCGTAAAGGCTGAAGCCCAGGCCGAAGAGAAGTCCGGCGAAGAGAATAAAGAGGGCGATGCGGATCGCGTTGGTGATACGGAAGGGCAGTTTGCCTTTCCAGCCGCGCGGCAGCGGGATCCGGTGCAAGAGTTCCTGCAGGGCGCCGATGGGGCAGTTCCAGCCGCAGAAGAGTTTATTGGCGGCGAGCGTCATCAGCAGGATAAAGCCGAGTATGGAGAAAAAGACGATGGGGACGGTCCGCCCCATTTGTACGAACATCAGCGACTTTTCAATGGTACACATCGGGCTCGGATGGAGCCCCATGCCCTCGGCGAAGCGTCCCCAGGGCAGGATGGAAACGATGCTGAAGGCGAAAAAGATCACCAGGAGAGCGGCGAAGCGTATCCAGGTTGTGGCCTGACGGGTCATCAGCAGGACGACACCGAGAAAGCCAAGGATCGCCCCCACCCAGACACGCGGCAGCGCCCAGACCGAGAAGAAGGTCACCTGTCGGCGGGCCTCGCCGGCCGTTTCGGCGCCGAAGAGCAGAGCAAAGGCGCCCGAGGAGAGCAGGAGGAGCGTAAAAAGAAGCAGGGTATGGAGGGAAAGCAGCAGCGCTGGACGTTTCATGTTGGTTCCTTTCGATTGCGCAGAGTCAGGGTTTACTGGAGGAGGCGACGCGAAAGCCGATCCAAGGGAAAGAGAAAGCCGGGTCCTGGCCAGCACGTTCGCTGCAGCGGCTGTAGTTGGGGTCATCCGCCCAGGAGCCGCCGCGCAGCACCCGCGAGCGTTCCATCGGCATAGCGTTGAACTCGCGGTTCGGCGGCATCGGACCGATATACTCTTCATAGGCGTCGAAACACCACTCGAGGACATTCCCGGTCATATCCACCAGTCCGAGCCCATTGGGAGCGAATTGACCCACCGGCGCGGTGAAAACAAAGCCGTCTGAATAGCCCTTGAACCAGCTTTTCAGAGGATAGCCGGCGGCCCCGGTTTCATCGGCGACATTGCCGCCCCGGAGGCCCTGGGGCGTCTCATTGCCCCAGCTGAAGCGGATCTTTTCCCCGCGGTTGCGCGCAGCATACTCCCACTCCACCTCGGTGGGCAGGCGGCAGCCGGCCCATTCGCAAAAGGCCTGGGCATCGCTCCAGCTGACATTGACCACCGGATGGGTGTCGTTCTGTTCAAAGCCGGGATGGCGCCAGCTGGCCCCGGCGATCCGGTCGATCTTGCGACCATCCCAGGCCCAGCCGCTTCCCTCCTTTTCCGCAACCGTCTGATAGCCGGTGGCTTCGACAAAGCGGCGGAACTGGGCTACGGTCACCTCGCTTTTGCCGAGGTAAAAGGTTTTCACCTTGGCGAGATAAACCGGCTGCTCATCGCTGTCGCCGTCGCCAAAGGTATCGCCCATGGAGTATGCACCGCCGGGGATTCTAACGAACTCGATGCCGGTGTCTATGGACTTGCGGACCCGGCAGGCGATGAGCAATCCAATCACCAGGAGTGCAATCAGGGAAAAGCGTCGCAGGAACATGAGACTACCTCATATTGAGAGAAGGACACGTTCGGACATGGTTAATCATCGGTTTAATGTAAAGCTTTCAGAACTTATTTTCAACCCTTTTGCATCCGAATGGAATAAGATAAGGGCCTCTCCTGTTTGTTAGATTGCGAAATTCTCCGCCCTTCCTTCGAGGTTGACATGAAACGCTCTCTTGTTCTCTGGCTGCTGGCCATCGTCATAACGCTTTTCTCTGCCATCTATCAGCGGCTGACCGGTCCGACTCATCCGTTTCGCGGGTCCTTTCTTCTCGATGGCCGGACCATCTCCTACAAATTGCCATGCGCCCATATCATCGGCGAAAATCACCAGGTGACCCTTCCTGCGGGGAGCGATTCCGGGGAGGCGACGATCTTTTTTCGGCGGCTCAATTCCAATGACGAATGGAGCGCACAGCCGATGGTGAGCAAGCAAGGCCGATTCGTGGCCGAATTGCCGGAGCAGCCCACCGGCGGCAAAGTGCAGTATTATATCGAGTATACCCAGAATGGACAGACCCAGCGCCTCCCGGCGCAGGGCGTGGTCGTCAGCCGGTTCCGCTATCCGGTTCCGGCTGCGGTGCTCATTCCGCACATTCTGGTCATGTTCATGGCGATGCTGCTCTCGACCAGGACCGGGCTGGAAGCGCTGAAAAGGGGAGCCCGCTTGGACAGGCTGGTTCTATGGACGCTCGGGCTCCTTTTTGTTGGTGGCATGGTGCTTGGCCCGCTGGTACAGCACGCTGCTTTTGGCGCCTACTGGACCGGCCTGCCCTTTGGCACCGATCTTACGGACAACAAGACCCTGATTGCCCTGGTGGTCTGGCTGATCGCCGCGCTGCATTTACGCCGTCCGGAGCGGGTGCGCGCTTGGGTGCTGGGCGCAGCCATCATCACCCTGATCGCCTTCGCCATCCCGCACAGTGTGATGGGTACGGAGGTCAACCATCTCAAGGAGGCTGCACCGTTTCAGAAGTAGCCGGAGCCGGTCACGGAATGCGATGTTAAAGGGGGGAGGGCGGCACGCGTCACGCAAAAGGGACACCTGTCATGCACCTAGTACAGCGGCTCCCGAATGCAGCGGAAGGATGGTGGGATAAAAATTTAACCTATTGTTTTTGCTGAGTCATTTTTTCGGCAAACTACGCATTCCTGGCTTGTCTCTTGCAGTGCAATACCGCCAGGATCCAACAAGGAAAACGTATGTTTGCCGAATTTGCCGCCATCGATCTCGATATGCTGCTCGCCAGCGCGGGCCCCGCAGCGGTTCGGGGCCCGCGTATTTTTGCCCTCGGCTCTGGACATCGCGGCAGCGGCGTGACTACCCTGAGTTGGCTGCTCGCCATGGCTTTGGCGGATCTGGGCCGCAGCACCATTCTTCTCGACAGCGATCTGGCCGCATCCGGCCTGTATGGACGCAGCGACCCGGCAGGGAACGAGACACGTCTGCGGCGTTTCCTGCAGGAGCGGGGAGAAGACATCAACCGTCTGCCGCAGCCGGCCGGCTTGAAAAATCTCGCCTTCATCACCGGTACTTCTGCGATGGCTGACCATCCCCGCCTCTCCCTGGCCGCCAAGCAAAAGCTGCTCCTGCACCTGCGCAAACTGCAGGCGGACGAGTTGATCATCGATTGCGGCCAGGGTGCCAGTTATCGCCACCTCGACCTCTTTCTCGCTGCCGATCACTCCCTTGTGATCGCGCGCATCCCCAATTCGTCGCTGCTCGAAAGCTACCAGTTCATTCGCTACGGTTTTCTGCGCAAGATTCAGCATCAATCCCGTCATTGGCCGGAACTCTTCGCCCGGATCAGCCGTCTCGGTGATCTAACGCACCCGGACCGTGTTGAGACCCTGCCGGCCTTCACCGACCGGCTGCAGCAGGCCAATCCGCACCTGACCGCCGTGATCGCCGAGGGCTGGGCGTCGTTCCAGCCGCGGCTGATCGTCAACCGCGTGCAGCCGGATGTAGAGCGGCGGCGGGTGCAGGCCATGGTCGAAGTGGTGAAAGCGGTTCTGGGGATCACACTGAAGGATTGGGGAGATGTGCCGGAGGACGAACGCCTGAGGAAAACGCAGGCCTCCGGCAAGCTGGAGGGAATGCAGCACAGCCGCGCCGCCGCAGAGATGGCCAGGATCGTCCGGCAGCGGCTGCTGGTCAATCAGTAGGCGCCGCCCTCGTAACCATATAAAGGCACCCAGACATCGGTCACGCCCTCGCCGGTCGCCAGTACCAGGGCCTCGCCATACCATTTCATCACACCGTCCTTGATGCCGGATACCACCACGGCATTCATTCCTTCCACACCTCGCACCGTTCCCGTCGCAAAGGCTCCATCCACCATCAGGTTCTGTTCGGAGATGATCTTGAAATAGGTCTGCCAGAGCTTGGCGTATTGGTCCCAGGTCGGCACGAAGGCCGTATCGGCAGTCATCGCATTCAGGGCCTGGGCATAGTGTTCCCACGCCTCCGAGCGATAGAATGCCTCCTCGCTGGCATATTCAGAAAAATCAAAGATGGCCAGCTGGACCCGGTCCAGATCCTCATACTCAACCTTGGTCTTGAGCGAGATTTCGTCCAGGCGTCCTTTGAAATAATAGCCGATCACATCGCCGTTCCAGCCGGCCCCGATAACCGTGGCGCGATTTGAGGGCGAGACCGCGCCCGCCGCACTGCGTGAGGTATCGGTTTTATCGTCGATTAGGAGCGTCATTTGGCTGAGGTCATAGCGGGCGGTGACCTTGTACCAGCGGTCCAACTCCAGATTGGATTTGCCAACCAGGGTCGTCTCGGTGCCGTCCTGTTTGAAGCGGAGGTAGAGGTGCTGGCCGTATCCTACGGTACCGGCGGGAATGATGGTCCCGACGGTGAAGCCGCCGGTGGGATCGTGACGGTCGAAGATGCGTTGCTCGCGGGAGGTAGCCGGGCCGGTCAGCCGCATGCGGAAAGAGAGTTCGAAGCCCCGGGTGCCATCGAGCTCAGCGGCTTCGGCGCCATAAGTGTTGGAGAGGCCATATCCGCTGGCGCCGTCGAGGATCAGGGCTTTTTTGAGGGCGGGCGTGACGGAGGAATCCCGCTTGATGTTATAGAGGGAGAAATCGTTGTGGTAATCGGTCGCATCCGCCGCACCTGAGGGGGTGGCGTCATCGCAATGCAGCAGCAGGACCTGATCCTCTACCAGGCGAGCCAGTTTGCCCAAGGCGGCCGGCGCTTCTCCCCGGGAGGCGACAAAGGAGGGCGAACCGGGCTGCGAGACATAGCGTAAATGCAGACGCAGGGTAGGCCAGCCATCGGGCTGATTGCTCTGCCGGCCGCAACCGCCAAGGGTGAGAAGCACCGCGGCTGCGATGAGCACGGCAGCTGATTTATTGTTGAGCATCAAACGCATGGGTTATCACTCCTCGACAGGATCAAAGCCGGAATTTTAGACCGCCTGTGGTTTTCAGGCCGGTGAGATGGACCGAATTGATCTCGGTCTTGAGCGATCCGACATAGAGTCGGGCATCCAGCTCAAACGAAACGTGCGGCGAGAAGGTCTTGCTCAGACCGGCGCCGAAACCGCCGATGGTGGCGCCGCCGATTTCATAGGCATTGTTGCTATAGACCTTGCCCTCGACCACGCCGCGTAAGGTGGTATAGGCGCCGCGCGGTACGGTGACGGTAGCGGAGAGCTCGAGCTCGTTGCCGTTGCTGTTCTGGCGCTCGGGGATGAGAGCTTCGCCGCTGCTGAACTTGTTTTTGGCGCGGATACGGTCACGGATCAGCAGGAGCAGTCCGGCACGCGAGCCGGGAAACCAGGCCATCGCCTGGAGGGTGAGGCGGTTGCCGGCCTGGAATACCTTGGCACTACCCACCTTGTCGGCGGTATACAGGGTATATCCCGCATCCAGCATCAGCTTTTGCCGGTGGCTTAACGGATAGTCCACCGAGGCGGAAAGGGTGATCTCCTCGCCGGGATTGTAGCTACCCCCGCCATTCTCGTAGGGTTCAAAGCCTCCGCGCAGCAAAAAGCCGGCGCCCAATCCAGCGACCATTCCGGCGAGGGGGAACGCACTGACCATGCCCGCACTGACGTCCAGACCCTGCCCGAGGATCGGCGAGGTAAAATCAAAGGCGTGCAGGGCGAGGATGTTGGCCACTGCCAGCTCTTCCGTATTGAGAGCGGACTTGCCGCTGGGGAGATTGAGGCCGAAGGTGGCAAGGAGTTTCTCGTTTTTAAAGAGATAGCTGCCGCTGAAGCGCGTGTCCGAAAAACCGTTGAGGGCGGCGCTGCCCGTGCTTTCCACCGTGCTGAAAGCCGGGCCCATGGCCATGGAGAGCTGGGTTTGCTCGTTGACCGGGTAGAGAAAAGTCACCGGGAAGGCGATCTGCCGCGCCTGATCGTCCTCCACCTTCCACAGCTGGAACACGGCGCCAGCGGATGCGGCACCCTCTCTGGAGCGCTGCAGCATGGCTGGTTGGGCTGCCATCCGGGAGACCACAGAGAAGAGCAGGATGAAAAGAAGGAACGGCAGAGATGCACGTCGTTGCGGGATCATAGGGCTTTCCTTGCTGCAAACAGGGGTGCAATTCAGTGTTTGACGGGCAACTGGATATGGACTTCGATCGGGAAACCGGTGCCGAGACCGATCGAACCGGTTTCGGTTGTCGGTTTGCGCGATTCAAGACCCGGAATAAAGCCGGGTGTGACCTGGGCGGCGGCGCGCGTCAGCAGGTCGACCGTTGGCAGGATGGCCGGCGTTGCCGGCGGCGTCTCAACCGGCTGGAGGCTTTGCCGCCGGCTCTCGGGCTTCTCCTCTGCTTTCCGCGTCGTCGCCGCTGCGAGCAGCGAGGGGGCGGCCATGACCGGCCGCGGTGTGTAGGCGGCAAACGCCTCGGTGCGCTCTACCGCTTGCCGGGCCGCCGTGAATCCGGGATCGGCCTCGAGCGCGCGCTGGTACTCCTCCCCCGCCCTCTGCCACTGTCCCTGATCCTCTTCATCCAGGCCCCGGCACCAGGCCATAAAAGCGGTGAGATTCTTGGTGGGGATGCGCTGGATGGCCTCCCGTTCATCGCGCGAGAGTTTTAATCCCATGACATCGATCAGGTTAAAGACCAGATCCTTCTGCAGCTGATAAAAGTCGTCGAGTGGGCCGGAGATCTTTTCAGCCGGTGCTGCGGCCGCTACCCCCAGCGTCGCCAGCGCGGCATCGATCTGGAGCTGATTCTGTTCGGTCCCAGCAAAGGCGCCCTGGACCACCCGGCGCACGCTGAGCAGCTTGCCCATCCGCGGCGCGGTCTCCTCCTTGACCAGGCCGGACTGGCCCAGTCCCATCTCGTCCATGAGCATTTGGATGCGCGCCCGTTCGACCACCTGGAGGCTCCGGACCTGGGCGAGATCGGTGATGATCATCTCGGCCAGGCCCTTCTGCAGGGGGATATACTCGGGATTGCTGGAGAGGTTGGTGAAATAGAGCACTGCGATGGAATTCTCGGGGGCGGGCGTGGCCTCCATCGCGTTCTCCTGGGCCAGCAGGGTCTTGATCTGATCGGCCATCTGCTGGCGGAGCAGCACCTGCAGCCGACCGCGGACGATGCGGCTCACCGGGCCCGAGGGATTGAGCTGGGTGTAAAGGCTATACTGCTGCATGGCCGGGCCGATCTCGCCGCTTGCTTCATAGACCAGGCCGAGGTAGTAGAGGGCGGCGAGATCCCGGGGTGAGCGGCTGAGGGCCAGGCGGAGAAAGCCGCGGGCGAGCTTCTGCTTGCCGGCGTGGTACATGGCGATGCCCATGTCGCGGATCGATTCGATGTCGGTATAGTTTTCGGCGATCGCCATCTTGAGGGGCCGCACGGCTTGCGCGTATTCGCCGCGCTCGATCAGCTCGTGCCCGAGGTTTTGCCGTGAAGGGGCGCACCCCTGGTGCATGAGGGCAAAGAGCAGGACCAGGATGCAGCCTGCCAGAATACGATGTCGAACCATAGAGGCCTCTCTGATTGTTTTGATGCAGCAGGCGGTCTAGTTCCCCTTGCGCAAGGCGAGCAAACGGGCGCGAGCGCGGCGAAATTTGGGATTGAGCTTGAGCGCCTGGAGATAGCACCGGCGCGCCTCGGCCAGGTTACCCTTCTCTTCAAAATCGATGCCACGCGCAAAGAGTAGCGCCGCATCAAACGATTTGTTGTCCGTTTCCCGCAGGGCCTTGCTCTCCTCGCCGGAGAGCCGGATGTTCATGCGGCGGATGTTCTTGCCCACCAGATTGGTCACCATTTTCGAGAGATCGTTAGGGGATCCGGTCTCCTCCTCCGCCATGAGCGTCTTGCCGCTCTCGACCTCGACCAGGCGGGCGTCGATCCGCATCTTGCCGTCGAGCATCATCATAAAGGAGCCGAGGATGAGATTTTGCGCCCCGAGCATTTTGCCCACCTCCTGGGCGGCGGAGGATTCGATCATGCCCGACTGACCCAGCTTCATCTCCTCAAGGATCTGCTGTAAATTGGCGCGCTCGACGATTTGAAACTCCTGCACCTTGCTCAACTCGGTGATGAACATGTCGGAGAGCCCCTTGCAGAGGGGTTCGAGTTCCTCCTTGTTCTTGAGGCTGTTGTTCTCAAAATCGAGCACCGCCAGCGTTCGCCTGGCTGGGGTCTCCTGGAGCGCCCAGGCACTCGCACAAAGCCCCAACAGCACGATCACCATAATTCGCTGCACACCGCCCATAGCCTTCTCCTCCTCATGAGATGATTCGCTGCGAATTTTAGATATATTTCCGGTCATGCGCAAGACTTTTTTCGCCGTCCTGTGCCGGCCGGCACAGCTAATGGAGGTATTCGCGCCAGCTCTTGATCTGCAGTTCCTTGATCGTCTTGCGGCTCAAGGCTTCGACGAAACGCCGCGCCAGCTGCATGTTGGTGAAGAGCGGAATCGCGAAATCGACTGCCGCCCGGCGGATCATATAATCGTTGGTCAGTTCCTCTTCCTGGAAATTTTTCGGGATATTGATGACCAGATCGATCTTGCGCTCGCTGATATAGTCGAGGACACCTGGTTTCTTCTCCGAGAGCGGCCAGTGCAGGGTCATCGCCGGGATGCCGTTCTCCTGCATAAACCGCGCCGTTCCGCCGGTGGCATAGAATTGGATCCCCATCTCATGCAGTTTGCGGGTGGCGCCGAGGAACTCCACCTTGCTCTCGATCGGACCGGTGGAAAGCAACACAGTGCGGATAGGCAGGCGGTAGCCCACCGAGAGCAGCGCGAGCAGAAAGGCCTCGTCAAAATCATCGCCCAGGCAGGCCACTTCACCGGTGGAGGCCATTTCGACGCCGACGGTCGGATCGGCGCCGCTGAGACGGGTGAACGAAAACTGCGGCGCCTTGACCCCGACATATTCGAGATCGAAGGCGGAGCGGTCGATCCGCGGCGGATGATGCCCCATGATCACCCGCGTCGCGACATCAATGAAATTGATATCGAAGATCTTGGAGACGAAGGGAAAACTGCGCGAGGCGCGCAGGTTGCATTCGATCACCTTGACCTCATTGTCCTTGGCGACGAACTGGATGTTGAAGGGGCCGTTGATCTTGAGCGCCGCCGCAATCTCGCGGGCGATCTTTTTGATGCGGCGTGTCGTCTCCAGAAAGGTGCGCTGCGGCGGCAGGACGATGGTGGCATCGCCGGAATGGACGCCGGCATTCTCGACATGTTCGCTGATGGCGTAGACCAGCAGCTCCCCCTCTTGCCCCACCGCATCGATCTCGATCTCCTTGGCGTTCTCGATGAACTTGGAGATGACCACCGGATGGTCAGCGGAGATATCCGCCGCCTTGTTGAGAAAGCGCTCGAGTTCGGCGTCCGTGGAGGCGACGCTCATCGCCGCGCCGCTGAGCACGTAGGAGGGCCGCACGAGCACCGGATAGCCCACCTCGGCGGCGAAGGTGATCGCCCGTTCGATCGAGGTCAATTCCGCCCAGGCGGGCTGATCAATGTGGAGCTCGTCGAGCAGTTTCGAGAACTTGTGGCGGTCCTCGGCGCTGTCAATGCTCATCGCCGAGGTGCCGAGCACCCGGACTCCGGCCCGGTGCAGGCGCAGCGCCAGGTTGTTGGGGATCTGCCCGCCCATCGAAATGATGACCCCCAGCGGTTTTTCCTTCTCGTAGATATCACTGACCGCTTCAAAACTGAGCTCGTCGAAATAGAGCTTGTCGCAAACATCATAGTCGGTGCTGACCGTCTCGGGATTGTAGTTGACCATAATGGTCTGATAGTTCAACTGCTTTAGAGTCATGACCGAATTAACGCAGCACCAGTCAAACTCGACGGAACTGCCGATGCGGTAGGCGCCGCTCCCGAGGACCATCACCGCGTTGCGGGCATTGAAGGTGACATCATCCTCCTGGCCGTTGTAGGTCAGGTAAAGATAGTTGGTCTGCGCCGGATACTCGGCGGCGAGGGTATCGATCTGCTTGACGCAGGGGGCCAGGCCGTAAGCCTTGCGCAGCGTCCGGGTCGCCTCCTCGCTCTGGCCGAGAGCGCAGCCGATCTGGGCGTCGGAAAACCCGAGCTGCTTGGCCTCGAGCAGGATATCGCGCGGACACCGCTGCTCGCCGACCTCGGTGAGACGTTTTTTCATCGCGACGATGTTGGCAATCTTGTAGAGAAACCAGCGGTCGATGTGGGTGAGGGTGTGGATCTCGTCGATGCTCATGCCCTCTTCCATGGCCTGGGGGATGGCGAAGATGCGGAGATCGGTCGGCGCGGCCAGTTCCTCGCGCAGGTCACCGATCTCGAAGGGGCGGTTGAGGACCACGCCGTCGAAGCCGATCTCGAGCATGCGCAGCCCCTTCTGCAGGGCCTCTTCGAACTTGCGGCCGATGGCCATGATTTCGCCCACCGATTTCATCGCCGAACCAAGCTTCTTGGAGACCTGGCGGAACTTTTTCAGATCCCAGCGTGGGATCTTGACCACCACATAGTCGAGGGCGGGCTCGAAGCTCGCTTTGGTGACCCGGGTGACCGAGTTGGGGAGATCGATGAGGCTGTGGCCGAGAGCCAGTTTGGCCGCGACCGCAGCCAGAGGGTAACCGGTCGCCTTGGAGGCGAGGGCGGAGCTGCGCGACAAACGCGCGTTGATCTCGATGACCCGATAGTCCTCGGAGTCGGGCTCGAGTGCGTACTGGATGTTGCACTCGCCGATGATGCCGAGATGACGCACCGTGCGGATGGCGATCTCGCGTAGCAGGTGATACTCGCGACTGGTCAGGGTCTGGCTCGGGGCGACGACGATGCTCTCGCCGGTATGGATGCCCATGGGATCGAAATTTTCCATATTGCAGACCGAGAGGCAATTGTCGAACTGGTCGCGGACGATCTCGTACTCGATCTCCTTCCAGCCGAGAAGGTACTCCTCGACCAGGATTTGCCGGGTGTAGGAGAAGGCCTTCTGTGCCCGCTCACGCACCTCCTCGACGCTTCGGCAGATGCCGGAGCCGAGGCCGCCGAGCGCGTAGGCTATTCGGATCATCACCGGGTAGCCGATTTCGGCCGCCACCCGCACCGCCTCATCGACCGAGGTGACCGCCTGGCTGCGTGGCGTTTTGACGTCGATCTGGCGCAGCTTAGCGGTAAAAAGATCGCGGTCCTCGGTGTTCATGATCGCTTCGACCGGCGTGCCCAGCACGGCGACACCGTAGCGGCGCAGCACCCCCTCCCGCTCCAGGGCTACGCCACAGTTGAGAGCCGTCTGGCCGCCGAAGCTGAGGAGGATCCCGTCGGGTTTTTCCTTCTTGATCACCTGTTCGACAAAATAGGGCGTCACCGGCAGGAAATAGACCTCGTCGGCCAGATGCTCGGAGGTTTGGATGGTGGCGATATTGGGATTGACCAGAATGGTGCGGATCCCTTCCTCTTTGAGCGCTTTGATCGCCTGGCTGCCGGAATAGTCGAACTCGCCCGCCTCGCCGATCTTGAGAGCGGAACTTCCCAATATGATCACTTTCTCAGTCATTATAGCATCCTGCTAAAATCTTCGAACAGCAGCATCGTATCGACCGGCCCGGGCGCTGCCTCGGGATGGAATTGCACGCTCATGAACGGTTTGGAGGTGTGGCGAATCCCTTCGTTGGTGCCGTCATTGGCATTCGTAAACCAGGGTTCCCAACCGGGCGGCAGGGTGCGGCCGTCCACGGCGAAACCGTGGTTCTGCGAGGTAATGTAGCAACGTTTTGTGCCCACCTCGACGCAAGGCTGGTTCTGACTGCGGTGGCCGAACTTGAGCTTGTAGGTGTCGGCCCCGGCGGCGAGGGCGAGGATCTGGTTGCCCATGCAAATGCCGAAAATGGGATGGTTCTGCGCCATCACCTTGCGGATGATCTGGACGGTCTCGCTGCAGGTCTTGGGATCACCGGGGCCGTTGGAGATCATCACACCATCAAAGGGTTCTTCGCTGAAATCATAATTCCAGGGCACCACGCGCACCTTGAGACCGAGGCGCGTCAGGCTGCGGATGATGTTGTACTTGGCACCGCAGTCGACGAGGATCACGATCTTGCTGCCTTCGCCATACTCCACCACGCTGTCCGTGCTCACCTCGGCGACCAGGTTGGTCTTGTTGGGATCGTAAAAGTTCTGCTCCTCGGCGAAGAAAACGATACGGCCGAGCATGGTCCCCTCATCGCGCAGCCGTTTGGTGAGGGCGCGCGTGTCGATCCCGTAGAGCGCCGGAACCTGGCTCGCGCTCAGCCACTCACCCAGACTGCAGCGGGCATTCCAGTGGCTGTGATCGAAGGAGTATTCGGAGACAATCAGTCCCTGAATATGAATGCGGTCCGATTCGAAATTCTGTTCAAGGCCATCGATGATGGCGCTTCCGGGCACGCCATAATTCCCGATCAGGGGATAGGTCAGTACCAGGATCTGGCCGTGATAGGAAGGGTCGGTAAGGCTCTCGGGATAGCCAACCATGCTGGTATTAAAGACCACCTCGCCGGCGACGGAGCGTTGCGCGGCGAAGGAAAAGCCGTGAAAAACCGAGCCGTCTTCGAGTTCCAGTCTTGCCTTGAGTTTTTTGGGTTCCATCATTGCAATCCAGGTCATGTCTTGATAAGGGAATGGCAAAAGCCGCATCGGGAGGGCGGCACGGAGCGGAAGGTCTATTGCCCGGGATCCGGGGCATCGAGCGCCAGGTTGGCCAGCTGATCGGCGCGGCGATTTTGGCTGCGCGGCACATGCAGGATTTCAACGGCGTCAAAACCACGGCACAGTTCGCGCGCCTGCAGGAAGAGCGGCAGCAGCTGCTCGTGCTTGACGCGGTAGAGGCCGTTCATCTGCCGGACCAGCAGTTCGCTGTCGCTGCGGATCTGCAGCGAGCGGGCACCGAGGGTTCGGGCGATCTCCATGGCCCGGATCAGGGCGCGGTATTCTGCGACATTATTGGTGGTCTGGCCGATCCGGCTTCCTTCCTCGTGCAGAGTAAGGCCGGCGTTGTCGGCCACGATGACGCCGTAGGCTGCAGGGCCGGGATTGCCGCGTGCGGCCCCATCGATGTTGATCGTCAGGGCGCCCGCCTCCCCCGCTGCCGGCGCCAGTGCCCGCTCGAGGCGGATGCAAAAGGCGCGCCACTCAGGCTCCTCGAGCCCCAGCTGTGCGGCGTCCACCAGGGTGGCAAGGCGACGGCAGATCTCGATGTCGGTTATTTTTTTCGCCGCCGCCAGATCAGGCCCCCACCCAGACGTTTTCCCGGCCGACGCGCGCCCGCAGGCGGTCGAGCAGCGTCAGACTTGGGGTGACGGCGATCGAACGCGAGCGCAGGAAATAGTCCCGTGTATCAACGCCGTGCAACCGCAGGAAGAGCGGCACAGTGCCGCGGAACTCCTCCAGGGTCTGTTTCAGCTCGTTGAGCAAGGCCGGATCGGACGAACGGGCATCGAGGGAGAGGAAAAGACTTTTGGTATAGCGGGTGCGCGCCTCCTCGAGCGGGATGACTTCCTCGACAATGAGCTTGGGGGCCTCCCCTTCGTGCGTGCTGATCTTGCCGAGGGCCATGACGATCCGGTCCACCGCAATGGCATTGCGGCACCGGTCGAAGACATCCGCAAAGGTCAGGCCTTCGACTGTGCCGGTAAAGTCCTCGAGCTTGAAAAAGGCCATGGGGCGTTTCTGGCGGTCCACCAGAGTCTTGACCTCGCTAATGAGGCCGCAGAGGCGCACTTTGCTGTTATCGCGGCACTCGCCGGCGTCAGCGAGCGGGACGCTGGCGAGCGCGCCGATGTCTTCGCGAAAGCGGTCAAGGGGATGGCCCGAGAGATAAAAGCCGAGCATCGCCTTTTCGCGGTTGAGGGCGTCGCTCTCGGACCACGCTTCGACCCGTGGAAGGCTGGGACGGAGCTGATCCTGTTCCTCGGCGGTATTGTCGGCGCCGTCGAACATCGAGAACTGTCCGGTGGCCGCGCGCTGCTTAAGACCCTGGGCATAGAGGATCGCCTCCTCGAGGCCGGCCATCTTCTGGGCGCGGGTGCCCTCGAGGCTGTCCATCGCCCCGGCTTGAATCAGGCTCTCAAAGACCTTTTTATTCACCGCCTGAAGATCGATAGCGCAGGCGAGATCGATCAGGGTTCGGAAACGGCCCTTCTGCTTCCGTCCCGCAACGATGGCCTCGATGGCGCCGCGGCCGACATTCTTGACCGCCCCGAGGCCGAAGCGGATGCGGCCCTCGACGACGACGAAATCCGCGAGACTTTCGTTGACGTCGGGCGGCAGCACCTCAAGGCCCATGCGGCGGCACTCTTCCAGCAGCACGACGACCCGCGCCGTGCTGCTCATTTCGCTGCTGAGGTTCGCAGCCATGAATTCGGCCGGGTAATAAACCTTTAGATAGCCGGTCTGGTACGCCACCAGTGAATAACAGGCGGCGTGAGATTTGTTGAAACCATAACCGGCGAATTTGGCCATCATGTCATAGATCTCGTCGGCGACCTTGTCCTCGACGCCGTGCTGTTTCGCCCCCTCGATGAAATGGATGCGTTCCCGGGCCATGATCTCGAGATCCTTTTTACCCATGGCACGGCGGAGCAAATCGGCATTGCCGAGCGAAAAGCCGCCGACCTCGGTCGCCATCTTGATCACCTGTTCCTGGTAGATCGCAATGCCGTTGGTCTCCTCCAGCAACGGCCGCAACAAGGGATGCAGATAACTGACTGAAGCAGCATCGCGCTTGCCGCGGATAAAATCATCGATATAATCCATCGGCCCCGGCCGGTAGAGGGCGTTCATGGCGATGAGATCCTCGAGGCAGGTCGGCTTGAGTTTTTTCAGGTACTCCTGCATGCCGGAGCTTTCAAACTGGAAGAGGCCGATGGTCTCGCCGCGGGCGAAGACCTCATAGACCTTGGGATCATCGAGCGGCAGGGTGTCGATGTCGAGCGAGATGCCGCGCGCCGCCACCGCATCGACCGTCTTTTGAATGACCGTCAGAGTGCGCAGGCCGAGAAAATCCATCTTGAGCAGCCCCACCTCCTCCAGCGACTTCATGTCGTACTGGGTGGTGATGTCACCCTCCTTGGTCTTGTAGAGGGGGACATAGTTGGTGAGCTCCTCGGGGGTGATGACCACGCCGGCGGCATGGGTCGAGGCGTGCCGCGCCAACCCCTCGAGCACCAGGGCGTGTTCGATCAGACGGCGGCCGGTCTCATCTTTTTCCGCAATCTGCCGCAGTTCGGCGACATTCTTGATCGCCTCCTCAAGTTTGATCTTGAGCTGTTCCGGCACCAGCTTGGCGATGCGGTCCACCTCCGAATAGTTCATCTTGAGAACGCGGCCGACATCGCGGATCACCGCGCGCGCAGCCATGGTACCGAAGGTGATGATCTGACAGACGTTGTTGTAGCCGTATTTTTCCTTGACGTACCGGATCACCTCCTCGCGGCGCTCGTAGCAAAAATCGATGTCGATATCGGGCATCGAGATGCGCTCGGGATTGAGGAAGCGCTCGAAGATCAGGTCATAGCGGATCGGATCGAGGCTGGTAATTTTGAGAACGTAGGCTACCAGGCTGCCGGCGGCCGAGCCGCGGCCGGGTCCGACGGGGATCCGCTGGCTGCGGGCATAGTTGATAAAGTCGGCGGTGATCAGAAAGTAGCCGGCGTAGCCCATCTGCCGGATCATGTCGAGCTCATATTGGAGACGTTGTTCCAACTCCGGGGTGACCGTGGCGTAGCGCTCGCGCAGGCCGGCCCAGGCCACCTCGGCAAGATAGGCATCCAGATCCTTGCCGGCATGTTCCGGCGGCAGCTGGAAGACCGGCAGATGGAAGGTCCGGGAGTCGAGATGAAGATCGCATTTCTCAGCGACTTCCAGGGTGTTGAGCAGGACCTCGGGATGGCCGGGGAAGGCTTCGGCCATCTCCTCCTCGCTCTTGAAAAAGAGCTCCCGCGTGTTGTAGCGCATGCGGGTGGTATCTTCGAGATCCTTGCCGGTTTGCAGGCAGAGAAGGATATCGTGGGCTTCGGCGTGCTCCCGCTTGAGATAATGAATATCGTTGGTGGCGACCACCTTGATATTCAAGTCACGCGCCATGGTATAGATGGCGTTGCGGGCAGTCTCCTCCTCGGGGATGCCGTGATTCTGAACCTCGAGGTAGAAATCATCGCCGAAGAGTTCGCGATACTCGGCGGCTGTTTCACGGCTGCGCTCTTCGCTCTCGCGCAGCAGCCGCTGGCTGACCTCCCCCTTGAGACAGGCGCTGAGGGCAATCAGCCCCTCATGGTGCTGACGCAGCAGGGCGCGATCGATGCGCGGCTTGTAATAGAATCCGTCGAGGTACCCTGCGGAAACCAGCTTCATCAGGTTGCGGTAGCCGGTCATATCCTTGCAGATCAGCACCAGATGAAAGGCGGTTCCGCCGGTGCCGGGATCCGGTTGTTTCTCCATCCGGCTCCCCGGCGCGACGTAAACCTCGGAACCGATCAGCGGTTTGATACCGGCCTTGCTGCATTTTTTATAAAAGCTGATCACCCCGTGCATGCAGCCGTGGTCGGTCAGCGCGATAGCCGGCATGCCGAATTGGCCTGCACGCTCCACAAGATCTTCGATGCGGCATGCCCCGTCGAGGAGGCTGTAATGGGAATGGTTGTGGAGATGGACAAACCGGCTCACGCAGGGACTCTTGGTTAAATGGAACGGTAATAGCGTCTCGCGACCGAAGTATACTCGCTTCCGGAATAGGTGTCGAGGAAAGTGCCGAAGGCCTTCTGGGCTAAATCCGCCTGGTTGCTGCGCACGTAGGAGAGGCCGATCATCAGCTGGGCGTCATCATGCTTATCCGTCTCAGAGAAGGCGAAAACCTTCTGGAATTCGACGATGGCCTTCTGGTACTCCCGCATGCCAAAGTAGCACTCCCCGATCCAGTACTGGCAGTTATCCGCCATGGTGTGGTCGGGATAATCAGCCAGCAGCCGCGAAAAGGCATCGATCGCTGCCTGATATTTGTGGGCTTCGAAGAGGCTGCGGGCGTCTTCATAGGCGGTGTCGAAAGCGCTGCTGCTGGCGGCGGCACGAGCGGTTTTTTTGATGGTTTTGGCCGTCACCACCGGCGTCACCGCGGCGCGTTTGCTCCTCTGGGCCTCGAGTTCCTGCAGCCGGGCATTGCGGTTAGTGATGATGTTTTGCAGACTGTCGACCGTGGCGCTCCGCTGTTCGAGAGCGGCCTCAAGGCGGCTGATGTCGGAGCGTATCTTGATGAACATCTCGGGTGTCAAGCCCATTGTGCCCGGGGTAGTCGACGGCTTGGTCTCGAGGAGGCCCTCGCCTCTGGAAGCGGTTTTACCACCTGCAGCGGATTCTTTCTTTGGCGTGGCGCTCTCCCTGTTGGCCGCGGCCGCTTCGTTGCCGGTTTCGTTCTCGGCGCCGAGAAGAGCCAGCATCTCATCATCGGAGAGGGCGAGGTTGCTGGCATCCGCCGTACTGTCGGTATTGCCCGACGCTAGAGCGTCGCTGGTCGAATTGTTGCCCCCTTCGCCCTCGGTCAGGTCGAGTAACTGCAGCAGTTCCTGACGGAACTGGTCGTCGTTGTTGGCCATGTCTTCACCGCCGGCCACCGTACCACGGCGCTGGGCACACACCAGAAAAAGGCCAACGAAAATGATCACCAGGGCGATGACCACCGCCCAGACAGAACGGGAATAGCTTTTCATGAGAACCTCGCTGCTTGGATGCCTGTCAGTTAAGGTAGATCGGCTGCCTGATCTCTTCACTCCTTGCGTTGCGAACCGTGGATGCTCCGAATCCCCACCTCAACCCACTTGCCTACACCACCGCGCCCCTGCAGGTGGTCACACTCCGGCGCTGCCGGCCGCGATGAGTTCGCTGGCGCTTTGCAGATGCGCCGCGGTCACCACATCGCCGCCAATCAGGGCTGCGACCTGGGCGATGCGCTCCTCCTCTGAAAGCGGCCGGATCGTCGTGCGCGTCGAACGGTCGTCACCCTGCTTTTCGACCAGCAGATGCCAATCGGCCATGCTGGCAATCTGCGGCAGATGGGTGATACACAGGACCTGGTGGCTCGCCGCCAGTTCTTTGAGACTGCGGCCGACCGCTTGGGCGATACGCCCGCTGATGCCGATATCGATTTCGTCAAAGATCAGCACCGGGATGCGATCGTTTTCAGCCAGCAGGCTCTTGAGGGCGAGCATCACGCGCGAGATCTCTCCTCCGGAAGCGACGGCAGCCAAAGGCTTGGCCTCCTCGCCCGCGTTGGCGGAGAGGAGGAACTCGATGTGATCGCTACCGCGCGGCCCGATGCGCATCTTTTCGCCCGCTAAAAGGACCCAGGGTTCATCGGCGGCGGGCGTACTGTATTGGGCCACCGAGAACTGCGCCCGCGGCATGCCCAGCTGCGCCAGGGCCGCAGCGACCCTCGTGGAAAAATCCTGTGCGGCCTCCTGGCGCCGGACCGAGAGCGCCGCATTGAGGGCGGCGAGCCGGGCGCGCACCTCCTCGCGCTGCCGTGTCAGTTGCGCCAACGTCGCATCGAGGTTGTCGACCAGCGCCAGTTCCTCCTCCAGCTTTTGGCCCAGGGCGATCACCTCCTCGAGGGTGCCGCCATGCTTGCGCTTGAGCGCGGTCAGCAGGGCGAGGCGCTGCCGCACCTTTTCGAGCCGCTCGGGATCGAAGGAGATGGCTTGATTGTAATGCTGAACGCCCTTGGCCAGCTCTTCGATGAGGATGAGCGCGCTCTGGCTGTCGGTGCGCATCGAGTCGAAGAGCGGATCGATGGCCGCGAGTTGCCCGAGATCAGCGACCGCCGCGGTGAGAATCTCCGCCGCTGAGCCTTCCGATTCATAGAGCCGGGTGAAGAGACGGGCGGTGCGCTCAAATAAAAGTTCGGCGTTCTTGAGGATCTGCTCATCGGCAAGCAGCTGCTCCTCTTCGCCCGCCGCCGGGGCCACGGCCTTAATCTCCTGGAGCTGAAAGGCCTTGTAATCACGGCTGCGGGCGAGCTCGGCGGCCTGCTCTTCGGCTGAAACCAGGGCCCGGATTGCGGCCATCAGCTCATGGTAACCGCTCCTGAGCGCCTCCAGATCACCGTCCAGTCCGGCAAAGGCGTCGAGATAGGGCCCGTGGTTGGCGACCTTGAGCAGGAGCTGGTGTTCGTGCTGGCCATGCAGATCAACCAGGAGATCCCCGAGTTCCGTCAGCACCGCTAGCGGCACCGGGGTATCGTTGATGAAGCAGCGGCTCCGGCCGTTGTTGTGGACCTCACGCCGCACCAGAAGGCTGCCACCCTGCTCCTCGATTTCCTGCGCGCGCAGGAAATCCCCGATCGCCGGCAGGCGGTCGATGCGGAACTCGCCCTCGATGACCGCTCTCTCCGCGCCGCCGCGGATCGCCTCCTTGCCGAGCCGGTCGCCCAACAGAGCGCCGAGGGCGCCGATGAGGATCGACTTACCCGCGCCGGTCTCGCCGGTGATGATATTGAGACCCGTCTTGAACTCGACCCGGATCTCGTCGATCAAGAGATAGTTTTTCGCGAAGAGAGAAGTGAGCATGGTCCCGCGTCTGGTCTCTGGATGCATTACGCCGGAACTCCGCGCCGGCGGCTTACCTTGCCCTCCCCAACCCGATTGGTGAACGGATAGATTCCCTTAAATTAACGGAATTGGCGAGTCATTTTCAAGCGGATTTTTGGGAAATTGTAATACCAAACAAAATTCCTGGAAATTCATCAGGGATGGATCACCGCCACCTTGCCTGAGCCGGACAAGCCTGCTTCTGTGGTGACCAGATAGAGATAGATCCCGCTGGCGACCAGGTCGCCGCGGTCATTGCGCCCGTTCCAGGTTGTGCGCGAGCCATAGATCTGGCTGGCTGGCAGATGCCGGACCAGACGCCCGTCGGGCGTAAAGATGCGCACCGTGGCCTTGTCCGCCAGGTTCTCGATATAAAAAAGCGCGCTGCCGTTGCCGAGTACAAAGGGGTTCGGGTATCCCGAGAGGCGGCTCAGGTTGGCCGCCGGCCGGGTGAAGGGGGTTTGCAGCCGGGAGAGGCCGTTGGTCGTGCCGATATAAACCTGTCCCGTCTTCTCGTTGAAGGCGAAGCAGGTGACATTGTCGCTTACCAGAGCGCTGGTGGAGGTGGAAAAATGGCGCCAGGTGTAGCCGTCCGCTTCGAACATGCTCATGCCGCCGCTGGTGCCGATCCATTTGTTATTGCGGACATCGACCGAGATGACGTTGATGTCATCATTGATCACCTGGTAGCGCTGATTGACGGTCCCTTCGTACCAGTAATTGAGCCCCTCAGGTGTGCCGATCCACATCACACCATCGGCATCCTGGGCGAGGGAGCGGATGGTGAGGCTGGTGAGGCCGTCCTCGGTGCCCAACCCCTGGCTGAGGTCGTCATCGGATTTGTCGAAGGGGGTGCCGTTATGATCGAGGACGCTGATGCCGCGATCCTGGGTGCCGACCCAGATGCGGCCGTGCTGGTCCGCCGCCAGGGCTGTCGTCAGCTTCGACTTGATGCCGTCGCGGGTGGTGAAGTACTGCCAGTTGCCGAGGGAATCGGCGACATCGAGGATCTGGAGATTGTCCGCCTGGTAGTTGAGCAGCCAGAGATTGCCCTTGCCATCATTCATCAGGCTGGTGATGACCACATAGTCGGGGTTGACCGAGATGCCGGCCAGGCCGTCCTTGGAGCCGAGGGTGGTGATGGCGATACTGTCGCCGCGGGTGGTGAAAATGGCGATACCGCCGCCCCAGCTCCCGGCCCAGACCCGATTGCGGGCATCGACGGCGAGGGTGCGAAAGTCGTTGCTGGGCAAGGTGCCGTTATTCTTGTTGAAAATGCGCCAGGACGTACCATCGTATCGGGAGATGCCGCTGCTGGAGGAGGCGGTCCAGAGGTTGCCGCTGCGGTCAAAGACCAGGGCGGTGAACTTGTTGTCAGCGGGCCCGTCGGGGATCTCGGAGATCCAGCGAAGGTGCGCTGGATCGTACCAAGCGAGGCCACCGCTGGAGATGCCGGCCCAAAGGCGTCCGCTGCTGTCCACGCCGAGCGAGGTGGCGCGGGAGAGGGCATTGCCAAGGGTTGTGAACGAGTTGGCGCCGTTGCGCTGTACGATGGCCCATCCAGCGTCGACCGCAAGCTTCCCTTCCCAGACCGCCAGGTCGGCGATGCTGTTGTCCTTGAGTTCGCCGGGGAGCCAGGCGGTCCCGTTAAAGATGCCCAGGCCCTTGGCGGTCCCGACGAAAAGCTGGCCGCCGAAGGAGGCCAGGGAGAGCGCCTGATTGTGGGGCAGGCCGTCGGTCATGGTGTAGCGGGTCCAGGCGCTCGGGGCCATCAAATTGGGGAGATCAAGATGGGAGGTGCGCACGCCGTCCGGACAGGCCGTCCAAATGCGGCGGCCGTCGAGAAGCGTCCGGGTGACCTCGCCGATCTTGTAGGTCTCCTTGACCTCCCAGCGGCGGATATCAAAGAGGCTGACGCCGATGCCCAGGGAAACAAAGATCGAGTCGCCATAGGCGGTCAGGTCATTGATGCTCTGGCCCTGGTAATCGGTGATCGTCTGCATGCGACGGGACGATGGCGTATAGACGTTGACGACGCCGTTGGCGCCAGCGATCCAGATGCGGCCGCTTTGGTCGCGTTCGACCGCCTTGATGTCGTTGCTGGCCAGGCCGTCGGTGTTCACAAAGGGCGTGAAGCGGCCGGTGGCGGGGCTGAAGCGGAGTAGGCCGCCGTTGGTGGCGGCCCAGACGAGCGAATCGGCGGCGAGGATCTGGCGGACGTCGGTGGCATTGGTGAAGGTCTGCCATTCCCACTCCGCCGCGAGTGCGACGCTCCAGGCACCGGGCAGCAGAAATACCGAAACGCGCAGAGCGCGGGAGAATCGATTCATGCCTTATCCTTTGAGATGCGCAAAGAGGTCGGCCATCTCGATCGCGCTCATGGCGGCATCCCAGCCCTTGTTGCCGGCCTTGGTGCCGGCGCGCTCGAGGGCCTGCTCGAGGTTGTCCGGGGTGATAACACCGTAGCTGATCGGCACCTCCAGCTCCATGCCGGCTTGGGCGATGCCCTTGGTGACCTCGGCGGCGATGTATTCAAAGTGCGGCGTGGCGCCGCGGATGACCGCACCGAGGCAGATCACTGCAGCGTACTGTTTGCTGCGGGCGAGGCGCTTGGCCGCGATCGGGATCTCGAACGCCCCGGGCACCCAGACGATGGTGACCTGGTCGAGGTCACCGCCGTGGCGCTTGAGGCAGTCGAGCGCGCCCTCGAGGAGCTTTTTACAGATCAGTTCGTTAAAGCGGCTGACGACGATGGCGAACGATTTGCCGCTCGCCGAGAGTTGGCCTTCGATCACTTGTGGCATGGGATTCACCTAAAAAAAGGATTATTTTTCTTCTTCACCGTCCATCATGATGAGATGGCCGAGCTTGTCGCGCTTGGTCTCGAGATAAAAACCGTTGACAGCGTTGGGCTGGACTTCGATCGGGACGCGCTCGACCACTTCAAGGCCATAGCCCTTGAGGCCGATGATCTTTTTCGGATTGTTGGTCAGCAGCGCGATCTTGCGCACCCCGAGGTCCCAGAGGATCTGGGCGCCGATGCCGTAATCGCGCAGGTCGGCCTTGTAGCCGAGGGCCTCATTGGCCTCGACAGTATCCTTGCCCTGGTCCTGTAGGGCATAGGCCATGATCTTTTTGGCGAGGCCGATGCCGCGGCCCTCCTGACGCATATAGAGCAGGACACCGCGGCCCTTCTTCTCAATTTCACGCAGGGCATATTCGAGTTGTTCCCCGCAATCGCAGCGCATCGAGCCAAAAACATCGCCGGTAAGGCATTGGGAGTGGACGCGGACCAGCACAGGACTTTCGCCCGCCACCTCTCCTTTGACGAGGGCGAGGTGGTGATGATCATCGACTTTGCTCTCGTAGACGTGGAGGGTAAAGTGCCCGAATCGGGTGGGAAAGTCGGTGCTGGCGATGCGGTTGATGAGGATCTCGTTACGGCGGCGGTATTCGATCATGGCACGGACAGTGATGATGCGCAGGTGGAACTGGCGCGCCAGTTTGAAGAGCGCGGGCAGGCGCGCCATGGTGCCGTCCTCATCCATGATCTCGCAGAGGACACCGGCCGGGTAGGCCCCGGCGGCGCGGGCGAGGTCGACGACCGCCTCGGTATGGCCGGCGCGGCGCAGGACACCGCCGCTGACCGCAGCGATGGGAAAGATGTGCCCCGGTTTGGCCAGGTCCTCCGGCTTGACCGCCGGATCGGTGAGGGCCAGGATAGTGGCGGCGCGGTCGGCGGCGGAGATGCCTGTGGTGACGCCGCCATGGCGGTAATCCACCGAGACCGTGAATGCGGTGCCGAGCAGCGCGGTATTGTTGCGCACCATGTAGGAAATGTCGAGTTCCTGCAGCCGCTCGGGGGTCATGGGCACGCAGATCAGGCCGCGCCCGTGTTTGGCCATGAAATTGACCGCTTCGGGCGTCGCCTTTTCGGCAAGCATGATGAAATCGCCCTCGTTCTCGCGGTCCTCGTCATCCACCACGATGATGATCTTGCCCTGGCGGAGATCCTCGATGGCCTCCGGGATAGTGTCAAAAACGAAATGATCCTTCATAGTCCTGATATCGTCCGCCTAATAACCCCAGTCCTGTAACCTTTCGCCTGTCAACGAGCCCGGCGCTGTCCCGCGCCCCGCCAGCAGGCGCTGTACATATTTACCGATGATATCCGCTTCGAGATTCACCCGGCTGCCGCTGCGCTTGTACCCGAGCGTCGTCCGCTGCGCTGAATGGGGGATCAGGGCAATGCTGATGAGCTCGCCCTCGACCGCTGCAATCGTCAGGCTGACCCCATCGATGGTGATGGAGCCCTTTTCGACCATCAGCGGCGCCAGTTCACGCGGCACACGGATCCGCAGCCAGAAGCCGGGGTTGCGCGGCTCGAGCGCGATCACCTCTCCCTCACCGTCGACATGGCCCTGAACAAAGTGGCCGCCAAGGCGGCCGGTGGCGAGCAAAGCGCGCTCGAGATTGACCTCTTCCCCGATCATCAAGTTTTTCAGCGTGGTGCGCGTCAGCGATTCAGCCACCGCCTCCACCGCGAAGGTCCGCTCCCCTTGTCCAATGACAGTCAGGCAGACGCCGTTTACGGCGACGCTATCGCCGGCCGCCAAACCCTCCAGCACCCGAGCAGCGGTAATTTCGATGCGCCGGCCTTCTCCCAGCGGCGAGATGGCCGCAACACGGCCGATTTCTTCGATCAATCCGGTGAACACGGTGTACCTCAATCCAGATAGCGCACTTGACCCTGCACGAGAATATCCACGGGCAGGATATCGACCTTCATCTCCTCGATCTGGATCGCGGTGTTGAGGGCGCGGATACCGAGGTCGCCGATGGCATCGATGCCGCTGCCGATTATCTTGGGGGCGATGAAGAGGGCGATCCGGTCGACGGCATGGGTCTTAAGGCAGGCGGTGGCAACCGCACTGCCGCCCTCGATCAGGACCGAAGTGTAGCCGGTCTCGGCCAGCTTACGCCAGAGGGCCTGCTGGTCCACCCAGCCGCGTTCATCCTCGGGCAGCACCAGGACTGTTGCGCCCTTCTCCTGAATGCGGCTGATTTTTTCTTTTGACGCCGCCGGGGTGGTGACGATGGTAGTCCGGTGCGGCATCGAATCGGCGATAATCCGTGCGTCCAGAGGTACGCGCAGGTGGCTGTCCAGGACCAGGCGATGCGGGGAAACCGCCTCGACCAGGCGCACCGTCAGCTGGGGGTCGTCTGCAAGGACCGTGTTGATGCCGATGAGCAAAGCGTCATGGCGGGAACGCAAGCGATGGGCTTCGGTGCGGCTCTCCTTCGAAGAGATCCATTTGGAATGCCCGGTGCTGGTGGCGATGCGGCCATCGAGGCTCTGCGCGACCTTGAGGGTCACCAGGGGACGGCCGAGAGTGATCCAGGTGCAGTAGCCGGCATTGAGCGCGGCGGCTTCCGCTTCCATCACGCCGGTGGTCAGCTCGATCCCCCGGGTGCGCAGCCAGGCGAATCCCTTGCCGTTGACCAGGGGATTGGGGTCTTTCATCGCCGCGACCACCCGCACGATGCCGGCGCTGAAGATCCGCTCGACACAGGGGCCGGTCCGCCCCTGGTGGCAACAGGGCTCCAGGGTGACATAGAGCGTGGCTTCCTCGGCGGCCTCGCCAGCCTGCTCGATCGCGTTGATCTCGGCGTGCGCTCCGCCCAGGTGCTGATGCCAGCCCTCCGCGATGATCCGCCCCTCCTTGACCAGGATGGCGCCCACCATGGGATTGGGGCTCACCTTCCCCCGCCCCTTCTCCGCCAAAGCCAGGGCGCGGGCCATATAGTGCTGGTCGATCGCGCTCGAACCGTTTTGCAACACTGCCGTGCTCTTCTCCGAGGAAATCCTAATTGAAACAAAATTTACGGATTACTTGCCGCGAAAGCAAGCTATTTCCGCCCACACGGCTAAACAGTCCGGCAGATTGGAATATTCCCTGCAACTCCAATGGCTACTACAACTTGACGTCTCGCACAAAATTACTACAAAATATTGATATTTTCACTTGACAATGGCCCGCCGATTTTCTAAATTGACACTGCAGCAAGCAATTGAGCGACTTCGATGTGCAGCCGAGTCTTTGCCCCCCTTGCTTCAGCAACCGAACCGTGGGATCGGGGGCCTCTGCCGAATCAATCCTCTAATCCAAAAAAATCAATACGACTCACACAGCGCTGAACTTGGCGTGCGGGGATTGTTGTCTTTATTCTCGAGGAGTGTCTATGAAGGAGTATGTCAAGTCGGACCAGATGGCGCTGATCGATGAAGAACCGACCCTCTTCCCGGAAGGGCCCAAGGAACGGGAGCGGTTGAGTATTCCGCGCTTTTTCACCCGGCCCGGGATCCATCCCTATGACGAACTGACGTGGGAATTGCGGAGCGCATCGATCACTAACGACAAAGGCGAGGTTATCTTCGAACGTGAAGACATCGAAGCGCCCGTGACCTGGAGCCAGACTGCCCTCAACATCGTCACTTCCAAGTACTTCCATTCCCATAAAAACGCCAGCGCCCCGGAAAGCAGCATTAAGACCATGATCGACCGGGTGGTGCAGACCATCGCGCGCTGGGGCGAAGAGCAGGGCTATTTTGAGACACCTCAGGACGCCCGGACTTTCGAGTGGGAACTTACCCACCTGCTGGTCAATCAAAAGGCCTCCTTCAACAGCCCGGTCTGGTTCAATATGGGGGTGGAGGAGCATCCGCAGTGTTCCGCCTGCTTTATCAATTCGGTGGAAGACACTATGGAGTCGATCCTCGATCTAGCCAAGACCGAGGGGATGCTCTTCAAGTTCGGCTCAGGCACGGGTACCAACCTCTCGCCGTTGCGCTCTTCCAAGGAAAAGCTCTCAGCCGGCGGCAGCGCCTCCGGCCCGGTCTCCTTCATGCGCGGCTACGATGCCTTTGCCGGGGTGATCAAGTCCGGCGGCAAAACCCGGCGCGCGGCCAAGATGGTCATCCTCAACGTCGACCATCCCGATATCGTCGAGTACATCAATTGCAAAGCGAACGAGGAAAAGAAGGCCTGGGCCCTGATCGAGCAGGGCTATGATGGCACCTTTGGCGGCGAGGCCTACCAGTCGGTCTTTTTCCAGAATTCTAACAACAGCGTCCGCGTCACCGAAGAATTCATGCAGGCGGTCAAGATGGACGGGCTTTGGCAGACGCACGCGGTGACCGACGGCAAGGTGGTCGAAAGCTTCCGTGCGGCCGATCTCTTCAAGATGATGGCGGAAGCGGCCTATATCTGCGGAGACCCCGGCATTCAGTTCCATTCCACGATCAACGACTGGCACACCTGCCCCAATTCGGCGCCAATCAACGCCTCGAATCCCTGCAGCGAGTATATGTTCATCGACAACTCCTCCTGCAATCTCGCCTCGTTGAACCTGCTGAAATTCGTCAAGGAGAGCGGTGAATTCGACATCGAGGCTTTCCGGCGCGCGGTGCATATCTTCATCATTGCACAGGAGATCATCGTCGGCCCGGCCAGTTACCCCAACGAGCAGATCACCCGCAACAGCCATCTCTTCCGTCCCCTCGGGCTTGGCTATGCCAATCTGGGCGCCCTGCTGATGTACTACGGTTTGCCCTATGACAGCGCGCAGGGACGAGCCCTTGCGGCCGCGGTCACCGCCCTGATGACCGGCCAGGCCTATCTCAGTTCGGCGATCATCGCGAGCGCGATGGGACCCTTCGCGGAGTATGAGAAGAACCGCGAGCCGATGCTGCGCGTCATCCGCAAGCACTGCGCCGCTCTCGAGGAGATCGATCCGGACCTGACCCCCGCCGCTCTGCTCGATGCCGCCAATGAGGTCTGGAACGACGCCCATGAAATGGGTGAACGCTACGGCTACCGCAACGCCCAGGTTACCGTGCTGGCGCCAACCGGTACCATCGGCTTCATGATGGACTGCGACACCACCGGCATCGAGCCCGATATCGCTCTAATTAAATACAAACGCCTCGTCGGCGGCGGCAAGCTCAAACTGGTCAACAAAACCATCGCCCCCGCCCTGCACCGCCTCGGTTATCCTGACGCCCAGGTCAATGAGATCATCGCCTATCTCGAACGCGAGGATACGATCGAGGGAGCGCCTTACCTCAGCCCGGAACACCTGCCGGTTTTCGACTGCGCGTTTATGCCGCTCAACGGCAACCGCTTCATCCACTATATGGGACATGTGCGGATGATGGCTGCAGTGCAGCCCTTCCTCTCGGGCGCCATCTCCAAAACCGTGAACATGCCGACGGACTGCACGGTGGACGATATCTCCTCGGTCTACATGGAGGCCTGGAAGCTGGGGCTCAAGTCCATCGCCATCTACCGCGACGGCTCGAAGCATTCTCAGCCCATGTCCACCAAGAGCGGCGAGGATCAGGAGAAAAAGGAGGCCGCCTTCACGGGGCAGCGCCGTCGCCTCCCGGATGAACGGCGTTCCTGCACCCACAAGTTCTCCATCGCCGGACACGAGGGTTATATCACGGTGGGCGAATACAACGATGGCAAGCCGGGCGAGATCTTTGTCACCATGGCCAAAACCGGCTCGGCGATCTCCGGGCTGGTCGATGCCTTTGCCACCTCGATTTCGATCAGCCTGCAGTACGGCGTGCCCCTGGAGGTGCTGGTGCGCAAGTTCAGCTATACTCATTTCGAGCCCTATGGCTGGACGCCCAATCCCTCGATTCATTTCGCCAAATCGATCGCCGATTATATCTTCCGCTGGCTGGAGCAGAAATACCTGACCAAACGCGTCTCGGATGATGAAAAGCCGGCTGAGATCGACGGCTTCAAATCCTCCACCCCACAGAGCCAGAGGGACAGCGAAGACAAGGTCTTTGTCGAGCAGAGCGACGCCCCCCCTTGCCATAACTGTGGTTCGATCATGGTGCGCAATGGAGCCTGCCACAAATGCCTGGTTTGCGGTAGCACCGACGGTTGCTCCTGATCGACGGTCCGATTAAAAAAGAAAAGCCCACTCTTCCGCTGGAAGGGTGGGCTTTTTTGTCTGGAATCCGAAACGGGCGGCTACGCCCCCTCAGCCATCCCGGCCAGCGCCTCCGCCTCATCGTTATAGCTGGTCAGGACGTTGCCGACCTGAGCGATGTGGATCAGCTTGCTCACCCGCTTTTGCGTCCCGAGCAGTGCAAACTGGCGTTCGTTGGCGCGGGCCTGCCGTAAACCCAGCAGCAGCGCCCCCAAGCCGGAGGAATCGACGAACTTGACCTTGGTCAAATCGAGTAGGATGTTGTTGCCGGTCTCATCGCTGATGAGCAGCAGGAGCTGGGCTTTGAGATCTGGAGCGATCCGGGCGTTTAGACGCTCTTCCCTGAGCCGGAAAATATAGGTATGGTTACGGGTATCCACTGTGAAATTCATGGCGGAAAGCCTCCGTGGCAAACGCTGCACTGAGATCCACAAAAAGCGCTTGGGTTGATATGATGTAATGTAATTGATTTGCGGCAAAGGTTCAAGTGATAATTTTCACCGGTTGCAGATCGGCTGGGCCCGCCGCCGCTCAGGCTCTGCCGCGCTGCAGTTCAAGGAGCTTGGCGTACTTGGCAGCAACATAGTTGGCCGAAAGCAGGCAAAGGACCAACCCGTGGCGGCCGTCGCGGAAGCCGCCCTTGAGCACGTACATCTTGATGAACGCGTGCAAAGGCCGGAGGAAGAGGCTCATCATCCCGAAACGCTGCCTGCCCGCATCGAGTTCCCCGGCCGCGAGCGAGGTATAAGTGTTGAATTTTCGGAAATAGTGTTCCAGGGAATCATCGGTATAGTGTTCGAGATCACCACGCAGACGGCCGCGCTCCCCAGCGAGCAATAGGGTCTCGTGGACCGTGCGGTCATCGAAACGCCCCTGGTCGCGGCGGAAGAGGCGGAGCACATATCCCGGATACCAGCCGCAGTGGCGGATCCAGCGGCCGAGAAAATAGGCCTTGCGCGGCATCTCGAAACCCGCCACCGCCGTCGGCGCGGCAAGGGTGCGACGGATCTCAGCAGCCAGCTCCGGCGTCACCCGCTCGTCGGCGTCGAGCCAAAGCACCCACTCGCCACGGGCGCGTTCCACGGCGAAGTTCTTCTGGCCGCTGTAACCGCGGAACTTTTCGACATAAACATGGTCCGTGTAGCGTCGCGCGATGGCGGCGGTATCGTCGCTGCTTTCCGAATCGACGACGACGATCTCGTCAGCCCAGGCAACACTCTCCAGGCAGGCGGCGATATGCCGCGATTCATTCAGCGTGATGACGATGACTGAAAGAGTGCTCATGGCCGCACCTGCTCTCCCCAGCGCTCGCGCTCCTCGTGATGCTGCTGAAGGTGCCAGATCTTCATATTGAGCAGCATCAGCTGCAGAGCGGCGATCCAGGCGGCGCGGAATCCATCGAATCCTTGCAGAAGCCTGCCCTCGAGCAGCCCGATCCGCAGAAACCGTCCCAGCGGGTGCAGAACCAGGTCGGTGAAGCCGATCTCCGGACCTTCCGCAAGCTCCAGGGCCTGGCGCGAAGTGCGTTCGTTCATCAACGCGAGCCATTCGTGCAGCGAGGGAACACTTTCCGCCGATTCGCCGGCCAGGATCGCTTTTCTTGATTCACTCATTTCAAACCTGCCGCCATTCCGGCAAAGAGGCCACAGCGCGCGCTACGCCCGCCTGTACATCGGCAACGGTCAGGGTGGTCATACAGCGGATGTGGTCGCACGCGGTACGGTTGCATCCGAGGCAATCGAGTCCGCTGGCGGTCACGATCTGATGACCCGCCCCATAGGGCCCTTGCAGTTGCGGATTGGTCGGCCCGAAGAGCGCGACGCATCGGGTGCACACCGATGCCGCGATGTGCATCGGCCCCGAGTCGGTGCTGATCATGAGGTCAGCCCGCTGCAGCAGCGCTGCCAGTTCCTTGAGATCGGTCGGGGGGATGAGCGTGACCGGGACCGGGGCGAGGGCCGCGAGCTGCCGCGCTTGTTCGTATTCGCCGGGACCCCAGATGACCAGGATCCGCGCCCGATAATGCTGCACCAGCCGGCCGGCGAGCTCGGCGAAGCGCGCGAGGGGCCAGCGTTTGGCGGCCCAGCCGCCCGAAAAGTTGAGCGCTATAACCCGTTCGCCTTCGAGCCCGGCCTCGCGCCAAAAAGCCGCCGCCTTGCCCGCCGCGGCGGCGCTCAGGGCAAAAGAGAGGTGCCTTGAGGGCACGGGGATGCCCAGAAAGTTCAGGGCATCGAGATGCCACTCCGCCTCATGAACGCTTGCGGCTCGCGAAGGGACGATCACAGTATAGGCATTGCGGCGGAGGCGGTAATTATAGCCGACCCGCCAGGCGGCGCCGCTCCACCAGGTCAACAGGGCGCTGCGCGGATTGCCAAAAAAATCGAAGACCAGATCGTAGCCCGCGGAGCGGATGCGGCTCAGGAAAGCGAAATGAGCGCGGAGCTGTTCGCCGGCGCGTAGCCGGGCGATGGCCTTGCGTTCCAGGACCACCACGGCATCGAGCTGCGGATGGCCTGAGACAACCTGCTGCGAGACCTCCTCCGTGAGAAAATCGATGGCGGCAGCGGGGAAAGCCCGGCGCAGGTTGTCGATGACGATCGTCGAGAGCACGACATCGCCGACCGCGCGCAGTTTGATGACCAGGATCCGGCGGATCGATCCGGGCTCCGGTCTCTTTTCTCCGGCCGGCAGGGATGCGGATGGAATCAAAGCGATTTTCTCTCTCCTGCCCCCATTGCAGCTTGGGGACGAAAAAGCCCGGGCCAGCGGCTTCCGGGCTTGCAACCGGGGTGCAGCCGAACGCTGCACCCTCTGACTGTTCAAAAAGGCCTGATCTCGACTGGCCTATAAGGCCTGGCAGAGGTCTCCGGCCGGCAAGGATTCTACGAATGAAATATGACTGCCGTCAAGGGCATTATTCCCAATCATCATCACCTTCCCATTCCGGGGTGCCGTCAAGCCAATCTTCCTCGTCCTCTTCATCCCACTCCTCATCATCCTCCCAATCCTCATCGTCATCATCCCAAAACTCGTCGTCCCATTCCTCCTCCTCCTCGACCTCCACTTCTTCATCGGGGATATCTTCGAGTTCATCGGCATCGGGATCCTGATCGGCGATATCTTCTTCCTCTTCTTCTTCGTCTTCAGGGACGATATCATCGTTCAGTTCGTCGTCGTCGACAATTTTTTTTGCAGCCATTTTTACCTCAGTGTTAATCCATGGTTACCCGGTTAAAATCGCCCAAAAATATGGAATGGAAATCAGAAATGCAATCCTTTTTTTTCACAAAGCCGGCGTTATCGAGGATTGTCCTTGTCATCCATCCTTTTATTATACAATCATTTATCGATTCCAGACCTCAATAAGGCCCGCGCCGGCTCCAGCAGCTGTTCCAGGGTGACCGAAGTGCAGATATGGTCTGCGGCGCGCACAGCGACGAACGCTTCCCCCCAGGGTTTCCACTGGGTGGGATCGGTTGGGCCGAAGACGGCGACCAACGGGGTATCCACCGCCGCGCCGACGTGCATGACGCCGGTATCGTTGCAGAGGAACAAGTCCGCGGCGGCGAGAAGGGCCGCCATCTTGCGGATCTCCGCATGGCGGGAGTGCAGCGGCGGCCGATCAAGAGCGGCGAGCAATTCCTCACCTAGGTCATCTTCGCGTCCGCCCCAGGTCACATAGATCTGGGCGCCGATTTCGCTGGCGAGCTGGTTGGCCGCCGCGGCGAATCGGGCCGCAGGCCAGCGGTTGCCGAGTTTGCCGGCGCCGGGATGCAGCGCGATCAGCGGCCGTTCCGCCTCCCGCCCGAGCTGACGGAGGTGCTCCGCCGCCCAGGCCTGCTCCTCGGGCCGGAGGCGCATGTGCTCGCGGAGATCTTCCCCGCGGATACCGAGCGGGCTGAGGATGTCGAGGTTGCGCTGACTCTGATGCCGCACCCCTTCGATCCAGGGCGCATTGATATGATAAAAAAAGTTCCGCGATGTGCCGCTGAAACGCAGATGCCCGGAGCCGAGGATGGTCCCGCGCGTGGCGAAGCGGGCGATCAGATCACTGGTGAGGGAATGGCTGACGGTATTGAGCACGATCGTCAGGTCGGCCCTGCTCCACAACAAACGCAGCACCGCCGCCGCGCGTGCCCACGTCCAGTCCCCGCCGTGCTCATAGATGGGGACCACTGCATCGATATATTCATTGGCCTCCGCCACATGCGCCGTATAGCTGCGCGTCACCGCTGTGATGTGCGCTGCAGGATAGCGCTGCCGCACCGCCTTGAATACCGGGGTAGCCAGGAGGAAATCCCCGAGTTGATCGTGCTGGCGGACAATCAGAATGCGCCGGATGGCTCCATGATCGATCTCCGCAGGCGTCTTCTCCCGGACACCGAGTAGCCGCCCGAGAAATTTCAGCTGGTTGTGCTTGAAAAACTGCTCAAATCGGTTCCAGGGCTTCACCGCTCAACCTGCCTGTCTTGTCGAGGAGAACAGCGTTTCGAGGCGGTCGATCATCTGGTCGAGAGTGAAGTGGGTCTCCACCCGGCGGCGGCCGGCCTCACCCCAGGCGGCCGCGCGCGCCGCATCGCCCGCGATCTCGATCAGGGCAGCGGCCAGCGCCTCACTCTTGCCAACAGGCACCACGCGGCCGGTCTCGCCGTCGAGGACGATCTCCGGCATCGAGCTGATTCGCGTCGTGACACAGGGTTTGCCGGCGGCCATGGCCTCGATCAGCACGATGCCAAAGCCCTCCCACAGCGAGGGCAGGACCAGCAGGTCGATATCGCGCATCACCTCCTCGATCCGGTCATTGAAACCGGTTAAAAGGACGGCGTCCGTGAGGCCGTGCTGCTGACGCCATGCTTCGATCCAGCCCCGCAAGGGCCCTTCGCCGACCAGCACCAGGCGGCAGGCCGGCAGGCAGCTGTGCACCTGAAGAAAAGCGGGCAGCAGGGTCTGCAACCCCTTGCGCTCATCCAGCTGGCCGATGAATCCGATCAGGGGAACGCCCGATTCTACGCCGATACGGCGGCGAAAGTTCCCGTCGCCCGGAGCCTGGAACGGCAGGGGATCGATGCCGTTGTAGATGACATGGACCCGCTGCGGATCGAGCCAGGGGGCATTGCGCAGCAGCGCCCGCTTGGTGGCCTCGGAGTTGGCGATGACCGCCGCGGCCAGGACATTATAGCTGAAGCGGTAGCGCAGACGGTTTTTTAGGGGATAGTCGATGCCGCGGCGGGCAATAACCCGGCATCCGCCGGCCAGTTTGGCAGCGAGCCCCATGAAGCGCAGTTCCTTGTCCATGTTGGTCAGGACGATCTCGTAGCCGCCGCGACGTAACAGGCGCGCGGCCCGCAGGATCGTGACCGGACCCAGGTCGCCGCGGACGGCAAGGTAATGGACCGTGAGTCCGAGCGCCTCGGCCCGCTCGCCGACCAGGGTACCTGGCCGGCAGAGCAGAGCCACCGTATGTCCGCGTCGGTGCAGGGCCTCGAGGGCGCGCAGCATCCAGACCTCACCCCCGCCGAACATCTGGATGGTATTGACAAAAAGGATTTTCATCCTTCGGCGTTCCTGTTGTTATACGTCTGGCAGACGACCCCGCCATGAGTTGACCCAGCCAGGGGTGGGCGCAAGCGCTAGAGCAGTCCTGCCAGCTGATGAATGCGCCGCACCACAGCGCGGCTGTCATGATAGGCCTCGACCCATGCGCGTCCCTGCCGTCCCAACCGCCGCCGCAGCGCGCGGTCCTCGATGAGCCGGATCAGTGCTTCCCGCAGCGTCCCGGCCTGGACCTCGATGAAGGGATGGTCCGGATAGGCCGCCGCAAAACCGGCGGCCAGACAGCTCGCCACCGGGATCCCCATGGCCAGGGCTTCAAGGGCGTTGATGCCATAGCCGAGGTCGCCGATCTGATCGACGAAAATATCGCAGCTTCCCTTGAGGGCGATGGCGCTCTCCCAGGGCATGTTCTGGATCAGGGCCACCTCAAGATCCCGCTCCCGTGAGAGCTTCTGCAAGACAGGCACGATCACGTCGCTGCCCTTGGCGGCCCAGCTGGTGGGGGCATGGCCGATGCGCAGCGTCCGGCCAGTCAGGGGCTCGGGCTGCAAGCGGAAGCGGCGACTGTCGAAGGGGAAAAAGACATGGGAGAGGTGCGGATGCAGGGCCTGGTGATCGAACTCCACCGAGACATTGAGGTCGCTCAGGGCGTCGATCTCGGGGATGACGCCGCGCGTGCGCAGGTCGCTGCCCGTATAACAGCAGATGATCTTGCGGCCGCGCCGGTGCATCTCGGGAATAAAGTGCGGCTGCCGGGTGAAATCGAGGCCGCCGTCCAGCTGATAGACATCAAAAGTGTCGAGGCCGTACCGGGCGATCGCCGCGGCGATTTTGGGCTGCCACATCCGGTCGCGCAGCCGCACCAGCAGCCGTTCCGAGGCGGTATGCGGCCGCCACACCGGCGGGATCTTGTCGGGGAGGCGCAAGCGGTTATCGACCTGCAGCCGCTCCGGAGCAGAGACCCGGCGCTTGACCCAAAAGGTGCCGACGAAATCGATGAAGGCGAGATCGAGACAGATATCCTCAAAATAGCCGCGGCGGTCGTGAAAGAGGGTCACCAGCCGACTCTCGTGGCCGAGGGCCCGTTCCGCGCGCACCAGTTCGCCCGGCACACCGGAGGTGTTCATGGGCGCGATATGGAGGATCTTCAATCTGGCCATGGAGAGTCGCCGTTTCGGTGAGCCGTTCGTCGGATCAGCGGAAAACCAGTCTCAGACTGTCACGGAACACCCCCTGCGCACCAAAGCTCTCCTTGAAGTGGGCCAGTCCCCAGTTGGGATCCTCGTTGACCGTAAAAATGCCGAAATCAAGAAAAGCGTAACCGCCGGCCAGCCCCCAGTCGATGATATCGTGGAAGAGGGCATTGACACCCCGGTACTGCTGGTAGGCATCGTTGTGGCTGATGTAAAAGGCCAGCACCACCCGGGGATTGCAAATGAACATCACCACGCCGGCCACCATGGTCTTCCCGTGATAAGCGGCGAAGAGCTTGATGCGCTCGGGGAAGAGATCCCGCACCCGCAGCAGTTCCTCAAGCGTATGGGTCGGGTGGACATTGTGGCGCAGACGCAGGTTGTTCTTGAGGATGTCGTAAAAGGCGGCATAGTCCTCCGACTCACGCACGATCACCCCCTGCTTCTGCGCCCGCCGCACCGCGCGCCGCGAGCTTTCGCTGAAGGTGGAGAGGATCGCCTCACGCGGGAAATCGAGGGGAATGACGCTCGAAATCTCCCGTTTGCGGTAGGTAAAGCCGTTCTGCACCAAGGCAAAATCGATATAGTTGCTCGGGCGGCGGAAGTAGATTTGCGGCGGCGGCGTCAAGTCGATCGCGTCGAAGCCCTCGGCCCGGGCCCAGGCGATGGCGGCCTCGACCAGGTCGAAGCTTTCGCGGATGCCGAGGGTGTCGCGGACCATAAAGCCGCCATAGGAGGCGCCGCGGTGCGAGAGCAGGATGCGCCGCTCACCGTCATGGAAATCGACGGCCGGAAGCACGGCTATACGCCGGCCGCCCTGGTAAAACGAAAGGGAGTGGTCGGTGAAACGCCCCTCCGGATGGTATGAAAGAAACCGGCGTGTTTGAAAAAGGGTGCCGTTGTTGGCCGACCAGACAAATTCATCCCAGGCTGCAGCATCTTCTGCGGTATACCGGACCAGTTCGTACTTCAAAACGTGCTCCTTCTGCTTTCAGGCCATCAATTTGACCAGGATCGCCTTCTGGATGTGGAGGCGGTTCTCGGCCTCATCGAAGACGACGGAATGGGGGCCGTCCATCACCTCATCGGTCACCTCCTCGCCGCGGTGCGCGGGCAGGCAGTGCATGAAAATACAGTCTTTGGCGGCCTGCTTGAGCAGTTTGGCATTGACCTGATACAGCTTGAACACTTTACGCCGCGCGGCGGCCTCGGCTTCCTGACCCATACTGGCCCAAGTATCGGTATAGATCACTTCGGCGCCCTTGACCGCCTCGACCGGATCTTCGACGACCAGGATCCGGCTGACGCCCTTGTCGCGCGCCTTTTTGAGGATGCCGGCGTTGGGTTCGTACCCCTTGGGACAGGCGATGCGCAGGTCGAGGGGCAGGATGCCGGCGACGTTGATGAAGGAGTTGACGATGTTGTTGCCGTCCCCGACATAGGCCAGCTTGACGCCCTCATAATCCCCCTTATGCTCGATGATGGTGAGGAGATCCCCAAGGATCTGGCAGGGGTGGAGCAGATCGGAAAGGCCATTGATGACCGGAACCGACGCCCATTGGGCGAGCCCCTCGACCAGGTCATGTCCGAAAACCCGCGCCATGATGCCGTCGGCGAAGCGGGAGAGGACGCGCGCGACATCGGGGACCGATTCGCGCGTGCCGAGGCCGATTTCGGCGGGCCCAAGGTAGATGGCATGACCGCCGAGCTGGTACATACCGGTCTCGAAGGAGACGCGGGTGCGGTTGGAAGGTTTTTGAAAGACCATCACCAGCACCTTGCCCTTGAGCAGTTGGTGCTTTTCCCCCTTTTTGACTTTTTTCTTCAGTTTGCGGGCCAGTTTGAAGGTTTCAAGGATCTCAGCTTTGCTGAAATCGGTTTCAGCCAAAAAATCGCGTTTCACAAGAACCTCCCTCAGTTTGGATGAATGCCGGCCGATCCGCCCGATCGGCAGGTTCCGGTCGGCATGAATGTTCGGGGGATTACAGCACGTACCGGCTCAAGTCCTCGTCGGCGATCACTTCCCTCAGTTTGTCCTGCACCATTTTTTTGTCGATGCGCAGGGATTTGAGCGTCTCGTCCGGCAGCTGGAAGAGAATGTCCTCCAGCAGAATGGAGAGAACGGTGTGGAGGCGGCGGGCGCCGATGTTCTCGGCCCGCTCATTGGCTTCCGAGGCGATCCGGGCGATCTCGCTGACCGCTCCGCGTGTGAAGGCCAGATCGACCCCTTCGGTTCGCAGCAGTGCGATGTACTGCCGGATCAGGGCGTTTTTGGGTTCCACCAGGATGCGCTCGAAATCCTGCGCCGTAAGGCTGTGCAGCTCGACTCGGATCGGAAACCGGCCCTGGATCTCCGGGATGAGATCGGAGGGTTTTGCCAGATGAAAAGCGCCTGAGGCGATGAAGAGGATATGGTCGGTGCACACCATGCCGTATTTGGTGATCACGTTGGTGCCCTCGATGACCGGCAGGAGATCGCGCTGCACCCCGCTGCGCGAGACGTCGGGGCCCATCCCGTCGCCTTCGCCGATGATCTTGTCGATCTCATCGAGGAAGACGATGCCGGTCTCCTCGACGCGGTAGATCGCCTCACGCACCACCTCGTCGATATCGATCAGCTTTTGGGTCTCCTCCTGGGTCTGCAGCATCAGGGCTTCGGCGATGCTGATCTTGCGTCGTTTGGTCTTTTTGGGGATCATCGGGCCGAAGAGTTCCTGGATGCTGAGCCCCATCTCCTCGATGCCGATCGGAGAAATCACCTGCATCATCGGCGGCAGATCGCTGGAAACCTCCATCTCGATCAGCCGGTTATCGAGTTGGCCCTTGAGCAATTGCCGGCGCAGTTTGGCGCGGGTGCGGGCCAGCCGGGCCGTTTCTTCCGGGTCCGGTTTCTCTTTGCGGCTGGCATGCGCCTCCTCCTCACCGCTGTGCCTGGATTGCGGCAGCAAGAGGTCAAGGATCCGCTCGTAGGCCTGCTCCCGCGCCAGTTTCTGAACCTGCTCGACGCGCTCGCTACGCACCATATTGACCGCCAGATCGACCAGATCGCGGACGATCGATTCGACGTCACGGCCGACATAGCCCACTTCGGTGAACTTGGAGGCCTCTACCTTGATAAAGGGGGCGCTGTCCAGCCGCGCCAGCCGCCTTGCCAGCTCGGTCTTGCCGACGCCGGTGGGGCCGATGAGGATGATATTGTTGGGCATGATCTCTTCGCGGAGGTCATCAGCGACGAGCTGCCGGCGCCAGCGGTTGCGCAGGGCGATGGCCACGGCGCGCTTGGCTTCATCCTGGCCGATGATATATTTGTCCAGCTCGTGGACGATTTGCTGCGGGGTCATTTCCATGGGCTATTCCAGATACTCCAGGGTCAATTTGTCGTTGGTGAAAATGCAAATCCCCGCAGCGATCTTCATCGATTCCCTGGCGATTTCTTCGGCGGAGAGGCTGGTATGACTGATGAGCGCCCGCGCCGCGGCAAGCGCAAAAGGGCCGCCCGAGCCGATTGCGATGACGGTGTCGTCGGGTTCGATCAGATCCCCGGTGCCCGAAAGAAGAAAGATCTTTTCGCGGTTCAGGACGACCAGCTGCGCATCGAGGCGGCGCAGGTAGCGGTCCATACGCCAGTCCTTGGCCAGCTCGACGACCGAACGCGGCAGATGGCCGTTGAACTCCTCCAGCTTGGCCTCGAAACGTTCAAACAGGGTAAAGGCATCGGCGGCGCCGCCGGCGAATCCCGCCAGCACCTCGTCGTGATAGAGCTTGCGCACCTTACGGGCCCTGGTCTTGAGCACCATATCACCATAGGTGACCTGCCCATCGCCCGCAAGGACGGCTGTACCCTTGTGGCGCAGCCCGAGGATGGTGGTGGCATGAATGGAGGTGTTCAGGGACATTTGGATAACCTTTCGTGGTAACACCGAGTCCGCGCGCTGGCTGCGGATGGAGGCCGGCAGCCTCCTCCTGCCGGCGGCCCGGAGATGGACGATCAGATCTTGCGCCGCAGCCGCGAAACCGGCAGCCCCATTTGCTCTCGGTACTTGGCCACGGTACGTCGTGCCACATTGTAGCCCTTCTTCTTGAGCATTTCGGCGATCTTTTGGTCGTTATAGGGTTTCTTCGGGGGTTCGGCGGTAATGATATCTTTGATCAGGTTCTTGATGATCTTGTTGGAGACATCCTCCCCCTCGTCGCTGCGGATCTTTTCGCTGAAGAAATACTTGAGCTCAAAGAGCCCCCATTCGGTCTGGACATACTTGCCGTTGGTGACACGGCTAACGGTGGAGATGTCCATGCCGATCTCGTCGGCGATATCCTTGAGGATCAGGGGTTTCAGTTTTTCGGGGCCGAAGGCGAAAAAGTCATGCTGCTTTTCGACGATGGTCTCCATGACCCGCAAAATCGTCGCCCGCCGCTGATGGATCGAGTTGATCAGCCAGCGCGCAGACTCGAGGCGGTTCTTGATATAGTCCCGGGTCTCCTTGCTGGTGTGCTTGCGGTCGAGCATCATCTTGCGGTACTCGTTGTTGATCCGCAGCTGAGGGACATTCCAGTCGTGCATGTAGACGCGGAATTCGCCCTCCTCCTCGCGCACCTCGAGATCGGGGACAATATAGTTATCGACCAGCGAGGTGTAGCCTTCTCCCGGCTTGGGATTCAGCCGCGTGATGTGCGCAAAGGTCTCCTTGATGGTCTCGAGATCAATGCCGAGGTCCTTGGCCAGTTTTTCGAAACGCTTGTTCTTGAAATCCTCGAAATGATCGCGAAGGATGGTGATCGCCGTCTCGTTATGCGGTTTCTCTTCCAGCAACTGTACCAGAAGGCACTCCTGCAGATTGCGCGCACCGATGCCGACGGGATCAAATCGCTGGATGACGCCAAGGATGCGTTCGATGGTCGCGACATCCAACTGAAGATTTTCGGCGATCGCTTCGATGGGGGTGCCGAGATAGCCGACGGGATTGATGTTCCAGATGATGTACTCCCCGATCACCTGTTCCTCGGGTGAAAGGGGCGAAAGGTTGAGTTGGGTGAGGAGGTGATCGGTCAGGTTCTCCTGATAGACCTCCGGTCGCTCATAGGTGTCGACATTTTTTTCACGGGGGACGCGCACCTCATAGCTCTCTTCGTCGTTGAGGATCTCCTCCCAGTCGATTTCCTCCTTCTCGGCCTGCTCCTTTTTCTCGGCCGGATCGACCTCCTCGTCGGGCTCTTCCTGCTCGAGCGTCTGCTCCTGATTTTCGTCGGTCTCCTGAATCAGATCCTCCTCGGTTTCGAGTTCGAGGAGGGGGTTGGTCTCCAACTCCAAGCGGATGCGCTGCTCGAGACTAAGGACGGGCAACTGCAGCAGCGAAGAGAGCAGCACCTGTTGCGGAGACTGCTTGAGCTGCATGACCAGTTTTTGCGATAATTGTACCATGGTTAAAAAAACTCCAGACCCATATGTATGTGCACCCACACCCATTCGGCTGGTGGATAGCCGGGCGTCACCCCCGTTTGCCATGCCGCCCGGCGGCTACCGATCCAGCTTGAATTTATCCCCAAAATAGAGTTTGCGCGCTTCTTCATCGCTGGCCAGATACTCGGCCGTACCCTCCTTGAGCACCCGGCCCTCGTAAAGCAGATAGGCACGGTCGGTGATGGAAAGGGTTTCATGAACATTGTGATCGGTAATCAGCACACCAATACCGCGCTTCTTGAGATCCGCGACAATGTGCTGGATGTCCTCCACCGCGAGGGGATCGACTCCGGCGAAGGGCTCGTCGAGAAGCATAAAACCGGGATTGGTCACCAGAGCCCGGCAGATCTCCACCCGGCGCCGCTCACCACCCGAGAGGGTGAAGGCCTTGCTCCTGGCCACACGCGTCACCCCGAGATCCTCCAGCAGCTGGTCACACCGCTCGCGCCGCTGTTTGCGGTTCAGGGGCAGGGTTTCCAGGATCGCCAGGATGTTCTCCTCGACGCTCAGCCGGCGGAAGACCGAGGCCTCCTGCGGCAGATAGCCGATGCCCATGCGGGCGCGGCGATACATCGGCAGCCCGGTGATCTCCTGATCGTCAATATAGATCCGGCCTGAATCGGGACGAATCATCCCGACGATCATGTAAAATGTGGTGGTCTTGCCGGCGCCGTTCGGGCCGAGCAGGCCGACCGTCTCGCCCTTGCGGATTTCGATGCTGACCTGGTCTACAACCTTGCGCTTGCCGTAAATTTTGACGAGCTCGGTGCAGTGCAGCCTCGGTTCAGCGGCCATCGTTCGGACTCTCGTCGGTTTGGAGATGGAAAGGTTGCAGCAGGGGCTCCAATTCTTTCAACAGCGGGCCCTGCCGGCCGTCGGGATAAAAGATGCCGTTGGAGGCGGCCGGACTGCTCTTCACGCCGACCCGACTCACCTTGCCCTCCCGGAAGCTCATCATCAATTCATCTCCCAGCACCTTGTTGATCCCCTGATATTTCTTCTCGTCGTAAAGGTGATAATAGCTCGTCGCCCGGCCCTGGACATGAACCGAATCGACCTTGTGGTTGGCGAGGCCGACATAGACCTCTTCGCCGCTGAGGTAATCGTACTGCCGCTTCGTACTCACCAGGGTGTCCACCCGGGTCAGGACGATCGCGTGGCCGCGGATGGTCAGGCCGGTCAGCTGGCGCTGCCGCAGGTGCAGATCGATTTCCGTCCCGCGCAAAAAGTCGAACGAGCGCTGCGCTTCGGGCTGCAGCTTCAAGGTGAGCTTGTCGCTCTTGCGCTCGAAGAGCAGCTCACCGCACGTCGCGGAAACTTCGCCCTGTCGCAGGGTCACCTCATCCCTGGCCGAGATGCGCGCGCCATCCTCAAACATCTCCATGGTGCGGCTGCGCACGGCCAGGCTGTCGCCGCCGGTCGAGTCGTGGCGGACGAAGAGCGGTGCGCCCTCGACGCGGGCGTACCCCTTGAGGCGGAGGTACTCGATGCGCTGGCCCGCCAGATAGACCCGTTCGCTCGAATCGGCGATCACCGCCCGGCCTTCGGCCAGCGCCCGCTCCTCCTTCTCAAAATAATGTAGGGCGTCGGCGGTCAAGTGCTGACGGGGTGTGATCAGCTGCGCGCGGCCGCTGGCGATCTGCTCGCGCCGGATCTCCCAATGCTGGATCTGATCAGCGCGCAGTTCGCGCGGCGGGGTGACGATGCGCACCCGGCCTGAAAAGCGCGCGAAATGCTCCTCAGGGTACTGGACGGCGCGGTCACAGTACATGCGGCTTGAATCCTGCATGAACTCGACCTGGCCCATCAGCTCACGCACGAGACGGCCATTCTCGAGATAGCCCCGGGCAGAGTCCGCATGCACCAGCTGCAACGTGCCGCCCCAGGCCTGATAACCGGTGCAGCCCAGACACAGAACGATCACTCCTCCCAGCCGGAGGCGCCTCATCGCGGTTCACCCTGGTTACCAGCCGGGACCGCCGGGTCCGAATCGGGGTGGGCAGCGGGCGCCTTGCCTTCACGGGCTGGCGCCGTTGAATCGGAGGGGAAGGGCGGCCGTTTTTTAAAGCGGTCTCCGGAAAGGTCGATGCTCGTGTGGCTCGCCCCTGAGAGCTGCTTGATACGCCAGTTGTGCATCTGGGTATCCGATTCAAAACCCCGGCCGTAGAGCGTATCGCCCCTGTTGCTGATAAGGACCACATCAAGATCCGAATAAATCTTGCCCGTCGCCTGGCGATACCCCAGGCTTTCGGTGAACACCGTGACCCCGGTATCCGAGACCACAACCACATGCCCCGTGGCGGTGATATCGTTGGTGGACTCGTTCATCTCGCCCCGCTCGGCGTCAAGCCGGGTGCGCTTACGGCCGTTGAGGTCATAAAAATCAACCCCCACCCCCTCGTCAAAATAGACCTTTTTCCGGTTGCTGAAGCGGCGCATATGGCCATAGGTGACGATGGCTTCGGGTCGTCCCTTGCGGGTGGCATGTACCGTGGAATTCCATCCCTCCTGATCCGGGATTTCCCCGTTCTGATCCTCCAGGGGGCCGGCAGCCTTATCCTTGCGGCAACCGGAAGCCAGTGCCAGAGCGAGGATGGCCGCAAGCAAGGCCGCGTAGTACAGGTGGCTCCGCAGCGCGCTGCGGCGCGATCGCAGCCGGGCAGGGTGTCCACGTCGGCTCATGTCAGTCCTCGCCCAACAAAGCCGGTTCGCCGGGCTGCTTTTTCCAGCGCTCATGCATCCAGACCCATTGCTCCGGGTGACGCCGGATCGCGCGTTCATAGGCATCCGAGATGGATTGGGTATTGACCTGAAGGTCATTGGTCGCGTCGCCTGTATTGATCAGGGCGATCTCCTCATCGAATTCGATGGTATAGGTGCCGTCCGGCTCGAGATGAATAAATGCGGGCAGTAAGGCACACCCCAGTTTCTGCGCCAGAGTGACCGGGCCCGTCGCCGTGTGGGCCGGACGCCCGAAAAAATTGACAAAAACCCCTTCGACGCGCGTATCCTGGTCGACGAGCATGCCCAAAACCTCATTGCCGCGCAGGGCGCGGATGATCTCGCGCGTCCCCTTGCCGCGCGCGATGTTGGTATAGCCGGCGCTGTTGCGCAGATCGACGATGAGCCGGTCGAGACGCGGGTCATAGGATGAGGTGCCAACCACTTTGACCGGGAAACCATTCTGCGCTACCCAGGCGCCGAAGAGCTCCCAGTTGCCGAAATGGCCGGTAAGGACAATCACGCCCTTGCCGCGCGCATAGGCCGCCTTGAGACGCTCGAGGCCCCGCTCCCGGACCAGCGTATCGAGGCCGCCGGCGACCAGGCGCGGGATGCAAATGGCATCAGCAGCCATCGCCCCGAGATGACGCCAGACCGCCCGCGCCAGTTCGGCGATCTCCGCCGTGCTTTTCTCTCCGGTATAGGCCAGGGTGAGGTGGCGGAGCGTTTTCTCCCGCTCCTTACGCGCCAGACGAAACCCGGCGCCTGCCAGAGCGCGCATCAGCCCCATAGCCGTGCGGCGCGGCAGCCGGCGCAGCAGGCCGATGAGCAGGACCACCAGCCCGTAGATCAGATCGTTCTTGAGCCGCTTCTTCATGGGCGCTTTCACGACCCTATCCCCGCTTCGAGCAGGTCATGAAGGTGGAGCATGCCCACGGGATGACGCGTTTCATCGACCACCACGATCTGCAGGATGTTATACTGTTTCATCACCTCCAGCGCCTGGCTGGCCCTGCTGGCCGGGCTGATGGTTTTCGGCGCGGGATTCATAAAGTCGCCGGCTCGAAGTGAACGCAGATCCTCGCGATCCTGCATCGTGCGCCGCAGATCGCCGTCCGTGATCAGACCGGCCAGTTTGCCCGCCTCATCGACGACGCAGGTGCAGCCGAAGCGCTTGCGGGTGATCTCAAAAATCACCTCGCGTAGAGTCGCTCCCGGCCGTACTGCCGGGATGTGCTCGCCGGTGAACATCAACTCGGAAATCCGCAGCAGCTTTTTACCGAGCGTGCCTCCGGGATGAAGAAAGGCGAACTCTTCGCGGCCGAAATCCCGTTTCTTCAGCAGCGCGACCGCCAGGGCATCTCCCATGGCCATAGTCGCGGTGGTGCTCGCCGTCGGCGCCAGATCAAGCGGGCAGGCCTCCTCGGCGACGCTGACATCCAGTACCACATCGCTGCGTTGCGCCAGGGCCGAGCGCATATTGCCCGTCAGGGTGATGACCGGAACCCCGATCTCCTTGAGCATCGGGAAAAGGTTGGTGATCTCGTCGGTGTTGCCGCTCTTGGAGATGCAGATCACTACATCGTTCTTGAGCACCATGCCCAGGTCGCCGTGCACCGCCTCGACCGGGTGGAGAAAATAGGCGGAAGTGCCGGTGCTGGTCAGGGTGGCGGCGATCTTTTTGCCGACGATCCCCGATTTGCCAAGGCCGGTGATGATCACCCTTCCCTTGCAGTTCAGGATCAGCTCGACTGCACGGGTGAATCCCTCACCCACCTTGGGGATCAGGCCGGCAATCGCTTCACTCTCGATTCGCAGCACCTCCAGGGCGCTCGCGATCGGGTCGCTGTCGTCACGGTCAGGCAGGATACTTCGCCTCCAGTTCGCGGCGCAGGTCGTCGATGCGTTTTGCCTGAATCAGCAGATGCTCGAGACGATCGAGCGGCCACATGCTCGCTGCATCGCAGAGGGCTTCGGAGCAGTTGGGATGGGTCTCGACAAAGAGGACTTCGCAGCCGGCCGCCAAAGCCGCCCGCGTCAACGCCGGCACGAAGTGGGGATTGCCCCCCGCCGGATCGCTGGAAGAGATCCCGTAGACGCGGATGGCATGAGTCGGATCGATCACTACCGGATAACCCAAACTCCGCATGATCGGCAGACTGCGGTAATCGATGACCAGATTGTGATAGCCGAAAAAAGTGCCCCGCTCGGTGAGCAGGATGTTCTCGTTGCCTTCCTCCTCGATCTTTTTGATGACATTCTTCATGTCCATGGGATCGAGAAATTGGCCCTTTTTAATGTTGATCGCCTTGCCGGTGCGCGCCGCCGCCAGCGACAGAGAGGTCTGCATCGAAAGATAGGCCGGGATCTGGATGACATCGAGCACCTCACCCGCCACGGTGGCCTCCTGCTCATTATGCACATCCGAAAGGACCGGCACCCCCAGGATGCTGCGCACCTTGTCGAGGATGCGCAACCCCTCGTGCAGCCCAAAGCCCTGAAAGGATTTGGCAGAGGAGCGGTTGTCCTTGGTGTAGGAGGATTTGAGAATGTAGGGCATGCCGAGTTTCCGGGCGATATTTTGCACCCGCTCGGCGGTGCGCAGCACCAGTTCTTCGCTCTCGATGACGCAGGGTCCGGCGATCAGGGCGAGGGGTTCCTCCGGACCAATGCGGATAGCACCGATTTTAATCGTCTTCATGCACAAATTCCTTGTTATCGATGGTGAGCATCCTGAGCTTGTAGTCAAGTGCGGCCGCAACGAACTCCCGGAAAAGGGGATGGGCCGCGAGCACCCGACTCTTGAGCTCGGGGTGGAACTGCACCCCCACAAACCAGGGATGGCGTTGCAGTTCGATCACCTCCACCAGACCGGTCTCCGGATTGCGGCCGGCTACCGTCAGTCCCTGCTGGGTCATTTGTTCCACATAGCTGTTGTTGACCTCGAAGCGGTGGCGATGGCGCTCCGTGATCTCGCCGTTCCGGTAGGCTTTGTGCGCCAGGGTGCCGGGTTCGAGCAGGCAGCGGTAGGCCCCCAGCCGCATCGTGCCTCCCTTCTCCTCCACCTTGACCTGAGTCGCCATCAGATCGATGACCGGATGGGGCGTGGCCGGGTCGAACTCGGTGCTGTTGGCACCCTCGAGTCCGCAGATGCTGCGGCTGAATTCGATCACCGCGCACTGCAACCCCAGGCAAATCCCGAAAAAGGGAATCTGGTGTTCGCGGGCGAAGCGGATGGCTGCAATCTTGCCCTCGATGCCGCGCTCGCCGAAGCCGCCGGGGATGAGCAGACCGGAGATATCCTGGAGGAAGCGTTCAGCGCCCTTGGCCTCGATCTCCTCGGAATCGAGCCACTTGAGCTCGACCTTGGCGTCATTCTCGACACCGGCGTGGATGAAAGCCTCGATGATGCTCTTGTAGGAATCCTTGAGATTGGTGTATTTACCGCAGATGGCGATACGCACGAATCCGGCAGGATCCTTCGCTTTACGGACGAAGGTCTTCCATCCCGCCAGATCCGGTTCGCAGGGCTCGAGGCCCAAACGCGCCACCACACGGTCGCCCACGCCGTCCTCCTCGAAGAGCAGCGGCAGCTCATAGATGGTATCACAATCGCGCGCCTCAAAGACCATCTCGGCCGGCAGCGAACAGAAGAGGGCGATCTTTTCTCGGGCCTCCTTGGGGATGGGCACCTCGGTGCGGCAGAGAAGCATGTCGGGCTGAAGTCCGATTTCACGCAGCTTCATCACCGAATGCTGGGTCGGTTTGGTCTTGATCTCCCCCGAGGCGCGGATGTAGGGCACCAGGGTGAGATGGACATTCATCACATTCTGATGGCCCTGCTCAAGGGTGAACTGGCGGATAGCCTCAAGGAAGGGCTGCCCCTCGATATCGCCGACCGTCCCGCCCACTTCGATGAGGACCACATCGTAAGGAACCTCGCCCTCGCCGACGGCGAGGATGCGGCGCTTGATCTCATCGGTGATGTGAGGAATCACCTGAACGGTCTTGCCGAGATAATCGCCGCGGCGCTCACGGGTGATGACGGTGTAATAGATCTGGCCCGTAGTGGTATTGTTGCGGCGGCTCATATTGGTGTGAATGAAGCGCTCATAGTGCCCGAGATCCAGATCGGTCTCCGCGCCGTCATCGGTCACATAGACCTCGCCGTGCTGAAAGGGCGAGAGGGTTCCGGGATCGACATTGATATAGGGATCGAGCTTGATGATCGTGACGCTGTAGCCGCGCGCCTTGAGCAGCCGGCCGATCGAGGCGGCGGAGATGCCCTTGCCGAGGCTTGAAACCACACCGCCGGTAAAAAAGATGTATTTGGTGTGTCCCTTATTGAGCATCTTCCATCTCCTTGATCCGGCGTTCGACCGCTGTGATGTGTTCCGGCAGGTCGACGCAGACCGGCCGGAAATCGCACAATCCGACCTTGATGATATACCCGTTTTCGAGCGCGCGCAGCTGCTCGAGTTTTTCGGCCTGCTCCAGCTGCGAGGCCGGCAGCGAGGCATAACCCAGCAAAAAAGGCTTGCGATAGGCATAAATGCCGATCTGGTCGTAAAAGGGATGCAGACTGGCCCACTCCCGTACCTCCCGGACATCGCGCACAAAGGGAATGGCGGCGCGGCTGAAATAGAGGGCGCGTTGCGTGCGATCGATGACCACCCGCGCCGTGTCGTGGCCGAGAAGCTCCGCGCCATCATCAACGCGCCGCGCCAGGGTGGCCATTACCGCCGCATCATCGGAGAGCAGGGTCGCCGCGACCAGCTCGAGGGCGGCGGGATCGATGAGGGGTTCATCCCCCTGGAGGTTGACCACGACCTCGACATCGAGATCGCGCGCGACCCAGGCGACGCGATCGGTGCCGGAGGCGAGGTCGCCAGGGGTCATGACCACGCGACCGCCAAAAGCAGCGACGGCATCGAAGATGCGCGCGTCATCGGTGGCGACGCACAGGTGGTCAAAGCCCTTCGCCATCGCCGCCCGCTCGTAGACACGCTGAATCATCGGTTTGCCGGCGATCAGGGCCAGGGGTTTGCCAGGGAAGCGCGAGGAAGCATAGCGCACCGGAATGATGACCGCCTTGCGCAAACTCACCGGGACCTCCAAACGCAGGTGCTATGCTTCTTCATTCTGCCCTCCAATCACCTTGGGCACGCTGAAAAAGCCGTCATGACTGGCCGGAGCATTGCGCAAGGCCGCCTCACGCGGCAGCGAGGGTACGGTCTCGTCGGCCCGCAGCGGTGCGCCGGAGTCCAGGGGATGCGTTGCGGGCTCCACGCCGGAAAGATCCAGTTCGTCAAGCTTGCTGACATAGGCGATCATCTGATTGAATCCGGCGATGACCCGGTCCCTTTCCTCTGCCGAAAAGCTGAGTTTGGCGAGGGCGGCAATGCGCTCGACTTCTTCCGGGGTGAACTGCATGCTCTGCTCCTGATTTATCCCCGCTCTGCAAAAAAATGCCCTTTTACGACGCCCCTGCGTGAATCCGCCGCCGGAAATGGCAGGACAGCGCGTCGAAAGGGAAAAGTAGCTTGGACGCCTCCACCACCCGGCCCCTTGCGGAAGCACGCGCCACGCCGTCCGGGCTCCCGGCCGGCCCAGCCCGGGTTCTCGCGCCCACCGAGGCCCCACCCGCGCTCCGGATGCTCTCGTGCCCACTCGGCTGTGGCGGCGACCTCCAATTAATATAGGACAATACCCCTAAAGAGTCAAGTCCTATTTCGAAAGCATGGCATGCTTTTTGTAGTATTTTCTATTATGCGACCGACCGCAGAACCCTATTTCGCCACCACCATCTTCCGCACCTGCCGCTCTTCCCCCGCCTGCAGGGTAATGAAATAAGTCCCGTTCGCCAGATGAGCCGCGTTGAATGCGACGCGGTGATCTCCCGCCGCGAGTTCTTGCCGGAGCAATACCGCCTGTTCGGCACCCAGCAGGTCGTAAACTATCAGGGTTACGGTTTCAGAACGCTCCAGCCGGAAGCGGATTGTGGTCGCCGGATTGCAGGGATTGGGGTAATTCTGCATCAGGGTGAAGCCGGCCGCCACAGCCGGCTTGCGGCCGACGCCGACTGCCTCAGGGGAGAAGATGGCGCGCAATTTGCCGGGCATGTTCAGGGTGATCTGGATGGTATCCTCTGTCGTCTGGGAAAGGCCATGCCAGCCGGCGAAACGATACCCCTTGGCCGGCAGCGCCGCACAGGTAAGTGGAATGCCGGTAAAATAGGAAATCGTCTGGCTGTCGGCCAGGGTTACACCCTCGATGCTCACCCGGCCCATCCTGAAATCATTGGCTTCGACGCCCAACGCTGCGGTGCCTGCGAGCATGAATTTATCCTTGAGGTGGGCCATCATATGCTGCGGCCGCTTGCGCGCAAATTCGCGCGTGATCTCGATCTGCGCCTCCCAGGTGGCGCCGAAAGAGAGCGAAGCCGGCCAGCGCTGCTTGTGCCGGGGGATCTCGGGAGCGATCAGGGCGGTGAGGCTGTCGATCCGCGCGATCGCGCGCGCCGGCGCAAAGGTGGTCTGGATGTGGCCCGCAAAACGCTGGATAAAATGATTGCGAAACTCTTGATTTTCTAAAAGCTTTCGTATCAGCAGCGTCGACCAGGGCGGATTGGCGTAATAGGTCTCCACGGGAGAGGTGACATTGGCCAGGGTATTGCTGTCATATTGTCCCTGTGGATGCGCCCCGAAGCCGAGATCGGTATCGAAAAGGATCCAACGCCATTTATGACCCGCTCCCCACTCCCTCCAGAATTTAATATTCCCGCCGGGCCAGTCGATATTGGCGAAATAGATCTCGGCGATGAGGTAATTGAGGTACTCATCGATATCGATCTGCGACCGGACCTGGTCATAGTTGGCCTTCTCCGCCAGGTTATGAGCGCTCACAAAATTGATCAGCTCCTTGTACAGGGTCGCGGAGCCCTCGTGAACTTCGCCGTTATCCGAGACGATGTCGACGCGATCGGGATCGATCCCGTAATTGGCTTCGAGATAATGCTCATTGTGTTTCTCCCGGAGATCCTGGATGCCCCAATAGACGCCATTGATGAAGAGCACCGCAGGCTGGTAAGCCTGCCAGTCGATATCCATGCGGTCCTTGACCAGCAGCTGCATCATGCCGTCGCGGAAGAGGGTCCGGTACCAGTCCTGGCCGCTATTGCGCAGGACGAGGTTGTTGTAACTCTCGCTTTTCTTGTCCGGAAAAAGCGGATAATTGATCTTGCTGCTGCCATAGATACTGCGGGCGTAGACCGCCAGGGATTTTTGCGGGTACTTGCGCGTGCAGCCGCCGCCGATCTTGATCCCCGCATCCAGCTGGAAGCGGAGCTGCCCCACGGCGTCGTAATACTCGAGGGTGGCCGGCCGCTCCCAATCCTGGTTCCAGTTGCAGGGGGTATTCATGCAATAGCCGGTTACGCCGTTGGTGCCGACCACATAGATGCCGGTCCGGTCATCCCAAAGGTTCTCCGGAGCGGTGGAGAGCGATACCACCGGCAGGGTGCTGGAGTCGTCAATGAAGAAGGTGCGCGTGATGACGCGGCTGGGCAGGCTGCCGCTGCGGAAGGCCTGGGCCCGCAGGACGGTGGTCCGGGAAATCCGGATGGGGGCGGTGTAGAGCGCTGCCGTATCGGAAGGTGCGGCGCCGCTGGTGGTATAGCGGATGGACTCGGCCGTGCCGTCGTGGGAAAGGGTGATGCTCTGCTCCCCGCGGTAAAAGCCCCCGGGCTGCGAAAAAACCGGATCAGAGACAATCCCTTCGAAGGGCTGGACGAGGTTGGCCGCCCCCGGCGTCGGCGTGCTGAAGTAACGCCAGCTTCCCTGACCGTCAGGATAGCGGCCATAAGAGACATTGGTGGTCTGCTGGCCGTAGGAGAGCGAATCAATCAGCTTTTGGGTATAGTCGAAAAGCCCTATCTGTTCACCCTCGGCGGCGAGTTTGTAATTGGTATGCAGGCCGGTATTCCGGTCATCGGCCCAGATCACCAGAAAGGATTTGGCGGCAATCGAGGTATTGGCCGGGAACGTCCACTTGGCGGGTTGGGAGAGGTTGTCCGTCAGGCTGTAGCCGGCGAGCTGCAGCCGGGTCTCTCCGGCGTTGTAGAGCTCGATCCAATCCGCGTAGGCTTTGTAGTCCGGATCAAGATTCAGCTTAGAATTGGAGGCAAGGAATTCATTGATATAGAGTTGGGGCGTCTGCGCATGGAGCATTGCGCCCCACGATAGCATCCCCGCTACCAGCAGCCCGATCCCCAGGTTGGTCTTTGTTCTCATGGTACTCCCTTGATTGTTCGAACGAGCAAGCCCAACGCTGGCGAATCAGATACTGGTAGGCGCAGGTCAAGCAAGCAGCTTTGTCAACTGGTAAAAGGCTCCAGGAAGGTCCGGTCGAAGGCGTGAGTCAGATGCCGCCAGCGAGGCCAATCGGCGATCTCAGCCAGCTGCCACAGGAGCCCATCGCGATTCTCCAATTCCCTGAGGGTGGCCTGGCACAGGTCGCAGGGCTTGCGTTCCTCCGGGTGCAGAAACAGGATCACGCTCTGCAGCAATCCCTTCTGAAAGGAGTGGGAGACGACCTCGATGGCGTGCCCGCGTGACTTGCGTTTCAATTCAGCATCGCTGTTGTTGACCAGAAAGCCCTGACTGGTCACACGGAGCATGGGAAAATCCGATTCCGTATCGCCGACCGAGCCCGTACGGCCGTTGGTAAAGCCTTTGAGTGCCATCAGCTTCAGGAGCGCTTGCCCCTTGTCCACCGATTTATCCAGTACGCACAAGTCGAGATGGGAGATCTTAACCTTGAGTTCGTCGAGATTCAACCTGGAGAAGAGTTCACCGATCATGGCCGTGGGCAGGGGAAGCGTACGCGACTTTCCATAGCTGAAGGCCTTGATCGAATAGTGATGATTCGAGTTGAGATAGATCCCGGGGATCGCTTTCAAGGCCGCCCGAAGCCGCTCCAGCTGGTCCAGCGCCGCTTCCGAGGCCAGTGCGATCGCTTTTTGCTCAAGGTCATCCCAGATCACACTGCCGTATTCGCCGATGCCGCCGGGGAAGCCGTAGATCCGGCAATATTCCTGCACATCAACCAGGCTGCGCGCTGTATTGACTATGGCGCAGACGCCATGAGTCCGCAACAGGGAGAGCGCCTTGACTCCGGCCGCCGTAGTGGAGGGAAAGCCGAAGATGCCTTTGTCCATGACATCGTCGCAGTCCATGACGAAGAGCGGAAGCCGCCACTCCTTGACCGGTGTCCCATGGCAGAGGTTCGAAAAAGTGTGACTGGTGTCGGAGACCAGCCCCGAGAACATCTGCAGGTGACGGTTGTTCAGTTCCGGGTACTGTGCGGCATATTCCATCCTGCTCAGCTGTCCTGAGGCTATCTCCATCCCCTCACTGCCGCAATAAATCTGGTAATAGATCAGACGGCGGCGGATCTCGCGGTCACCGGATTTATCGATATAATTGTTGATGAACGCCTCCTGTCGATCCCCGCTGATCCCGAATTCGACGATGGCGCTGGCGAGGTCATAGGCTGGATCAGCGATGTTGTGGGAGGCGGTTTTGCTGAAACCGTGATGCTCAAAGTCGGCTTTGCGGCGCTCGCGGGGATCGCCCACCCACTCGCTGCGGCCCATCCGGCCATCGATCAGCGCCGGAACCGGACACTCCAGCTGTTCCAGTTTCCTCCGTACCCAGCCGCGTTTCAGAATGGATATCTGTGGACCGAAGACCCGGCTCAGCACGATCGCGACGGACTGCAGGCCGCTCTCACGGTAGCTGCTGATGAAACGGGCGGGATCCTCCTCCAGGCGCAGCCTCGTCGCTCGGGCAGCGATATAGTCGGAGATCCGCTGCACGAACGCCTCTTTTTCCTCAGGGGAGTCCTTCGTTCCAGGACCGGTCTCCAGCCAGCGGCAATACATCAGGCCATCGCGTACACCAAAGACTTCCGGCACAAATTCTTGCAGACGCGCCCCAGCCAATGCGGCATGGTAGCTGTACCAGCCCCAGCCGACGCTTTTAATCAGCAGCCGGAGGGTTGTTCTGTTCCCTCCCCCCGGCCTTTCCAGGTCCACGTCGACCACCTTCTTCAGGCGGACATGAAAAGCTCCTTCCGGATTGAGGCTCAGGGCCTGGTTGATCCGACCGGTTTCCTCACTCTCTCTGACGCGAACCGTCACAAGGGCGGGAGCCTGGAAATAGGGGGCGATGGCGCGCTCAATTTCCGGCAGGGCGAGGCGTTTCCGCTTGAACCATTCCGGCGGCTCGAGGGTGAGCGCTTGTACCTCACCGAGCTGGATCCGCATGGTCTCATCCAGCCACTGGCCGTTGGCCGGATGGCTCGGAATCAGGATGACCATCTGGCCGGGTTTGACTCCGAATCCGGCCAGCATCGCGATCGCCTTGAGGACGGTTTTTCCGGTGCCAACCGGCTCATCGACGAAAAGGATCCGGTCCTTGCCCCTGGTGTTCACGGTAAACAGCTTTCTATCCCGAGGATGGATGTAGGATTTGGGGCGCATGGTGACATAGGAGGTCTGCAAGCCGCGGCTCCGCAAATAGCCGGCGAGCATCGGGGCAAAATAGGAGCCGGCCGTACGTAAGCCGACCACAAGACAAGCCCCCCCTGCCGGGGGCAGGGATTCGAGATATTTTTCCCCAAGGGCGATGATATCATGATGCGTCAAATCCTGGGAGCGGTAGGCCGCCGGTATGCGCAGCCGCATCCGCTGCAGCCTGGCGGGAAACGGCTGCCGTGACAGGGTGTGCAAGCGGCTCTGCACCTCTGCAGCGAGATCAGCACCCGGGACAGGGTGATCGACCAGCGATTGCGCCAGAAAGATCAGAAATTCGCCCCACGCATGCCGCCACCGGCTCAAGGGGCGGTCCCGCCACTGTTTGATCGTGCTGCAGTAGAGTTCAGAACTTCGGCGGATCAGCCGTACTACCCCTCCCAGGGCGGCAACATAGTCCTCAACCTTGGACCAGTCCCGGACGCCGGAGGTCAGGTAATCATCCAGAATATCAGCAGAAGCACAACCCAGCAGATGGAGATTGAGGATCCATTCCTGTTTTTGCCAATCCGGCTGGTCGCCGGTGTAGTCAGCAGCCAGTTTTTGCATTTTCTGCAGCAAGGCTGCAAACGATTGGAAGGGCTGGAGCGCCCATTGATGGCGTTCATAGAAGTCCAATTCTTGCTGCAGCATGCGTGCCTCCATCGCTCGAGGTTAGCGAAACTCGGGCTGAGCTAAAAAATATGGCGAATAATAACAAGATAGCAAGTTTACGAGCGATTGTCAACAGAATTACGGCATCATTACGCCCGCTTGCTGATGGTATACAGAAACGCGCCGGCCGAGTAAAAAAAAAGCGCGATGGTCATCGCGCTTGAAGAGATAAGTCGGGTCCTAAAGAATGATATTGACCCGCTTTTTGTTTTTGCCGTGCGTGGTGAATTTCACGGTGCCGGTTTTGAGGGCGAACAGGGTATCATCGGAGCCCTTGCCGACATTCAGGCCGGGGTGGATGCGGGTGCCGCGCTGGCGCACGATGATGCTGCCAGCCGTGACGACCTGGCCATCGTACCGCTTGACGCCGAGCATTTGCGGGTTGCTGTCGCGACCGTTGCGCGAAGAGCCCACGCCTTTTTTATGCGCCATTTCTTCCTCCTAGAATCGAACGGGCAGCGGCCCGATCTTATCCAATGATTGCTTCAATTTTCAGAGTGGTGTGCTGCTGACGGTGTCCCTTGAACAGGGTGTACCCTTCCCGGCGGATCTTTTTGAAGATCTGGACCTTTTTATCCTGGCCATGGCCGAGGATGGTCGCCTGAACCTTGGCGCCGTCAACGTAGGGTTTGCCGACTTTGACCTCGCCATTCTCACCGGACAGCAGGATGACTTTTTCGAGTTCGATGGTCGAACCCACCTCGCCGGCCAGCTTCGGGGCGTTGATCTTGTCGTCCTGGGCTACGTGGAACTGGGCGCCGGCGATATCGATAATCGCGTACATGCAGAATTCTCCGTGCTGTAAATAGTTTTCAAATCCAAAAAGGCATTAAATATAATAATTCTTTTGCTTTTTGTCAAGCGGATTGTGCAAATTCAGCCTGCGTAAGGGTGCCAAGGCCAGGTCGGCGCCTTCGGATGGGCGCCAGAGCCAGGGCCGGGCCAAAGCCGGGCGTCTCAGCTGAAATACTTGTTGGTCAGATCCTCCTGGCCATCCTTGCTGAGAAAGCGGAACTCGTCCATCGCCACATTCTCGTCCCCGATCAACTTGATGCGGGTCCAGTACTTCCAGCTCAGCCGCAGGATCTGGCTGCGGTAACCGGAGCTCAGGTAAGCCGCCAGCTCGGGATTGACCACCAGCTGCAGGCTGCGATCGCCCTTCTCGGCGCGGTAACGCATAAGCCAGCGTTCGATGCGCGCCATGGTGGTGGTCTTGGAGAGGACGCGCCCGGTACCAAGGCAGGCGGGGCAGGGATCGCTCAGGGTGAAGAGCAGGGCCGGGCGGATGCGTTCGCGCGTCATCTCGATGATGCCAAACTGTGAGATCGGCGCTACATTGACCTGGGCGCGATCCAGCTCCAGTTCGCGCAGAAATTCCTCCTGCAACCGCTTGCGGTTCTTCTCCTCGACCATGTCGATGAAATCGATGATGATGATGCCGCCGATATCGCGCAGGCGCAGTTGCCGGGCGATCTCCCGCGCCGCCTCGAGGTTGATGCGCAGACTGTTGGCATCGTGGTCCTTTTTGCCGATGAAGCGGCCGCTGTTGACATCGATGGCCGCCAGCGCCTCGGTGTGGTCGAAAAAGATATAGCCGCCGCTCTTGAGCCAGACCTTGCGCGACAGGCTGCGGGTGATCTCGGTCTCGATCCCGTACTTGTCGAAGATGGGGACGCGCCCGGTATAGAGCTCGGTGCGATCGACCAGAGCGGGCGCCACATCGCGCACATACTTGACGATTTGCTTGTGCATCTTTTTGTTGTCGACGGCGAGCAGCGAGACGTCGTTGGTGAAGAGATCGCGGATGACGCTGGAGAGGACGTCCATATCCTTGTGAACGAGCAGCGGCGGGGTGTTCTTCCTGACCTTGTCCGTCAGCGTTTCCCACATCCGGACAAGATCCTCGAGGTCAGCGCGCAACGCGGCTTCGTCCCGGTTCTCGGAGACGGTGCGGATCACCAGCCCGAAGCCTTCGGGCTTGATGGCGCGGCCGATCTGTTTGAGGCGCGCGCGTTCGCGGCGGTTGGTGATCTTGCGCGACACGCCGATCATGTCGTTATAGGGGATCAGGACGAGAAAGCGGCCGGGCAGGGAGATCTCGGTGGTGACGCGCGCGCCCTTGCTGGAGATCGGCTCTTTGGTCACTTGAACCAGAATCGGCTGGCCCTGGCGCAGCTGCGGCTCGTTGAAATCGCGGCTGCGGTGGCGCTGGCGCTGGCTGGTTTGGCCGCCGCGATTGCGGGCCTCCTCCTGCGGGAAGAGCTGGTTGAAGGCCGTAAGATTGTCGCTGACATCCGAAAAATGGAGAAAAGCATCCTGGTTGAGACCGATATTGACGAAAGCCGCCTGCATCCCCTTGATCACCTTGGCGACCTTGCCGTAGTAGATGTCCCCCACCATGCGTTCATTTTCAGGTTTTTCGAGATAGAGCTCCGCCAGGTGGCCGTCTTCCAGGATCGCGACGCGCGATTCGCCGATGCCGATGTTGATGATGATGTCCTTTTTCATGGTTCCTCATTTCTTTACACTCTGATGCCGCTCTCCACTACCGCGAGGGGGGAGATGAATTCGCCTTCCCTCTCCATCCACAGGTGCACCCGTTCGATGGAAGCCAGCCGCGCGCGGTTGGGCTCGTCAGGGAAGAGCAGGCTGATAATTTCCTCCATGCGCACGGTTTTGCCGTGATCGACATGGCTTACGATCTGCAAAGCCCCCTCCTGCCAGGCTAATTCCAGAAGAAAGGGCCGGATGTCCAGGATGCGGGGGGCTTCTTTTTCCTTATACCGCGTCACCAGGAGTTCCTTCTGCTCCAGAAGGGCGCTGATGCGTGCGGTCAAATCCAAGGGTCCAGCCAGTGTAGGCCAGGTCACCCGGCAAACGGCGCGAACAATTTCGTCCGCCAGAGCGCGGGGTTTGGCCGGCAGGAGCAGGGCTTCATGGATGCGGATTCCGGCGGGCAGCTGCGCCGCCAGGGCGGCGACGCAGGAACCAATCTCCTCCGCAGCGGCCATGAGGTCGATGTATTCGGCCCGGCTGATATGTCCGGTGGGCAGCGGCGGCCCGTAAGAGATACGCGGATGAGGATTGAATCCCTCGCTGTAGACCAACGGCCATTCCGCGCGGCGCAGCGCCCGTTCAAGAACATGGATAAAATCGAGATGCGAAATCCAGCGCACCTCTTCACCCCGATGGTAGTGCAAACGCACCCAGCGGCCTTCGGGCTGAGGAGCCGGATGCGGCAGCGGCGCGGTTTCGGAGGCCTGCGCCTGCGGCGTCGGCAGCAGGGTGCCGCTGCGAAAGGCTTTTTCCCCCTTGAGGATCTGCTGGCAAACCGGCTGTCCCATCAGTCCGCAGCGGTTGCACTGGCCGTCGCGGCAGTCGGGCGTCACCTCCTGCCCAAGGGCCCGCCGGTACTCATCCTGTAAAAACCTGGTTGTCACCCCCTTGTCGAGATGAGCCCATGGCAGCGGCGCATCCAGGGGGTACCCCCCTGTGAACACTTCCGGCTGCAGTCCTTCCGTGGCAAGGGCTTGCAGCCAGATTTCGTAATGAAAATTCTCGGACCATCCTTCGAGGGTCGTCCCCGCCTGCCAGACGCGTTCGATAACCCGCCCCAGCCGCCGGTCGCCGCGGGCCAGGACTCCTTCGATCTGCGCCACCTCAGCATCGCGCCAGCTGAGCTTGATCCGCTTGTCGCAGAGGCGTTCCCGCAGAAAAGCGAGCTTGCGCCGGGTCTCCCCGGGGCTGTCCTGTGCGGCCCACTGGAACGGTGTGCCCGGTTTGGGCACAAAGGGCGATACCGAGATATTGATCCGGGTGCCCTTCCAGCGCCGCGCCAGAGCGACGACCTGGTCGATGAGATCGACCATCCCCTGCAAATCCGCATCGGTCTCGGTCGGCTGACCGATCATGAAATAGAGTTTGACCACCTGCCAGCCCTCCTGGAAGGCCAGCTCGACGGCGCGGAGCAGATCCGCCGCGGTGGTGGTCTTGTTGATGACCTCTCGCAAACGCTGCGATCCCGCTTCGGGCGCCAGCGTCAGTCCCGATTTGCGCACCCCTTTGGCAAAACGCGCGACTTCAGGGGTGAACTTCTCCGGGCGCAGCGAGGGGAAAGAGATGTTTACCATCTTACGCCCCAGCTCCGCCTGCAGCCGTTGCATCAGCGGCCCGAGTTCCTCATAGTCGGAGGTCGAGAGCGAAACCAGCGAGACCTCATCGTAGCCCGTGTTGCGAATGCCCGCCACCGCCTGCCTGGTGAGATCCTCGACGGGGCGCTGGCGCACCGGGCGGTACATCATCCCGGCGTTGCAGAAGCGGCAGCCGCGCGAGCAGCCCCGGGCGATCTCGAGTGAGACGCGATCGTGTGTCGTGGTGATGACGGGGACGAGCGGGCGGTCGCTGTAATTGCCGGGCGGCAGGCTGGAGACGATGCGGCTGCGGATACGGCGCGGCGCCTCCGCATGCAGCGGCTCCAGACCGGCGAAGGCGCCGGCCTCGTTCGAAATCGGTTGATAATACTGCGGAATGTATACCCCGGGTATCTGCACACAGTGGCGCAGCGTTTCCCCCCGCGCCCAGCCGTTCTGTTTGGCCTGCGCGATCGTGGCTGCCAGTTCGAGCGCCGCCTCCTCGCCATCGCCGATGACGAAGAGATCGAAAAAATCGGCCACCGGCTCGGGATTGAAAACCGAAGGACCGCCGCCGACCACCAGGGGGCCGTCCTGGCGCTCCGCCGCCCGCAGCGGCAACCCGGCCAAATCGATCAGCTCGAGGATGGTGGTATAGTTCAGCTCGTACTGCAGCGTGAAGCCGATGAGATCGAAATCCCGCAGCGGTGAAAAGGTCTCGAGCGAAAAAAGCGGCACGCCCTTTTCCCGCATCTGCGCCGCCATGTCCATCCAGGGCGCGAAAGCGCGCTCGGCATAGAAATGCGGCTGCTGATTGAGAAGATGATAGAGGATCGGATAGCCCAGATAGGACATGCCGACCTCATAAACATCCGGAAAGACCAGGGCGATACGTACCGCCACCGCAGCCGGATCTTTACGGATCATATTGAATTCATTGCCGATATAGCGGCCTGGCTTGGCCACGAATGGCAAGAGGTCATGAAACAGGCGCTGCTTCAAGGAACTGGACGTACGCTGCGAATCGGTCACGCGCTTGTCTTAACCCCGCAAATTACGAACAAATTCCATTCCCTTCTCGACCGCCAGCTTGTTGAGCGGTATCAGGTTTTGCCGTTTGATCAGCGTCGGCATCGCAGCGAAGATGGCCTCCTTGGGCAGGATGCCGGAGAGGGCGATGTAGGCTCCAAGGATGACCATATTGGCCCCGCGGGTGTTGCCCAGTTCATCGGCGATCGTCGAAGCCGGAATGCCCACCGCCTTGACATCGGTGCGCTGCGGCGGCCGGCTGATCATGGCCGTATCGTAGAGGATCAGTCCGCCGGGCACGACCTCATTCTCGAACTTTTCGAGGGAGGGCAGGTTCATCGCCACCAGGAGGGTCGGCCGTGAAACCGTCGGCGAGCCGATGCGGCGATGCGACAGATTGACATGGCAGTTGGCCGTACCGCCGCGCATCTCCGGGCCATACGAGGGGATCCAGGAGACATTGTAACCGGCATGCATCCCCGCTTCGGCCAGCATCAGCCCGAGCATCAGCACCCCCTGACCGCCAAAACCGGCCAGCTTGATCCGCGGATCCCGGAATTCGGCCGCGGGCGGTTCGGTCTTGATCGTGGTATCGTGGGTGACGGGCAGATCGAGGGCCTCGCGGATGCCGTCGACATGAAACACATGGCGCGTCACTTCCCGCGACGGCACCTCTTCGGTACGGTCGCGGTAGACCCCGAGCGGGAATTGCTTGATCATATAATCGCTGAGCCACTGTTTGGCCTGCACCGGGGTCATCTTCCACCCCGAGGGGCAGACCGAAAGCACCTCGATCAGCGAAAATCCCCGGTTGTCCATCTGATTCTGCAGCCCCTTGCGCACCGCGCGGCGCACCCGGGCGGTATTCTTGGCATCGGTAATCGCCACCCGCTCGACATAGACCGGTGCCTCGAGCGTCGAGATCATCTCGGCCACCTTGATCGGATATCCCTCGTTGCCGGGATTGCGGCCGTAGGGCGAAGTGGTCGTCTTCTGGCCCACCAGCGTGGTCGGGGCGAGCTGACCTCCGGTCATGCCATAGATGGCGTTGTTGACGAAAAAAACCGTGATATTTTCGCCGCGGTTGGCCGCCTGGACGATCTCGGCGGTGCCGATGGCCGCCAGATCGCCATCCCCCTGATAGCTGATGACGATGCACTCCGGGTGGGTCCGCTTGACACCCGTCGCCGCCGCTGGAGCGCGACCGTGGGCGCACTGGATGTTGCCGGTCCGGAAATAATAATAGGCGAAGACACTGCAGCCCACCGGACTGCAAAAAATGGTGCGCTCACGGATATTGAAATCATCGATCGCTTCGGCGATCAGCTTGTGCAAAACCCCGTGCCCGCAGCCTGGACAGTAATGGGTTACCTCCTTGTTCGGGCTGGGATTGCGATCGTAGGTATCAAAAAAACTTGCCGATTTTTTGAGAACTTTTTCAGCCATCGCTCATGCCTCCAGTAGGTTCAACACCCGGGCCTGGACCTCCTCGGGGGAGGGAACCATGCCGCCCATCCGGTTGTGGAGGTGGACCGGCCGCTTGCCATTCAGCGCCAGGCGCACATCATCCACCATCTGTCCGTTCGAAAGCTCGACGACCAGGAACTGTTTCGTCCGGTCGCCGAGGTCGGCGATGTGGACGCTCGGGAAGGGCCAAAGGCTGACAGGACGCATCATGCCCACCTTTTTGCCCGCCGCCCGCAGATCGTCGACCGCGGTCTGGACGATGCGCGAGACTACGCCGTAGGCGATGATGATGAGTTCGGCGTCCTCGGTGTGGTAATCCTCGTAGCGGGTTTCATTGCGGGCGATTTCGGCGTACTTATTCTGGAGATGGATGTTGTGCTGCTCGAGCAACTCCGGCTCGAGGTTGATGGAGGTGATGAGACGATTTTCATCGGCCGCCTCGCCATGAAGAGCCCAGGGCTTCTCCGGCAAGGCGGTCCGCGCTTCGGGAAACTCGACCGGCTCTTCCATCTGACCGATAAAACCGTCGGCCAGAAGCACGGCGGGAATCCGGTAACGGTCGGCCAGGTCGAAGGCGAGTATGGTGAGATCGCACATCTCCTGGGCGCTGTTGGGCGCCAGGGCGATCACCTTGTAATTGCCGTGGCCACCGCCCTTGATGATCTGGTTGTAATCGCCCTGCTCCGGGGCGATATTGCCAAGCCCGGGGCCGGCGCGCATGACATCGACCAGGACGAAAGGCAGTTCCGCCCCGGCGCAATAGGAGAGGCCCTCCATCTTCAGGCTGATGCCGGGCGAGGAAGAGGCCGTCATGACCCGGACATTGGCCGAGGCCGCGCCGTAGACCATGTTGATCGCCGCCACTTCGCTCTCGGCCTGAATGAAGGTGCCGCCCACCTTGGGCATGTAGTAGGCCGCCGCCTCGGCTACCTCGGAGGCGGGGGTGATGGGATAGCCAAAATAAAAGCGGCAGCCGGCCAGAATGGCCCCTTTGACCACCGCTTCGTTCCCCTTGATCAGTTGTTTGGCCATATCACCGCACCTCCTCGCCGACATACCCCTTCTTGTAGATGGTGATGGCGCCCGGCTCGGGGCATTGATAGAAACAGATGCTGCAGCCGGTGCATCCCTCACCCTTGTATGCGGTGGGATGGTAACCCAGGTGATTCAGGTGTTTTTCTTCAAACAAGACTCCCTCGGGACAGGCTTCGATGCAGAGGCCGCAGCCCTTGCACTCATCTTCACGAACCACGACGACCGCGTGTTCGAGTCCGATGGGTTCCGCCATAGTACCTCCATGTTTTAATCCGCGCCGCAGCAGGAGCAGTCCACCACGGCGCCCATTTTCGCGCTTCAGTTTAACCATTTTTGGGCTAACTTGCAAGGAGATTTTCCCGTGCGGCCGCGGCGCACCGCAGGCCGCCCCACGCGGCCAGGCTTTCGCGCCGACCCGATAAAACACTCGCGTCAACCCGGTTGAGCTCTCGCACCCAGCCGGGCGCAGACCCAATTACTGGCGTATAAAGGGATTGGATTGTTTCTCTAGGGCAAGGGTAGTCGACTCCCCATGCCCCGGGTGGACCACCGTCTCATCCGGAAGGAGGAAAAGGAGGGTGTGGATGGAATGCAGCAGCTGCGCGGCGTCACCGCCGGGCAGATCGCTGCGGCCGATGGATTGGCGGAAGAGCACATCCCCTGAGAAGAGCTGGCTGGCGCTGTAAAAACAGCAGCCGCCGGGCGAATGCCCCGGTGTGAAGAGCACCTGCAGCCGCTGCGTGCCGATGGCCATGACCTCCCCCCCCTCCAGCCAGGTGTCGACGGCGAAGGGCTCCGGCGGCGGAAAGCCGAAGAAAGCGGACTGGAGCGCGGCCCGCTCGAGGTTGGGCGCTTCCGCCCGGTGCAGCAAGACCTTCGCCCCCGTGGCCGTCTGCACCGCCGCAACCGCGCCAATATGGTCGAAATGGGCATGAGTCAGCAGGATATGCCGGACGATCACCCCCCTTGACTCGACCGCTGCAAGAATCTCTGTGGCATTCTCTCCGGGATCGATGATAGCAGCCTCCCGGCTATCCGGTTCGATGGCGATGTGGCAATTTTCCTCGAGGGGCCCGGTAATAAGGGTTTCGACCAGCATGCAAGCTCCGTTCATCGGACCAGGGTCACCTTGACGACCTGGCGGCGGCCGCCGGCTGTAAAATGGACGAAGTAGAGACCGCTCGGCAGCGGATGCCCCGCCGCGTCGTTCCCGGTCCAACTCAGACGGTAGAGACCGGCGGGTTGGCGGCCGGCGTAGAGCAGCGCCACCTCCTCTCCCCGCAAGGAGTAGAGCGTAATGCGGACCTCAGCAGCCACCGGCAGCTGCCAGCTCAGGGTGGTCGACTGGTTGAATGGATTGGGATAGTTCTGGGCCAGCGCAAAGGAGGCGGGCACCGGACCCGGCGGAAGCGCGACAGCGGTCACGGGGCCCACGCTGAATCCCGGACTCTCCATGCCGCTGAAGGTCGGCCGCCCCGCGGCGGTGACTGCAGCATAGCGGGTAGAGGCCACCCGTCCGCCGGCACTGACAAAGCCGTCGCGTTTCAGGGTATAGGGACCGGCCTGCAGCAGCAGCGGCGCGGCCATCAGAATGATCAGGCAGATCGGGTGTTTCATATCACTCCTTCAACAAAGCAGTCGAGCCCAGCAGCCGGCGGGAGCCGGAGCTGCGCGCCGGGCGGGAGCCAGAGCCCAGACAAGCTCGCGTTCATTTCCCTTCCGGCTTATTGCAGCGTCGCCAGGACCTGGATGACTCCGGTGCCCGAAGCCAGCCCCTCCAGCGCCTTGCCCACGATCGTTCCCGGGCGGATCTCGGCGGCCTTCATCGCATGGCCGGCCAGATCCGAGGTGGTCAGCAGGTCGCCGGGACGGATGGCGCCGTTGGCGGCAGACACCTTGCACGGCACGACACCGCTCAGGGCCAGAGGATAGCCGCCGCTGTTCACCAGGGTGCCGACGACCAGGGTCGGATTGGTCGAGATGATCCCCGCTGCCCGGGTATCGTACGCGGTACGGCAGCGCATCAGCTGATGGGTGCCGGAGGGATCGATGACCACGACGTCGCCCGCCGTGAGGGATTCGCGGCTTTTGAGGTTCTCCGCCACGTCGCCCCAGCCGCCGTTGGTGCAGAACGCGCGCCCTTCGACGAAAAGGGCATAACTGTTGGCGGTTGTTGGTCCTTCGAGCCGGGCATGTACGCCGTAGAGCGCACCGACGCCCAGAACGCCGGTCCCGGTCGCGCTGGCGCCGCGCACCCCGCCAGTGAGGCCGCTCCCCTCCAGGCCCCAGCTGTTGACGGAGGCCAAATTGGCGACGCTGAAGACCGGCCCGCCCGTGTAGGTCTTGCTCATGGTGAAGGTATTGCCGAAATGACGCGGCTGTATGATGTTGTCCGCCAGGTCGCCGGGCTGGACACCGAGGTCGGCGATCATTTGGCTGGTGACGCCGCCGATGAGGTTTTTGTTGAGGAAACGGCCGTCATAAGCCGCCCCGGAGATGTAATTGTCATCCAGGCGCAAGACGACATCGCCGCTCAGGCCGGATGTGGTTGTAGTGATCCCGCTCATACCGGTGACACTGGTGATGTCGCCCGCCGCGAAAGCGAGATCGCGCGGTTCGATGGTCCCGTCAAGGATCATGCCGCCGGTGATCGCGCCGAGCTGGCCCTTCTGCACAAATCGGCTGTCGTAGGCGGAGCCGTCGCGGTAGGCCGGCTCGAGTTGCAGGGTCACATCGCCGACCAGGCCGCCGCCGGTGAGGCCGTTAGCGGCCTGGACGGCGGTGATATCGCCGATATTGAAGGCGAGATCCTCCTGGGTGAGCGAGTTATTCTTGACGTCGGCGCCGGTGATCTCGCCGTCCTTGATCATGGCGCTGGTGATCACGGCCTCCTCGCCCTTGCGCACGAAGCGGCTGTCGAAGGCGGTGCCGCTCTGATAGTTGCTGTTCAGGCCCAGGGTGACCGGACCGCTGGTGCCGCCGCCGCTGAGGCCCGCGCCCGCCACGACAGCGGTAACGGTGCCGACGGGGAAGCCCAGATCCGCCGCCTGGATCGAATTGTCAGCGATCTTGGCGGAGGTAACGCTGCCGTCACGCAGCATCGCATTGCCCACCGAAGCGGCTTCGTCGCGGCGGACGAAGCGGGCGTCATAGGCCTGGCCACTCATGTACTCCGGCGCCAGGGCGAGTGCGACACTGCCGCTGGTGCCGCCGCCGCTCAGGCCGCTGCCGGGGGCGACCGCGGTGATGGTACCGCTCCCGAGTGCAAAACCGATGTCCGCACGCTGGATCGAGCCGTCGACGATCATCTCGCCGGTGACGCTGTTGACGCCGCCGCGCGGCACGTAGCCGGCGTCGAGCTGATAGCGGTCGTAAAAGTCGGCGGCTTTTTTGCCGCCGAGTTTGGCGGCATCGATCTGGTTGCTGGCGGCTTCATTGGCCTGCCCCTTGGTGTAGAACTGATCGGCTGGGATCTGGCCGAGGGCGCCGGCATTAGCGGCATAGAGGCTGAAGGGGACGTTGAGCAGCTCCTTGCGCGGGGTCAGGGTTTCGCCGCTGATGCTCAGTTGGATCCAGCGCGCGGCGCCTTCAAAGACTGTGCGCGGCAGCTCGATGGTGCGTCCCAGCTCGGCGGTGAAATAACCCTGATAGACATCGAGATTGTGATCCTCCTGCCAGAGCTTGGTCCCGAGGAGCGGCTCAGACCAGATGCTGATCTGAGCCGGAAGTGTTCCGGTCACCGGATTACCGTTATTGTCGGTGAGAAAACCCTGGTAGGCGACAACCGGCGCGGTCGTGGCGGCGCCCTTCTGCAGGGCGAAGGCGGCGGAATCGGCGGCCGCGGCAAGAGGCGCCTCCTGGGCGTGGAGGGCCAGGGGACTTGTCAGGATCGACAGGGCATAAAGGGTAAGGGCTGCACAGCGCTTCATGGTGCCACTACCTCCAAAGGATGGCTTCAAGGGATGCCAGGAAAGGGATTTACTTGTATAAGAATAGAGGATTTGCAGCGAAAATGCAGAATTATTTCCCCGATCTGGCAATAAAAACACCCCGGCGGCCAGGCCGCCGGGGTGTTTCTGCAGAAGGGCAAGCCCCTTCATCATCAAGGTATGGGGTCCGCCACCGCCCGCAGCGGCGCAACGTACGCTAAACCACCCAGAGTGCGGTCTGCGGCGTGGAGAGAAATTCGCAGCCGCTCCCCGACACTACTACCATCTCCTCGATGGTCACCACACCATGGCCCGGCACCGTCAGCCGTGGCTCGAGGGTGTAAACCTGTCCAGCCTCCACCTTGAGAAAGGGAAGCTTCTTGTAACGGTCCCAAACGGGACAGAGCAGTCCGGCGCCGTCGTGGGCGCTGCGGCCGACCTGATGGCCGAGGGCGTGCGGAAACTCCTCATAACCGGCGTTGACAATATATTGCCGCGCCGCCTGGTCGACCGTCCATCCTTCCACACCCGGCTTGAGCGCCGCGGCCGCGGCCTGAATGGCGCCATAGATGGTGTCGAAACCCTTCTGTACCTCCGGCGGCGCCTGATGCTCGCCCGGCCGCAGGAAATACCAGGTGCGCTGCAGGTCGGAGACATACCCCTCATAACGCACGCCGAAATCGGTGTTCATAATGTGGCCGGGCGCGATCCGGCGCGCCGTCGGACCGGCGTGGGCCCCGGCGGTATCGGGACCGGTGAAGACCGAGGGGCAATGGTCGGCCTCCCAGGCGGGTGTGAGCCCCCTTCCCTCCATCCTGTCGGTGATGAAAGCAGCCACCTCCTGCTCGCTCATGCCCACCCGCACATGGGCGGTCACCCGCTCATAGATGTCGAGGGTCTCGCGGATCGCCGACTTGATGCGGCTGAGTTCGGAGGGAGATTTCCGTCCGCGCAGCGCGGCCACCAGCCCCTCGCTCGAAATCAGCCGCTTCGCCCAGGGCGTCCCCTTGATATAATCGGTCAGGATCAGATAGAGGCCATGCGACAGTCCGTCGGCCATGATGTCGTTGGTGGAGTAGTTGATGGCGATGCGGCCGGGCTGCAATTCGTCGAGCACCTTCAGGAGCGGCTCGGCAATCGAATCGCGGTATCCGATGACCTCATAGCGCGGGGCAGCATCCTGTACCCCGTGCACGTCGAGGCTGCCGACGATGGCCAGGGCCTTGCCGGAGGCGGTGAGGATGAAGGCGGAGGGCCAGACGACATGAACCCCGGCGAGGAGGTCGAGCACTGGATCGGGAGCGGTGCCGGTCTCGTGGACGAAGGTGAGCCAGAGATCCACCCCCTGCTCCTGCATAATGCCGAACGCCTGTTCGATCTTTTCATTGACCATGACAATACCTCGAATGAAGAGTGCACGAGTTACGGTTTGGCGCCAAAGCCCTGCATGTTGAGCATCGGCACCGCGCCCTGCGGGAGGATGCCCCACTGAATGTTCGGCGCCAGTTTCTGGACGAACTCCCACTGGATGATGGTCGGATTCTTGGTCAGCGCGGCCTGGCGGATCTCGATGCTGCGGGCATCCCCCTCGGCGGCGATGATCTTTTGCTCCTTGCGCATCTTTTCCTGCTCCATCTTGTTGCGCTCGGTGGAGATATTCTCCAGGGCGATCTGCTTCTCCTCGAGGGTGCGGGCGTACTCATCGGTGAAGGTAATGTTGCGCAGCACCAGTTCGTCGAGGATGAGGCCATTGGCCTGGAACTTGGGAGCGATCTCGTCGAAAAGGGCTTGCTGGGCTTCGTAGCTTTTTTTGGTGTAGAGGTCATAGGCGGCGAAGCGGGTGGGCACGCGCCGGCCCGAGCCGCGGATTTCCGTCTTGACGACCTTTTCGACATAGTCGCGCTCGGTGCCGAGATTCTGCAGAATCCAGGCGGCCTTGCCCGGCTGAATCATGAACCGGGCGGTAATCCCCACCTTGATCTGCTGACCGTCGGAGGTCAGGGCCGAGATGATGATGTCGGGATAATCGGCCTGGCTCTGTTCCGGAATATCCGAAGCCTCATAGGTCTTTTTGATCGTCGGAAAGACCACGACATGATCGATCAGAGGGAGGATGAAATGGAGCCCGGGCCCCATCTCCCCCTCGACGGCGCCGAAGCGCTTGACCACTCCCGCAGTGCCCGCCTGGATCACCACCACCGACTGCGAGACCAGCAGCAGAGCGATGAGCAGCACGACAGCCGGGACGCCCAATCGTTTGGCCTTGCCGACGGCGGCGTTGGCCGCGCCCGCCGTTGCAGGATTCCTGCGCAGGATCATCAGTGCGATAAAGGCCATGAAAAGGAGCATGATCACGAAGCCGGCCATGGGAACCTCCTTGAATGATTTCGGTTAGTGAACCGCCTCGTCAGCCGGGGGAAGCGCCGGACTGGGTTACTTTTCTAAACGTGAGTACGCGGATCCAGAGGAAAAAAACGATCGGAAGAATGAGCCATTTGAGATCGATCACCAGCACCGTCAGCGAGAAATTGAAAAGGCCATGCACCAGCACCGGGATGATAAAAGCGAGGCACAGCCACTGCAGCCGGTCCGGTCCCTGGGTGAATCGGGATTTACCGACGAAATAGCCCATGGTGCCGCCTAACAAAGCATGCAGGGGCATCGAAAAGATCGTCCGGCCGACGATCACGTACCAGCCGTTATCATCATAGAACCGGTAAAAGTATTTGATGTTCTCGATGAAGGCGAAGCCCAGGCCGACGAGCACACCGTAGAGGATGCCGTCGTACCATTCATCGAAATGGCGTGCACGGTAGGTGCAGAGCATCAGCAAGGCGAACTTGGCCAGTTCCTCCTTGAAGGCGGCATTGTAAAAAGAATCGATGAGGGCGTTGCGGTCCGGCCCGTGGATCAGTTCGATCCGGGGAAGAATCATATAGAGCAGAACCACCAGCAGGATGGAGAACATGCCCGCGGCGAATGCGCGCACCACGTAATAGAGCGGCTCCTTGTGCTTGTCCATGGCATAGAAAAAGACGGCGATGAAGAGGGCCGGGATGAAGGAGCTGGCGATCAGGAGCATGGACGGCTTCCTTGTTTGGGCACGCGGCGGGATATTTAACATAAATAAGCAAAGCGGGGAGTGAAAAGCAAGGGAAATCTTTGCGGGAAATGGTACGGCACGGAGCGCGCCGCCTGACGCTCA
>DAOLSP010000008.1:10490-14200 GCA_035419245.1 bacterium | reverse complement strand
GGGCACCTGTCGCCTGGCCAGGAGCCTGTCGCTTGCGCGGCCACCCGCAGCCCGGCGGGCGCCGGCAGCTCGTGAGAGCATTATTCGCCTGCCCGCGCACCCGCAGCCCGGCTCCTCCCCCCTCTCGCACTTGCCGTATCCCGCCCAGGTGAACGAGCCCCCTTCTCGCTTCCAGCCGGCCGTTTTTCGCCACTCTATGCAATAAAAACCAGGTCCATCCCGGTTACATAAACATAGAGACCGCTGCCAACCGCTTCTCGAACCGCGTTCAAAGGGAGCTCGCACTATGTCCAGGTTTGAAATCATCGGCATGATTCTCTCGTATCTCTATGCCTTCGGCCTGCTCGGCATCACCGAATCGCTCGGCCGTGCCCTGAACTGGCCGCAGAATGTCTCCCGCAAGATCATCCATATCGGCGCCGGAATGTGGGTTTGGGGAATCCTCTATTTCTTCGATGAACTGCGCTGGGGGATCATCCCCTTCGCAACCTTTATCCTGCTCAATTACCTGTTTTACCGCCGTCAGACCTTTGCGCAAATGGACACCGAGAGCTCCACACCCGGCACGGTCTACTTCGCCATCTCCATCACCTTGATATTCCTGGCTTTTTGGCGCCCCGCCGGCCTGATGGATCCGGTCCCGGTCGGCATTGCCGGCATCATGGCCATGACCTGGGGCGATGCCTTTGCCAGCCTGGTCGGAGAGCCCTGGGGCAAAAAAAAGTACCAGGCCTTTGGCCACACCCGTTCCTGGCTCGGCAGCGCAACGATGGCCGTGGTCAGCCTGGTGGTGATCTGGCTGACCCTGACCTGGCTCCCCGACTCCCGGCTCTCCCCGTTCAGTCCGGCCATCGGTCTCACCGACCGGCTGCTCATGACCATTTTGGGCGCGACCGTCGCCACGGTGGCGGAGGCCCTCTCCCCTGCAGGCACGGACAATCTCTCTGTGCCCCTCACCACCAGCTTTTTTCTCTGGTTGATCTGGCCGTAACCGGAATGGTGGAAGGGGTACGCTTCCACGACGCAGGCACCGACGCGCCGTCTTGAAAACACTTGACAGGAATGGCCATATTCCTTACTTTATGTAAGGAATATGGCCATGTATATGAGGGCATTCACATGGTGACGACAATAACCTCGAAAGGCCAGGTCACTATATCGAAACCGGTGCGGGAAAAACTCAATCTGCAGCCGGGCGATTTGGTAGACTTTGTCATTGAGGACGATGGCGGCATCCGGCTCATGCCGGTGGCGGATTCAATCCTGAAGCTCAAAGCCATGGTACCCCCGCCTGACGCGCCGCTGAGCCTCGAAGAAATGCAAGCGGCCATTGAAGGGGAATAAATGGTTGGCATCGACACCAACGTTCTCGTGCGCTTTATCGTCCAGGATGATCCCGACCAGTCTGCGCGCGCCGGACAGTCCCTTACCACGGCGCTGAGCCCGGATTCTCCGGGATATGTCAATGCGATTGTGCTCTGTAAGCTGGTATGGGTGCTGAAGCGGGCCTATAAATACCCGAAGCCGCTCATTCTGGCCGTTATTGAACAACTCCTGAATACCCGGGAGTTGGCCTTGGAACATCCCGATGCTGCGCGCAGCGCACTGCAGTCCTGGCAAAAGGGTGAGGCTGATTTTTCCGACTATTATCTGGCGGCCATCAACCGTCTGGCCGGCTGTTCAACGACCATTGCGCTGGACCTCCATGCTGGTGATCACCCGGACTTTACCCTGATCTAATCCTTATGCTGCAAGGGAGATATCCTGACTCCATTGTCCGGCCGATCCGGGCATCGAAATCCCGGATCGGTTTACTTCTCTAAGCTTGAAGGATATATCAACTGCGCATGAGCATTCCCGCAGAGAGACCGGGCCCTCGGCTTCCTGAGACCACCCCAAAACCTGCTGCGCACATCTCTTCCTGCACCCTGTTGATGGCCAATTCGCCGCGACTCGACTAGATGGAGCACGAGTTCCGCGCCTAGATCGAGCGTGACGCCCGGATAAGCGAAGGTTATTCGGCCATGTCCAATCACGACAGAAACCACATCACCTTCTTTACATTGACCGGCAGAGAGCCGCTTTATGCAAAGACGGGAATTGATGTGCCCGGCGACCCGGCGCGGAGCAAGCGCCTGGTCCACTGAACGATCTAGAACGCTGCCTCAGAAGTGCGCCGAAAGCGCAACCTGCTGTCAGATGCACCCTATTGTGCGTCGCCTGGTGTGTATGATGCTGCGGCCCCTCCCCATAACCGCGTACCGCCGGGTGCGCAAAAAACTTATAGCCCTCCCCCCCCTCCATATCACGGTCAGATGCATTAAACCTGGCCGCATCAGAATGCGGGCGATTTCCGTCATAAGACAGGATTGGTGTGCTTGATAAGCCGCCTCGTGAGAAGATAAATTTTTTTTATACTCTTTTATGGATATTGTGGTTCGCATAGAGTGCCTGCACCACAAAAGTCTACGCAAACCTGCTCATGCGTCTGATAATGACATCGCATCCCAAAAGATATGATCATAAATGAAGCCGTCTAGCTGTGAATAGTTGCCGCCCTGGGTTGCTTCTCCAAATGCTGAATCACGCTGAATTCATTTCGCTCCTATAGCACCGTTACAACAGTGCCATTATTCAAAACCAAGACCAGTAGCTATAATTTTTTGATATTTTAATATATTAGCTGTTTTTATGGTAAATGATGAATACCCTTCTCACAAAATAAGATTAAATCCTCTTCCCTCCGTATTAGTTGTTTTTAACGAATAATAACCAATTAATAACGATTTTTTCTGAACACGTGCTAGCTGTATCTATATATAGTCAATCAGGTATAGATAGACCATTACGGCGACCACTCATATCATCACGTAAAAAGGAGACAACAAAACCAACCTTTGGATGAAGATCTTTGATAGGGGAAACTGGCGCGATGCCATTCTTGGCGCAAAAAGGAGAAAGCTAAACTAACCTTGCGATGAAGTCTGGCGACTACCGTACGTGGATCAAATAAACAAAAAGAATCCAAGGCAGGGGAGGAAGTATGTTAACTCGAAACATCAACATTATGCTGGGCTTTTTTATCATTCTTCTGTTGGCTGGTGCATCTTTATCACAGGAATATCTTGTTCCCGGTGGAGAAGGCTTCGTCCGAATGGAAATTGGTGCAACCCATTCGTTTAATGGAGCAACTTGGAAGCTAGTTGGCGTCAATAGTTCGCAAAATTATATTGTTATACAAAAAAATAGCGATACTGTCGTCAAAGTTTACAGGGAAGATTATACCCTTTTTTCCGGCAGCAATATCGTTTATTGTGAATATTTTGACACTGCAGGAGCGTATGTCAGTTTTGGCTATAGCAGTCCTAATTACGTCATTTACGCAAATACGACTGTAGCAGGTAATGCAGGTACAAGAATTTCTTTTGTTGGCACGCGAAATAGCAGCACATTTGAGGACTCGGATCCATCCTTTTATAACGGTGAAATCGCCAATGGGTGGTATGATCATATGGTCCGTTCTAATTCAAATCATACCTACACAGCCGAATTCAATATCCCGGCTGCCACTGCTGCCGGTAACTATGATGTTTGGATGGCCCTAGATTTCACTGATGGTGCCAGGTTTATGCGCAAGCTCACCATCACAGTAACCGAACCCGTTACTGTACCGGAACCAACCTCTCCGGCGGATGGCTCCAATGTCAGTG
>DAOLSP010000008.1:1433-10390 GCA_035419245.1 bacterium | reverse complement strand
TACTGGCGCGTCAACGCCACCAACAGCAGCGGCACCAGCAGCTGGTCTTCCAGAAGTTTTACCACTATGGCCGAGCCCTTGCAAATCCCCGATCCTCCTGTCTTGAGCTCGCCTGCCAACGGGGCCAGCGGCATCAATATCACATCAATGGTGAGTTGGAATACGTCACCCCTGGCTGCAACGTACGCCTTGCAGATCTCCACAAACTCCAGCTTCTCGAATCTGGTCGTCAACCAGAGTAGCATCTCCAGCACCTCTTATTCTGTCAGTCTGTCTTACAGCACCACCTATTACTGGCGCGTCAACGCCACCAACAGCAGCGGCACCAGCAGCTGGTCTTCCAGAAGTTTTACCACTATGGCCGAGCCCTTGCAAATTCCCGATCCCCCTGTCTTGAGCTCGCCTGCCAACGGGGCCAGCGGCATTAATATCACGTCAATGGTGAGTTGGAATGCATCACCTCGGGCTGCAACGTACGCCTTGCAGATCTCCACAAACCTCAGCTTCTCGAATCTGGTTGTCAATCAGAGCGGCATCTCCGGCGCCTCTTATTCTATCAATCTCTCTTACAACACCACCTACTACTGGCGCGTCAACGCCACCAACAGTGCCGGGGTGAGCACGTGGTCAACACCATTCAGCTTTTCAACCGTTAATGCTGAGGTCAGCCCCTGGTATCGTCCCAATACAGGCATAAGCCATTCGGTTATCATTCCTCTGGATGCAAACCCCACCATTGATGGCCTGTCATTGGGCAATGGCGATATTATCGGGGTGTTCTATGATTCAAGCGGGACAGCTGCGTGCGCAGGATTTGATGTGTGGACAGGTCAGGGCAATATTGCAATCTCAGCGGCTGGCAATGATGCCACAACACCAGTGAAAGATGGCTTCTCTGAAGGTGAGAAATTTCAGTGGAAAATCTGGCGCAAGTCGGATTCCCGGACCTTTGATGCCAATGCACAATATCTATCTGTCGGAGCATTGGGAGGAATGGTATACTCACTGGATACATTTACTGCCAACGGATTGTCTGCCTTATCAGGATTGATGGGTAATTCAATGAGTATCCAGCAAATCCCGTACCGGAGTGGCTGGAATCTCCTCTCTGCATATGTGGAGCCCAGGTCAGCCAATCTTGATTCCATCTTTGCACCATGCAGGATAGATCTCGTTCTACTGAAAAATGGAATGCAAAAATCATATATTCCTTCTCAGAGCATCAATCAGATCGGCAATTGGATCCCAACGCAGGGGTATCAAGCCAAATTTAACAAAGCTGGCACATTCACTATAAAGGGGCGGATGTTAAAACCCGAAGACACGCCCATTTCGCTTGCATCAGGATGGAGCATCCTGCCTTATCTTCGTTCCGGTGAGATGCCTGTAGCCTCTGCATTTGCGTCAATCAAGGATGTCATCATCATCGTCAAGGACCAGGATGGCAAAACATACTTGCCTTCGGTAAATATCAATCAGATCAATACGCTAAAGCCGGGGCAAGCATATCAAATCAAGCTGTCTCAGGCAAGGACTTTTTCCTATCCGGCTAATAGTGCTACTGCAACACGTGCAGAAAAAGTGCTATCTCAGCCGGAAAATGGTACAGCAGGTATTATGGCCAATTTTATCTGCCCATGGCGCAACACAATAACCGGTTCATCGCACACCATCATCATCCCGTTGTCGGTGTATCAGACCGTGGCTTCTACTGTGAAGCTTGAGCCGGGAGATGCGGTTGGAGTATTTTATGATTCCACCGGAGTGCAGACCTGCGCCGGCTATGAATATTGGGACGGGATCAACAATATTGCCGTTGCAGCGGCTGCCGATGATCCAACCACCCCTGCAAAGGACGGTTTTCTTGCTGGTGATTCCTTGAGATGGAAGATTTGGAAACAATCCACTGGAGAAGTACTAAATATCAAGCCAATCTACGACCCACTTGGATCGCTGAATGGTCTGGTCACTTCAAGCGCTATATTTGAGATTAATGGACTCAGCGCCATGCAATCCTTCGGCTTGACAAATGTGACCAACAAAATTTCCTCACTCCCGGAAACATGCACACTCATGCAGAATTATCCCAATCCCTTTAATCCCGAAACGACCATTGCGTATGCGCTCCCTTTCAACAGTCAGGTCAGACTGGAGATCTATAACTCGAATGGGCAACTGATTGAGAGCCTCGTAAATAAAGCTCAACAGGCTGGCTCATATCAGGTAAGATGGAATTCCAGCACTGTCAGCGGGATCTACTTTTACAAATTGAGTGCGATTCCCGAGAACAGTTCATTCCAGAGCTTTACCTCAGTCAAAAAAATGATTTTGATCAAATGACGTATTCATCACCAGACTTTGGAGGTAAGATACTATTTCCATTGCCTCATTGAGCCGGTATCGGCATTGAGCCGGCATCAGCACACAAAAGAGCTTTCGTTTCAACGAAAGCTCTTTTGTTTTATTAAAAGGTAAAATGGTAGATACCCTGGATATGATTCCCCGGACAATAGTTGGTGTCATGCGGCGGCTGATAATTCCGGGTTAACAACATTCTGCCGCAATCAGATGGGTACAGATCAAACAGCCAGTAATCATGGCCGCAGTAGATCAAAATTTGCGAGTCCGCGCCTTGCCTGCAAACGAGCTTATCTGGCGGACGGGAGCAAGACGATTTTGCCTCGCCTTCCCTGCCAACCGATCACACTTCATTCATGCGTGGAGAGGATTATTTTGGGGCCCGCTCCATATCCCCGAGAGGCGGTTCCCAATAATCTGTTACTCCTCCTTCAACCATGAAGCGAGCTGGTTCTGTGGGCACCCGCATGAAATTAGGGGAGGGAGTAAAAGCTGGACGCTATCCGCAAAACCATTTGACATTAAGAACTATATCCCTTACCTTTGAAAAAGAACTCAACTGATCCATGCTGCCACTTGGGAACAACGTCCGCGACCGCTAGGGCCGGGCCAGCCGCACCAAGAAATGGCTGCACGCATGCCCTCCTCGATCCTGAACTTATTAACCAAACGCCAGGGACCCTCTCATGAAAATCGCCTCGTCACTTCTGATTCTCCTGCTGGCCGCAGCGGCTTTGCATGGCCAGTCGGCAGTTGAATCCCGGGTCGAGCTGATGATCCGCTGTGACGACATCGGCATGTGCCACACCGTCAACACCGCGGTGCAGCAGTTCATCGCCCGTAAAATTCCCTTCTCTGCTTCGGTCATGTTCGTCTGCCCCTGGTATCAGGAGGGCGTCGACATCCTCAAGGCCCATCCGGAGATCGCCGTCGGCGTCCACCTCACCCTCAATGCCGAATGGAAGAACTACCGCTGGGGACCGGTGCTCGGCAGCGCTGCGGTGCCGAGCCTCGTCGACAGCTGTGGTTTTTTCTTCCCCTCGCGCGACCGGCTGATGGCGCATCAGCCCAAACTCGAGGAGGTGGAGCGCGAGCTGCGCGCCCAGATCGAGCGCGGCCTCCACTCCGGGCTGCGCATCGATTACGTCGACTATCATATGGGGGCAGCGGTCTCGACGCCCGAATGGCGTGCCATCGTCGAAAAACTCGCCAGGGAATACAAGCTGGGCATCTCGCGCTATTTCGGCGAGGTGGATGCCCCGAGCATCTACAGCGTCCGGCCGGAGAGCAAGAGCGACAGTCTGACGGCGATCCTCAAACGGCTCGAGCCGGGCGGCCGTTATCTGGGGGTCTTTCATATCGGTCTGGAGACCGCCGAGATGGGCGCCCTCATCGACCTGAATACATTCGGTCTGAAGGAGATGAGCCGCTATCGCCAGGGTGAGCTGCGCGCCCTCTGCGCACCCAGGACGGCCAAGGTACTGCGTGAGAAAAAGATCCGCCTGCGCACCTATCGCGATGTGATCGAGGAGGTGGGGGTGGAGCACATGCAGCCGCCGCCGGGGAGCGGCTACTGAGGCGGATCGATGGCAGAAGAACGTACAGATTACAGCCGGAGGCTGCTCATGATCACCACAGAAGAGGTCACTGCAGCACACTGGCCGCAGATTGAGGCGTTGTTCGGCGAACGCGGCGCCTGCGGGGGCTGCTGGTGCCAGGCCTGGCGCCTCGAAAGGGGCGAAAATTGGGAGGAGATCAAGGGAGGTGCGGCCAAAGAACGGCTCCGCCGCGGCATTGCAGCGGGCACCGTCCTTGGCATCCTCGCCTTTGCGGAGGGCATTCCCGCCGGCTGGTGCACTTTTGGGCCGCGGCGTTCCTTCCCCCTTCTGGACCGCACCCGGTCCTACCAATGCGAGGATGCGGAGGCGGTCTGGTCGATCCCCTGTTTCTATGTGCCGCGGCCATACCGCAACCGCGGCATCGCCCACGCCCTGCTCGCGGCAGCCCTGGAGGCGATGAAAAAACGCGGCGCCCGCATCGTTGAGGGCTATCCCGCCAAACCCAACCGCGACGGCACCTATATCTCCGCCTTTGCCTGGACGGGCACCGATTCCCTCTTCGAAAAGGCGGGCTTTATCCTGGCCAGCGATCCGGCCCGGAGCAAGCGCCGGGTTCGCAAGACGCTGTAAACCCGGTCCGTTCTCATCCGGCAGCGTCCATTGAATGGCCCGCCGGCTTTTGTGCAGAAAGCGATGAATTCGTACTTGGGAGAATAGCCATGGAACCAAGGCTTCTATCCGATCCGGAGCAGTATCCCTCCGAGAAGATCATCTTTTCCCACATCGGCAAGAGCAAACCGCTGTGGGTCTCCCTCTTTGATCACCTCCAAACGGAGCATCCCGACATCACACCGGAATGGCGCTATTATAACGACGGCAAGAGCTGGCTGATGAAGGCGACCACGAAGAAAAAGACGATCTTTTGGCTGTCGATCGTCGAGGGGAGTTTTCGCACCACGTTTTATTTCAACGCCAGGCTGGAGCCGGAGGTAATGGCGTCCGGGATTGCCGACGAGTTCAAAGCGCAGTACCAGCAGGGGCTGAAATCCGGCAAGCTGACCGGATTGACTCTCCTTTTCCGGGATGAGCAGGACGTGCACAACGCCAAAGCGTTGATTGCGCTTAAAAAGCGGTTGAATTAGGGGTTTGCTGATGACCTGGAGGTGGTCCGGGATCAGGGATCAGCGTCGGAATTCTTTCCTGTAAACGTGCCGGACAGACCGGGCGGGCGACGGCGTCTTCCTGAATCCGCGACCTGCGCCGCGGTGGTTACTCCTTGACGATGTCTGTTCTGGGGAAACAAATCAGCACTTGAACTCGTGCACATCCTGATCCGCGATCAGCCGGCTGGTGAGCTTGATAAAACTTTTTTCGGCGCCATAAGCCTCGATCAGCACGAGCAAATGCTCCCTGCCCTTGACGATCTTCCGGCTGATAGTGGTCAAGCCGGCCTTATGAAATTCCGCCGCCAAATCCTCCACCTTCTCCGGCTTGAGCGGCAGGATGATCTCGTAATTGCGGGTCTCGCGCACCAGATCGATGCGGCGCTCGAAAAAGGGGAAAATCCAGAGCACGGTCAGGATTAGCGCCAGGGCGGCGAAGGCGAGCAGCAGCTGGCCGCCGCCGATGGCCATGCCGACCGCGGCGGTCATCCAGATGATCGCCGCGGTGGTCAGGCCGACGATGTGACCGCGGTCGCGCAGGATCACCCCGGCGCCGAGAAAGCCGATACCTGAAACCACCCCGGCGGCGATGCGCGCAGGATCACCGCTGCTCCCGAACCCTTTGGAGAGCATGGTGAAGAGGGCCGCTCCGGCGCAGATCAGAATCAAAGTGCGGAAACCGGCCGCCTTGTCGCGGAACTCCCGTTCCGCGCCGATCAGCCCCCCCGCGAGGAGGGCGAGTAAAAGGTTGATTAGATCAGTTCCTTGCAGTTCCATCTGTCATCCCTGTGTTCAGGTCCACGCCGGGCAGGCGTCTCAAGCCGAGACCGCGCTCTCCTCCCCCTCCGGCAGCTTAAAAATCCTGGGTATAAAACTCTTTTGCACCACCGAGCCGATGATCTGAGCCAACTCCTTGCGGCTGAGGCCGAAGACATGCTCTCCGATATCGAAGAGCATGTCGATCTCGGCCTTGATGATCTCGTTATCGGAGAGGACCAGGCCGATCAGGTACTCGAGCATGCCGTAGCGCTCGGCCGGATTCTCCGAAAGAATCGCCTTGACCGAGGTCTCAAAGATCTTGCCGACATCCCCCCGGGCGAGGATGTGGTCGAAAAACTCCTTGGGAAAGATCGAAAACCGGGCGAGCACGGTGATGATCTGCTCCACCTCCTGCAGGTTGAGGTTCTTGTCGGCACCGGCGACGATGATCCCGGCCGCGGCGACGAAATAGGAGCGGTGCTTGTCGAGCTCCGAGCTGCCGGTGACCATGAGGATCCGGGTCAGCTCCTGGATGGCCTCGGCCAGCTTTTTGTCTTCCTTGCCCTCGGGCAGGCTTTTATAAAGCTCCGACCCGGAGAAGAGTTGCAGGCATTTAATGCGCACCGGATTGATGGGATGGGTCGATGCTACGGCATAGGGATTGGACTTGAAATAGTCGAGGACCTTCTCCATCTCCGCCAGGTAGGCCATGGCATCGAAAGAAATGCGGCTGGTGCTGAGTCCGGAGGAGAGTTTGATGAAGGTGTTGATGCACTGGTTGAGTTTCGGGGCGGCGATGAAGCCATAGCGGTCGGCGGTCAGCTCGGCGAGCTTGTCCCAGAGCTGGATCTTGTTCTGGAAGACGATGGGGGCACGTTCGAACTCGGGAAAGACGAACTGGAGGATCTTTTGCAGTTGGGCGTTTTTGCTGATGAGGTGGCCGATCTCGTGGCCGATGACGAAGCGCAGCTCATCGTCCTCGAAGCGTTCGAGCAGGGCCGAGTTGATGATCACCTTGTGGCTTTGGCTCTCCTCGAGCCGGGGATAGGCAAAGCAGTTGATGGTCGGTGCGTTGGAGACGAAGAACTCGACCTCCTCGGTGAACTCGAGTTTCTCGCGGACCTCCTCGCAGATGCGATGGAGGTCCGGCGCGAGGGCGGCGGTGATCTTGAAGCTGTGGCCTTCGAGCAGGGATTTCAGCTCGTCGTGGTCCTGAGTCACCTTGCCTTCACGCAGGATGGTCTCGATAATGGCGCCGTCGAAAGCGTCGTAGAGTTCGCGGCTCAGGGAGGCCTCGAGTTCGAGGCGGATGGCGGAATGGTTCATGGGGGCTCCTCGGGTTAAGCTGCAGTCATCGGCTCCGCTGTATGGAGTGGAGATAAAAGAGCTGGGAAAAGATGCGATGGCCCTGGGACGAAAATTGTGCAAGAACAGAGCCGCTGCATAATACTTTATGCTTTTAGTTCAATCTTTTCTTATCAGCCGGGCAATCCGTTTTATCATTTGAGCAATGCTGTTTCCACCGCACCAATGTCTACAGATTAATAGCGGGATTTATGCCCTTGGCGGGGCCTATACGATTCTGGATGCGCGCAATGCTGCCCCGGCTGGAACAGAATCAACCTTCTTTCTCGAATCGAAGAATGTTGCTTATTCGTATAGCTCGGATAATATACGAACTTTTCGGTGTGTCCACAACAATCATTAAAATCTAAAAAGTAAAACTACAGCTTTCATAGTCACGAGCAAAGACGCCGACAATGTCGAAATCCGGTGTTCGCCCTGGAGATGATTCAGACAAGTTTTTCCGGCGTTATGGTTGCAAAAGAAAATTCGTGGTCGCAATCCAGTATTCGCCCTGGAGATGATTCAGACAATGTCCTCTCGGCCGAGGACATCTCCGGTATGCCGAATAAGTCGCAATCCAGTATTCGCCCTGGAGATGATTCAGACGTTCATGATTCGCGCGGAGCTGGACCGCAAGCTGAAGTGTCGCAATCCAGTATTCGCCCTGGAGATGATTCAGACACAATGGTTAACGAAATCCGTACTCCAGAGGGGTGGAAATTGGAGTCGCAATCCAGTATTCGCCCTGGAGATGATTCAGACATTTCAGGAGGGAGAGATAATGGAAAATATACTACCAGTTTGTCGCAATCCAGTATTCGCCCTGGAGATGATTCAGACAGCCGAGAAACCCAACGCCGAAACCCAGCAAAAAATTGTCGCAATCCAGTATTCGCCCTGGAGATGATTCAGACCCGAAGGGCCGGAGCAGCTTGCGCTATTTTAACCTGGGTAAGTCGCAATCCAGTATTCGCCCTGGAGATGATTCAGACATTTGATAGACCGGCTCCAGTCAGCATATGAGCCCGATGAAGTCGCAATCCAGTATTCGCCCTGGAGATGATTCAGACCGTCCTATCGACGTCGCGCGGGCTTTGCATGTCAAGTCGCAATCCAGTATTCGCCCTGGAGATGATTTAGACGTGCTATAAAGGACGCTATCGCTCAGGCGAAAACAGGCGATGGTCGTAATCCAGTATTCGCCCTGGAGATGATTCAGACAGCATCGAACAACGAGCACGAGCGCGACGCGGTGCATATGGGGTCGCAATCCAGTATTCGCCCTGGAGATGATTCAGACGAGTGCTGGCCGTCGAAAAGGAGTTGATCGAAGAGCTAGGTCGCAATCCAGTATTCGCCCTGGAGATGATTCAGACTTGACGATGGAGGCCGAGAATGTCAACTGAACTGAGTCGCAATCCAGTATTCGCCCTGGAGATGATTCAGACACGCCGATACGGTGCTGTTCATACACTCTGACGACTATGTCGCAATCCAGTATTCGCCCTGGAGATGATTCAGACAATATCGCAAATTGGCGTTTCGGCATTCGCGGTATATGGTCGCAATCCAGTATTCGCCCTGGAGATGATTCAGACAGTAGTGAAGTCGCCGCTATAATATGCGCGGCGGTAGTGTCGCAATCCAGTATTCGCCCTGGAGATGATTCAGACACTGTGACAATTGAAAAAAATTCACCAAACTATAATTTAAATTGTCGCAATCCAGTATTCGCCCTGGAGATGATTCAGACAGTAGTGAAGTCGCCGCT
>DAOLSP010000008.1:0-1333 GCA_035419245.1 bacterium | reverse complement strand
GTCGCAATCCAGTATTCGCCCTGGAGATGATTCAGACGAAATCAAGTCAGTAGCCGTCAGGATCTACGAAGAGGAGTCGCAATCCAGTATTCGCCCTGGAGATGATTCAGACCTGAAAAACTGGGATTCACATTCAGACTGTCACCCGCATTGTCGCAATCCAGTATTCGCCCTGGAGATGATTCAGACGCACCTTTCCCAGCGCACCAAGAAAAATCTCCATAACATGTCGCAATCCAGTATTCGCCCTGGAGATGATTCAGACTATAAAAAAGGTGTTGACAATGGCAAACACATTCGGTCGCAATCCAGTATTCGCCCTGGAGATGATTCAGACAAGGAGGTGCGAAATGAGCTTATTAATGATAGTCGTAGTGTCGCAATCCAGTATTCGCCCTGGAGATGATTCAGACAAGGAGTAAGTACAATGAAAACAGAAATCCGTAGTGCCCGGTCGCAATCCAGTATTCGCCCTGGAGATGATTCAGACTAATTATCTGACAAGGAAAATTCCCTTTATCCTGATGTCGCAATCCAGTATTCGCCCTGGAGATGATTCAGACAGGAGAAATTAGGTATGACGCAAGCTGAATTTGCAACGCCGTCGCAATCCAGTATTCGCCCTGGAGATGATTCAGACATCTGATATAAATGATTTACTATTCCCGTTCCAAAAAGGTCGCAATCCAGTATTCGCCCTGGAGATGATTCAGACTTGAAATGAAAACTTTGTCTGTTGAGATGGTCGAAAAGGAGTGTCGCAATCCAGTATTCGCCCTGGAGATGATTCAGACTGGCTATCTTGGTTATTGTTGTGAGTTTGACTCAAATGATGTCGCAATCCAGTATTCGCCCTGGAGATGATTCAGACATAACAAGACAATGTCAAGCGATGAATTTGTTGCATTGCACTGTCGCAATCCAGTATTCGCCCTGGAGATGATTCAGACAGGCGAGCTCGTCCAAATGGGATGGTATTGCGATCATGAGTCGCAATCCAGTATTCGCCCTGGAGATGATTCAGACCTTGGGGGCCATAGAAAAGAGCAAGAACAACAAAGAACAGGGTCGCAATCCAGTATTCGCCCTGGAGATGATTCAGACCGAGAAGAGTTCGCCAGACGGTATAAGTGGTTCAAGACTGTCGCAATCCAGTATTCGCCCTGGAGATGATTCAGACAGCTGCGGCTCGGCGTTGCAGATATGATTGATGGCCTTGTGTCGCAATCCAGTATTCGCCCTGGAGATGATTCAGACTCGCCATCAGCCCCGGGAAGGATAACAAGGGGTGGGTATGTCGCAATCCAGTATTCGCCCTGGAGATGATTCAGAC